>NZ_JACEHK010000017.1:300000-448752 GCF_025377685.1 Anaerobacillus sp. CMMVII | reverse complement strand
TTTTGAAACTTCCATAATATGATTTAAAGAATTAATTAACGCGTTATTATTCTTTACGTTATAAGAGAGTGAGCTATAACTCAGTAAATCATATAAACTAATAACTATGATAGAAGGAGAAAATTTAAATATGTCTTCTTTAGACAAAGAATTTATTGAGATAAAAGCATCTTTATATCTTTTATTAAGGTAAGTCCCTCACGGGGTGCATCAATAATTTGAAAAGTAGTACAAGGTTCTCTTTCTCTAAATTCCTCTTTAATCCAATAACCAATGAAACTAGCTCCCCCTAGTATAGTTATCCTCATTGAGTTCACCTTTCCCTTAAGTCTCGTTTTTCTTTAATAACTTTGCAGGGTTTCCTATAAAAACTGTAGAAGATATATCAATATCCTTAGTTACAACTGCTCCGGCCCCAATAACTACATTTTTCGCAATTTTAATAGATGGTAACACAGAGGCTCCTAACCCAATAAATGAACATTCCCCTAACACAACAAAGCCACCAAAATTAACACCAGGAGATACTTGTGAGAAATCTTGAAGGATAACATCGTGTGCAATAGTTGATGCTTTATTAACAATTACATGCTCTTTTATGCATGCATCAGGATCAACGACTACACCAGGCAAAACAATGCTGCCTTTACCAATATTAGAAAACTGCGAAATGGTTGCTTTGTTACTAATAATACTCCTGAAATTCAAGTCAGGATAATCATTCGCAATCTTCTTTCTAATCTTATTATTAGCAATTGCAATTACAAAAGATATTCCTTTTATGTTGCTTAATATTTGAGCTTGATCAACCGTTCCAACCACAGGAACTCCAAGTAATTTTTTACCATGAGTATTTAAATCGTCATCAAGAATCGCTATGTTATTAGGTGAAAAATCTCTATTTCCAAGTATACAATCTACTGTTAACTTACCCAAACTACCTGATCCAATAACGATAATTTTTTCTCCTGGTAATGTTTGATCATACCAACTCTCTATGGTGTTCATCTATATTTCAACTCCAAATATATTAGTTTAAAAACTAAAATTTGATCTAAAGGAAGATAATACAATTAAAAAAATTTAATATATTACTTATAAAATAAATTCATTAAGTTCCAGTTCCTTTAAATCTATCCATCGTAATAATACTATTTTGATTAACATTCTCTTTCTTAAAGACCTTAATAACAGTTTGAATTAATATTTTTATATCTAGGAGAAAGCTCAACTTTTCTACGTAATAAATATCCTTTTGAAATTTTTCTTCCCAAGAAATCGCATTTCTACCATTTACTTGAGCATATCCAGTAATACCGGGACGTACATTATGTCTACGTGATTGCTCTTCATTATATAGGCTTAAATAATCAACTAGTAATGGCCTTGGACCAACTAAGCTCATATCACCTTTTAATACATTTATTAGTTCAGGTAGCTCATCCAAACTAGTACTTCGCAGAAACCTCCCAAATTTAGTATGCCTCAATTCGTTAGGGAGTAATCTACCGTTCTCATCTCTCTCATCGGTCATCGTTCTAAACTTGTACATCGTAAAGATCTTTTCTCCAAGTCCTGGCCTTTTTTGCTTAAACAGCACTGGACTTCCCAATTTAGTCCTTACAAAAAAGGCTACCACTAAAAGAACTGGGCTTAGCACAATAATGGCTGTTAAAGATAACACAATATCCATCATTCTCTTAATAATTTTTCTATAAATACCACCTCTGGATGGTCCCATCACTTAACCCACAGCTCCTTTACAATCTCTACAACTCTCTTCAAATCTTCATCATTCATCTTAGTGTCACTCGGCAAACAAATACCATTCTTAAACAACTTCTCCGATACGTCAGTTCCAACAAAATCACACTTCTCAAAGAAAGGTTGCAAATGCATCGGCTTCCAAATAGGTCTAGACTCGATATTCTGTTCTCCTAAAGCTTCCATAATATCAATAGGCCTAACCTTTCCGTTTAATGTCATTGAGCTTAACCAATAGTTTGGATTATCCCATTCATTGCTAGGCATGAACTCAACACCATCTAAATCACTAAGTTCTCTATTATAAAATTCATAAATATATTTCTTCTTTTCAACCCTTTGGTCTAAAACCTTAAGTTGCCCTCTTCCAATCCCTGCAACAACATTACTCATACGATAATTGAACCCTAATTCGCTATGTTGATAATGCCTTGCTGGGTCCCTAGATTGAGTAGCCCAAAATCTTACCTTAGCTATTCTTTCTTCATTATCGGAAACAAGCATTCCACCACCAGAAGTAGTGATGATTTTGTTCCCATTAAAAGAGAAGATGCCATAATCGCCAAAAGTTCCAGTATGCTTACCTTTGTAGTAAGTCCCTAAACTTTCTGCTGCATCTTCTATTAAAACAACGTTATGCTTCTTACACAGTTCTACTATTTTATCCATGTCAGCAGACAAACCATAAAGGTGGACGACGATAACTGCCTTCACCTCAGGATACTTTTGAAAAGCCTCTTCCAAAGCTTTAGGGCACATATTCCAAGTTGCATAATCACTGTCTATAAATACAGGAATTGCATTTTGATAGATAATTGGATTTGCCGTAGCCGAGAATGTAAGTGTTTGGCAGAAGACGATATCCCCTTCTTCAACTCCTGCAGCTCTCAACGCTAAGTGGAGCGCACCAGTACCCGAAGTTAGTGCCGCTGCAGATTTTGCACCTACCTTAGTGGCCAGTTCTTTTTCAAATCCATTCACATTTTCCCCTAGAGGAGCAATCCAGTTCGTATCAAAAGCTTCCTTTACATATTCCATTTCATATCCCTCATCACTCATATGTGGTGATGAAAGGAATATTCGATCTCCCATTGCTAAAACTTCCTTCCTTAAGTAAATTAATAATTTGTTATTAGTTATTTAGTACTTAATTAGAAGCTTACTTTATCAAACCAACTACTAAGCAACCAAGCACCTATTGCATCCATTTCGGATACTCTATACACTCAAATAAGGTTAGAGAGTAATGTGTTAGTTAGCTAGATATTAGGCACCCTAGCCAACTAACCAACGATTTCTGACTAACTTATCTATTTATCTCAATCACTAATTCCTCACTCCTGAAATTTGCAATATCCAATAATTGATCTCTCAACTCTTCCTTACTCAACTCGTCCAAACTTGCAACCAACTTATGACATACGGTAATATCCACCAACGGCGTCTTCCCAATATAAATCTTGGGATAAATCTGCTCCGGATGTACCTCATCAGCACCTAAGAGTTCCTCAAACATCTTCTCTCCTGGCCTCATCCCAGTAAAGACAATCGGCATCTCTTCTTCCGTATAGCCAGACAATCTAATTAAGTTCTTCGCCAAATCAACAATCTTCACCGGTTCACCCATATCTAGACAAAGATCTCGCCGCCTTTAGCTAACGCACCAGCCTGAAGCACTAATCTTGACGCCTCCGGGATCGTCATAAAATATCTTACCATCTCAGGGTGAGTAACCGTTACCGGGCCACCATCTTGAATTTGCTTCTTAAATAATGGAATAACACTACCACGACTTCCAAGTACATTTCCGAAACGCACTGCAACAAATCTCGTCTCACTTACCATATCCATATGCTGAATCACCATCTCAGCAATACGCTTGGTTGCCCCCATGACACTCGTCGGATTAACAGCTTTATCTGTGGAAATCATCACAAACTTACCAACACGGGCCTCACTCGCTGCTTCGGCAACATTCTTTGTTCCAATCACGTTGTTTTTCACTGCTTCTTCCGGGTTACGCTCCATTAACGGTACATGCTTATGCGCAGCCGCATGATAAACAACATCAGGGATGTATTTCTTCATAATCGAGAACATCTTCTCGCGATCCTGAACATCTGCGATTTCAGTCTCAACATGGATGTTTGGGTATTGTTTCTTCAATTCTAGTTCAATCGAATAAATACTGTTTTCACCATGTCCTAAAAGAATGATCGTATCAGGAGTAAACTTACAAACCTGACGACAAACCTCTGATCCAATCGAGCCACCAGCACCAGTAACAAGAATTGTTTTCCCTGTTAGCTTCTTTCCAATTTGCTCTGTATCAAGTTCAACCGGTTCTCTTCCTAATAAATCCTCAACTTCAACGTCACGGAACGTATTTACTGAAATCTTCCCAACCATCAGATCCTCTAACATCGGAATGATTTGCGTTCTCGCTTTTGTCTTTGAACATTCGACGAAAATGTCATTTAACTCTTTCTTACTTAATGAAGGAATTGCAATAATAATATGCTTAATTTGATTTTCATTCACAATTCTCTCAATATCAGCACTTGTCCCTAAGACTGGTATTCCTAATAACTCTAACCCTTGCTTACTTGCATTATCATCAATAAACGCCACAGGTGAAAGCTCTGCATCATGATTTTGCAGCAATTGTCTAGCTACCATCGTTCCAGCTGCTCCTGCTCCAATCACTAACGTTGGTATTTGATCCTGTCTTCGTTTAATATACGTATCACGGTACAATCGCCAAGAAAAACGCGAACCACCAATTAATAAAATATGAAGCATCCACGTAATCATTAAAGTTCTCATAAACACAGTCTGACTAAAGACTAATTGAACAACTGCCGTTACTAGTATCGAAAACGTAACTACCTTAAAAATCGCTGCTAATTCCCCCATACTCGCATACTGCCAAACACGATTATAGATTTTATAACGTGCTGCAAAAAAGTGATGAGAAATTAATAATGAAATCGAACTAATAAGAAGAATCGGCGCGAAAAAACTCATTGTAGTAGATAAAATATAATAGCCAGCAAAAATAGAAAGAATAACAATTAACGAATCTAAAAACACGAGCGAAAGCAACCTTCTTTTATACGACACAAACTACACCTCCGAAATGATTTGAAAAAGATATACAATAAAAGCTTAAGCAAACAAGCTACTAGTAACTTCCTCGCTTAAACTTTTATTTGGTAATGAAATAAAGTATGAGGCATCGAACCCCCCCTCACACCACACCAATGATGACTTAACATCTAAGGTTAGTACGTACTAACCCACAGCATAGCCGAGTACCTCCATTGATAACGGTCAGGAGACATCACCAAAAACAAATTAACTTTTGTTTAACACTGCTTTTCGACGATCAATCGCTTCAATCACTAGTTGTTTAATCGTATCTAATTGATCATCCGTCGCATCTTGCTTTATATATCGGATGCTCTTTACGATCGATTTGGGTACTTTTTTATCCAAACAAATCACCTATATCTTTTCATTAAATCTAGTAAAGGTGGGGTAACATCAAATATACACAACTCGACACTACCTACAACCAATCGCCAATCTTCTACTAAAAAAACCTGCCTATCTATTTTAACATAGTAATAAAGAACTATTAAGGGAAAGAATTTGGCAAAATAATTGCGCTTTCGACAATCATTAACTATTTTTGTCGAATAATATTAATTTCATGAAAAACATCCGCTCTTTTTACTATTTACACTACCTCTATATGAAAATTGTTCATTCGGTATTTTCATATTCAGGCAATAAAAATAGACTATAGATCAATCTTTTAGTCTACCTTCAAAATCCCTAAGTTGCATAGCACCGAAGATGCGCCTTACCCATCCCCGAATCATCCAAAAATAACTCAAAACTCAACCCTCAAAAATCAAAGCTGCACTTAAAATATCCCAAAAAACTTCTTCCTCTTAACAATTCTCTCCGGTGGCTCAACATAGACATGCTGACCTTTTACTAGTAACTCAGCGTTTTCTTGAAGATGATATCGATAAAAAGAACCACACTCTTGTTCAACTTTTTCGTAAGCTTCTCTTAAGTGAAAAGATCTATTCGTCGTGTTGTGGGCGTCAGATGCTAAAAAGTGAGCGAGATTATGATTAATTAGGTCAATGCTAAACTCTTGAATTTTTTTTCCGAAGCGCCCCGTAACACTTCCAGCAGTCACTTGAGTTAAAGCCCCATCCTGCACAAGCTTATATACTAACTCTTGGTTTTCAATAAGCTCTGAGTTCCGTTCTGGATGGACAATAATCGGCGTCAGCCCTTGCTGCTGTAAATCAAAGAACAGTTTGTTCGTGTATCTTGGGATATGGTTTGATGGGAATTCCACAAGAATATATTTGTCCTGATTATTCAAAGTTAGTAGTTCACCATCCCGATATGATTCTACCATTTCACCAAAGATACGCGGCTCTTGTCCTGGTAATACTTTTAGAGGAATATTAGAAACAGCTAGTAATTCATTTAACTCTTGCACTTGATCTAAAATACTAGTTTTGAGGTTATCAAATGCTCCGTTACCGTGATGCGGTGTTGCAAATATTGTAGTAATCCCTTCTTCTACAGCTTTTTCAGCCATCGCCAAGGTCATCTCTTTATCTTTAGCTCCATCATCTACTGCAGGCAGGATATGACAATGAATATCAATCATTTGAAAACCTCCTCATCTATTATTGTATCCAGTTACCTTCACAGAAAACTTTATGCCAATATAGCATTATTTCCACTAAAAACTAACCGCTATTTATGTTAGTTCACTTAATTTTTTCCATAATAGTAATAATTTTGACTATGTTTAACATCTTTATTGTTTAATACAGCCCCTAAAATCTTTGCTTTCGACATCTCTAATAATTCTTTTGCCTTAATCGCTTGTTCGATTTCTGTCTTCCCACTACTTACAACTAGGACAACACCATCACAAATATTTGCGAGCAGCTGAGCATCAGTTACTACTAGCACTGGTGGTGTATCTAAGAGGATAATATCATACGGTACTGTTGTCGAAGTTAATAATAATTCCATTGATTTGGAACTTAACAACTCAGAAGGATTCGGTGGTACGGGTCCACTTGTCAGGATATCTAAGTTTTCAACGTCAGTTAACATGATCGCATCTTCTAATTGAGCTTGTTTTGTAAGTACACTCGTCAATCCTTTAGTGTTTGGACACCTAAATGTATAATGAACCGTTGGCTTACGAAGATCGGCATCCACTAATAATACTCTGTTTCCTTGTTGCGCCAAAACGACCGCTAAATTGGCAATCGTCGTAGATTTCCCTTCAGCTGGACTTGTTGATGTAACCATAATATTTCGTAACTGTCGATCGATCGAGGCGAACTGTAAGTTTGTTCGGATCGTACGATATTGTTCTGATATTGGCGACTTTGGGTCTACTTTTGTAATTAAAGCTCGAACGGAATTAGACTGTTCTTTTCGTTTTCTACGCACCAATGTTTTCACCTCGTCTTCGTCTTGTTTCTGCTTTCGCGACAGCTTCTCTATCTAATTCAAATGTAGGGATTGAACCGATCACCGCTATCCCCAAATGCTGCTCGATATCACGTTCCGTTTTAATTGTGTTATCTAAATATTCTAAAAGAAACGCAAGTCCTACACCAATCATTAGCCCGACAACGAACGCAATCGCCATATTTAACTTCGGATTCGGTTTAACCGGTGTTGGGTTTTCCGCTAATTTCGCTTCAGAAAGGATACTAACATTATCTACATTCATAATAGCGATAATTTCACGTTGAAACACAGTTGCTACCTTGTTAGCTATTTGCACAGCTAATGCAGGATCTGGATCTAGTACAGTAATCGCAACTACCTGTGAATTCCCTTGACTCCTAACACTAATTTGGCCGTTTAAAGCCCCAGTTGATCTTGTTAACCCTAATTCATCAATAACCTTATCTAAGATAATTGGGGTTTTCATAATCTCGTTATACGTATTAATTAATTCAATGTTTGAACGGATGTCGCTTTGTGTATAGGATTGTTGATCTGATTTAGATTGATTTACTAATAACTGTGTTGACGATTGGTATACCGGTGTTAGTACCAAATAGCTAATTACCCCAGCCACGGCAACGGCCGCCACTGTTATAAGCAAAATCATTAACAACCGCTTTTTTATCGTTTCAAACAATTCTTTTAAACTAATAGTCTCTTCCATTGGTGCCTCCCGAAATGTAACAATTTTTTCACATAAAAGCATTCTATCACATATTTTTGACAAAGTGAGACAAAAAAAGCAAAAAATTTACAGATAAAATATCCCATTAACAATCCCTACTATAATATATGTAACTAATTAATTACATAAATTTATTATCTATTTCCATTGCTAAAGTACAAATTAATACAAATTCCTACTAATTTTTACAGAAAATCCTGGAATGAGACATAATTATATTGCCACTTTTTTACCTACGAGATATAATCAACTAATACTGAATTTTAAATTAGGGAGAATCTGTCATGACAAAGAAAAAGAAAATAATACTGATCATAAGTCTTATTATTGGTCTTCCCGTATTAGCCATTTTAGGCTATGGGTATCATCTATATAGTTCTGTTTTAAATACAATTGAAGACATGCATCAACCAATTGAAAGAGAAACTAAGCGTCCAATTCAAGTAGATATGGAAAAAAGTGAACCACTCTCCTTTTTATTACTTGGAATTGATGCTAGAGGAACCGAACGCGGTCGAACAGATACCTTAATGGTCATCACTGTAAATCCTAATACAGAGTCAATGAAAATGGTAAGCATTCCACGTGATACACGAACACAGATTATCGGCAAAGGTTTTGATGACAAGATCAACCATGCCTATGCCTTTGGCGGACCTGAAATGACAATCCCTACTGTGGAGAATTTCTTAGATATCCCAATCGATTATTATATGACAGTTAATATGAATGGTTTTAAAGATATTGTTGATGCTGTTGGTGGGGTTACAGTAAATAATCCTTTTGCTTTCAGGGATGGCGGTTTTACGTTTGATGAAGGTGAAATCTTCCTAGATGGTACTCAAGCATTGGCGTTTTCACGAATGCGTAAGAAAGACCCACGTGGTGATCACGGAAGAAATGACCGCCAACGTCAAGTAATGAACGCCATTATTAAAGAAGGTGCTCAAATCTCTTCTGTGACACGAATGGAAGAAATTTTAGGGGCTATCGGCACTAATGTGAAGACAGATTTAAATTTCGATAAGATGAAGAAAATTCAATCAAATTATAGTGATGCAAGAAAAGATTCTGAAGAAATTACAATTAAAGGTTCAGGAGCAACAATTAGTGGAATTTGGTATTATGTTGTTGCTGAAGAAGAGCGATTACGTGTTTCTAACCTTTTAAAAGAACATTTAGAGTTAAATTAATGCTTATAGAGGTAAAAATTCAACAAGAGAATTTTTACCTTTTTATTTGTTACAATTTAGATTGTCTATAAAGTAACATTTTATTTGTATGTTTATTAGTTTACCAACATTGTAGCTAACTGGTTAAATTTAATCCTTTACGGTTTCTTCATAATCATTTAAAATAGTTTAGGTTAACCTTTTTTATTAACATATATCTGTATCTTTTTTTGATAGATAACGTCTTATAAGGTAGAAAAATAGATTTATAAATCATATCCTACACAGGAGGCATCTTATGGCAAACTCGAGAATTGATTTTAAAGATACTAAGAAGAAACAAAAAAGATCGAAGATCTTTAAATTTATAGGTTTTACCTTCTTTGCATTATTCATCGTTGCCGGTGCAGCCGTTGGTTACTTCGTAAACAAAATGGCAAATCTCGCCGAAAGTGCTCAGCATGATTTAGATCGTGGTGCCCACTCTGAAAAACGCGACCGTGCCGTCAATCCAAGCAAGGATAACTTTTCAGTCTTATTTTTAGGATTGGACGATCGCGATGGCAGCTTAAAAGGCAGAACCGACGCTCTACTTTTAGCAACATTCAATAAAAATGAACGTACAATTAAAATGGTCAACGTTCCACGTGACGCAAGAGTGGAAATTCCAGGCAGAGACCGTATGGATAAGATCAACCATGCCCATGCATTTGGTGGCTTAGACTTAACAATCGATACAGTCGAAAATCTATTTGATATTCCTGTTGATTATTTTGTAAAACTTAACTTTGATGCATTCCTTGAAATTGTCGATGCACTAGGTGGCATTGAAGTCGACGTTCCATTTACCTTCAGTGAAATGAACAGTAAAGACCGTAAAGGTTCAATCACAATTCACGAAGGAATTCAAACACTTAATGGTGAAGAAGCACTTGCATTTGCTCGTATGAGAAAAAGTGATCCACGCGGAGATCTTGGCCGTGGCGATCGTCAAAAACAAATTATCGAAGCAATCATTCGAAAAGGCGCAACATTCTCATCCATCACAAAATTTGAAGATGTTATGAATGGCGTTGAATCGAACCTTTCAACAAACTTCAGCTTTGGTAACATGCTAAGCCTTCATAATTATAGCTCAAGCTTAAACAACATTGAGTCATTAACAATTAAAGGTGATAACCTCACACTCAACCGCATCTATTATTATGAGCTTAATCCAGAATCTTTAGCCGAAGTTTCAAGCACCCTAAGAATTCATTTAGGACTTGAAGCACCTCCCCAAACTGTTGATAGCACACTTAGCATCGATACAATGGGTAACTAAAGAACACTAATTGACCGTCAAATTTGACGGTCAATTTTTTTATATCTAAAAAGACTGAAAAATTATTGCTATAATGTTTTTAGGTCAATCCATTTATGAAAGGGATTATAGACAAGATGGTTTCTTTAAGAAATGTTCAAAATACAGATTTAGAACAACTGTTACTTATTGAGAATGAAGGATTTTCAAAAGAAGAAGCTGCAACAAAAGAAGCATTTGTGGAGAGGATTCAGTTGATAGCTGATACCTTTATAGTGGCAGAAAAGGACGGAAAGATACTTGGTTATATTAATGGCCCTATTATTAATCAACCTTATATCACCGATAACCTTTTTAAGGAAATTAAGGAAAACCCGAAAAGCCGAGGATATCAAAGTATTTTAGGATTAGCTGTCTCCAAAAATGCTAGAAACCAAGGAATTGCAAAGATTCTAATTGAGAAAATGGAAGAGCTTGTAGAAAAAAATCAAAGAGAAGGTATCACTTTAACGTGTAAACAGGAACTAGTTTCTTTTTATGAAAAATGTGGATTTGTTAACCATGGCTTGTCTGAATCAAAACATGGTGGCGTAAGCTGGTATAACTTGGTCAAATTAAGAAAGGGTATGAATTGATCCTTATACCAGGTAGCGGAGAATGGTTATATTGTCACTTCTGTAAACCTTGTTGATTTTTAGGTCGTCTTTTGAGAATACATGAGCTAAGAAGGCAAATTCATTTGCCGCAATAGCTCATGTATTCTCAAAAGCTTCACGCAAAGCGTGAAGTGCCAAGCTTATGCTTGGCTACGGACTAAAAAGCAACAACTAATATGTATTAAATAAAAAACAGAAAGACATAAAATGCCTTTCTGCTCTATATTACTTATTCTCTTTATAAACATACCGTTTCTGTTCGTTGGTTTTTGTGATTTTGAAAAACTTAAGCAGTGGCTTATAGTTTTTATTGATCAAACCTAAATATTCAACTAGAAGTTCAATCAGTAAGAACACCACTAACGTAATGAAAATCGCGCCCCAAATCGTCGCCATTGAGAAAAGAATAGCCGCCAGACCAAACACCGAGCTTACTAAATAGATAATCAGAACCGCACTACGGTGAGTGAACCCTCGGTCTAATAAACAATGATGAATATGAGAACGATCAGGAATATAAAACGGAACTCGATTCTGCCTTCTACGAATAATCGCAAACAACGTATCAATGATCGGCACACCCAAAATTAATAACGGGATGAAAAGCGACACTAGCGTAATGTTCTTAAACCCTAGTAACGATAATACAGCAATCATAAATCCTAAGAACAATGATCCCGTATCACCCAAGAAAATCTTCGCTGGATAGAAGTTATAATATAAGAACCCTAGAACACTAAATAAAAGGATTAATGAAAATGCTAACACATACATATTGCCCATCATATAGGCCATGGTCGCTACCGTAAACAACGCAATCGACGTCACCCCTGCAGCTAGTCCATCTAACCCATCGATTAAATTAATCGCATTTGTAATCGCCACAATCCAGAAGATTGTCATCGGAACACTGAAAATCCCGAATTCTAAAACGCCACCGAATGGCAGATTAATAAACTCCATTTGAATGCCACCAAAGACCGACACAACGACCGCAGCAGCAGTTTGCCCCACTAACTTAATTTTCGCCGACAATTCATAAATGTCATCCAAAATACCAAGAACTACGATAATTGCCGCTCCAGAAATAATCCAAATGTGATAATTACTCGTCGGGTTAACAATCAGTACCCCAACAAGGAAACTAATAAAGATCCCTAAACCACCTAGACGTGGCATAATCTTCTCATGCACTTTTCGCTTTGACGGCTTATCAGTCGCGCCAATTTTAATTGCTAACTTCTTTATATATGGTGTAATTGCAAACGAGATTAAAAAACAAATCAAAGCCTTTAATAAAATAAACATAGTTTACTCCTCCGTACCAACTTTATTAACAGCGGTATCCATCAAACTATTATATATGAAGCCTATCGAAAATACCAGTATTATTGTAATCTAAATTTAACATTACTTACTAATAATTGGTAATATTAACAATAAATTTAAACATATCTCCTAATTAGACGTTAGCCACCCTAAAAAAGTTTCAAATAACAGAAATAAACTTGTCCCATCCAATACTTACTCATTCGCACAAATCATATACCAACAACCCAAAACCTTTTCCTTATTATATAGAAAATAAAAAGAAGTAACATGAGCTTTTGGTAGTAGCTTTTTAGTCCGTACCAAGCCCCACTTAGTTTTCAGCCGAAGGCTGAACCTTCCAATACTAAATAATTTTTACAATATAAATAAATAAGCCCAATCCCTATAATTTATTAAACTAAAAAATTATAAACATAACCATATCCAAAAGTAGTAAATCCAGCTTTTTAGACCTTAGCCAAGCCCAAGCTTGGCTTTTCGCGCGAAGCGTGAAACTTACGATAATAAAATGAGCCCCGAGACAAATTCATTTGTCTTAAGGGCTCATTTTATTTTCGTAAGACGGTCTAAAAAGCGATTACCACACCATCTTCGAGAAGAAACATGTGCTTTTGGTAGTAGCTTTTTAGTACGAACCAATCTCCGATTGGTCTATAATGCGAGTAACTCCCGTTACTCTAAGCCTTCAGCGCTGCCTTCCGATACTTATCCTTTTCTTTCTTAGACATCTTTTTGTACATCTTGATAAACTCTTCGTACCTAGGAATGATCCCCTCAGCCTGACCATATTCCTTGATTTGGCCAAATTCCAACCAGAGAATTTTGTCGCAAAACTGCTTCATTTGACCTATCGAATGACTAACAAAAATCATCGTCTTGCCCTTCGTCTTAAACTCCCTCATCTTATCCAAGCTCTTCTCAGCAAAAGCCTTGTCACCAACAGATAAAGCCTCATCAATTAACAGAATGTCCGGGTCAATATTCACAGAAATCGAAAAACCTAACCTCGACTTCATCCCACTCGAGTATGACTTCACCGGCTGATCAATAAACCGCTCTAGCTCAGCAAACTCAATAATATCCTGCTCCATCGCCTTGATTTCCTGCTTTGAAAACCCAAGCATCAAGCACTTTAACTCAATATTTTCCCGACCCGTCAAGTCTCCCTTAAGTCCAGCTGCCACAGCAATCAAAGCCGTTTCACCATTGACCGTAACAGAACCACTTGTCTCAGGAACAATCCCGGCGATTATATTGGATAAGGTCGATTTCCCAGAACCGTTAACTCCGAGAAAGCCGACAACATCCCCTTTTTCTACCTCAAAGCTGATATTTTTCAAGGCGTAAAAATCTTCACCATAATCCTTCGGAAGAAGAATATCCAAGATTCGTTCTGATCTCTTTTTATATAATTTATATTTTTTTACTAAGTTTTTTACTACAATAGCTTTCTCCATAGACGTCCCTTCCATTAGATAAAGTCAATGAAATGTCTTCTGAATTTCATATGCAGGATTGAACCAATCAATAGAAGCACGGCTGTCACAATCCAAAAGTATAACGTATATTGCCATTGATCAATAAAGTACCAGCCCAACCCTAGAAACCCTGCTCGGTAACCCTCAATCACATAAAATAACGGGTTGATTTTCATAATGATTTGTAATGATTCCGGTAAAGTCGTAATGGTCCATAGAATTGGCGATAAATAAAGCACCATTCGCAGCGTTGCTTGTAAAAACATCTGGACGTCTCGAACAAACGTCGACAACGTCGATGTAATTAACGCGAGTGCATAGACAAACATAAATGTCGCAAACGTAAAATAGAAAATCTGTAAATAATAAATCGAGATGTAGTAGCCTGAAATTTGCATCACGAGCATCGTAACGATCAACATCACAAGATGAATATAGAACTTCGAAAAGATCACAAAGTTTGGAATGATACTCATCGGAAACTTCATCTTCGAGAGCATCTTTAATCTCGTATAAATCGATTTCGAAGCCTCGATCGTCGACTGATAGAAAAAGAACCAGATAATAATCCCCGGTAGCATCCATTGTAAAAATGGAACCTCTAAGCCATTGCCGACCAAAATCGGTTCGCGCTGACGGATCCCATACCCAAACACAAACCAATAAATCATAATTTGGATTAATGGATTAATAATCTCCCAGGCGATGCCGAGGTAGTTGTTCTTATTTGAGCTGATCAGTTCATACAGCGATAGTCTTCGTACTAAATAAAAATATTTAATCTGTTCTTGAATAACAGAAATGGTGGATTTCATAAATAGGTCCTTCCTTGTACAGTATCTAATCTTTCATATTATACAACAACCTCTTAAAAATACAATAACTCGAATTAGAGCTTTCGTATTGCCTCAAAAATTCGTTTATTGGCCTTTTGATCCTTATATTTCAAAAACTTCTTCGTTCGCTTTTGATATGTTTCATCCATTTGAAAGTCATTTGTTGCATAGCCCTCGAGCGTCTCAATTAGTTTTGCTTCATCCGCGACAATTGGTCCAGGCAAATCCTTTTTCAAGTTCAAATGGGAGCCTTTTTCCCCTAAAAATTTCGTTTTATCAAACTGGTAATATAAGACCGGCTTGTCCAAGAAACTAAAGTCAAACGCCACACTCGAGTAGTCTGTAATCATGATCATGCTTTCCTTTAAGAGCTGCTGCACATCAATCTCACCTTGATTGACGATCTTCACGTTTTCCTGTTGAAAGTGTTTGCTATATTTTTGCATATTCGGATGCAAACAAAAGACGATTTCAAACTTATATTTTTCGGCTAGCTCATGTAATTTCGGATGGTTGATGAGTGCTCGGTAACGATCAAAGTATTCACTTTTTAGAAAACCTTCTTCTTTCGTTAGCCACTCACGCCAAGTCGGAATGATTAACAACTGTTTTTTTACAGGAACATCATTCGCAAATAACGAATCAAAGCGAGACAAACCGGTTACTTTCACTTTCTCTGGTCGATAACCAAAATCACCCACGATCATCTTTTTCTCAAATTCAGAGCTGACAATAAAGAGGTCTGTTTCAAAGTGCTCCGACTCCACGCCATAATAATGAGTGCTATTTCTCGTCCCCATAACGCCGTGCTGTAAAAAGACTTTTTTCGCCTTTACCAATGACTTAAAGCGGTTTGAACGAATCGGATAAAGATAATCTGGATGATGTGAGCCTACAATTTTCGTCGCCATCAACGTGTAAAAAATATGTTTCATTGATTTAAAGAGAACGATGTTGCCTAGTTGTTTCAGATTTCTCATTTCCGGCGAGTTCTCATCAATCACGTAATAAACCTTCTGTTTCGAGTGTTTTTCTCGCATATACTTAAAAAACTGATAGCCTGTATCTTGCGCTTTGTACGGGATCTCACCGACAAGCCAAATCTCTTTGCGCGTAAAAAATGGTCGGAACCACCCAGCAAAGCGCTGCATGAACTGCAAAAAGTAATAGCTCGCTGTTGTGAATTCAGTGACAATCAATGAGAGATTTCCTTTTCCATGAGTGACACGCGGTGTAATCACAAATCGAGATTGGTCTTGTTTACAAACACTTTCACCGGCAGTTTTTATCTCTGGAGCGGTTAACCTCGCTACGACAGTATTACCATCTGTTAAGGTGAGCGATACATAGATATCATAAATATCATCGGTTAAACGCTCTTGCCATGTCGTTGTATCCAATTGAACCGAGAAGTTATAACGAAGTAATCCGAAATAACTTTCATGATTTGCCGCTTCCTGAAATTCATCTAATGGAAATACGCAGCGTTGATTGGAATCTCGCCCAATCCAAAGTAGCTCGGCAGCCTGTGGCTTTGAGTTTCTTACGTATACTGCGCCGGTGAAACTCATTGCTTGGTTTGTTAGTTCAATTGTCTTCACATCGATGATCGGTTTTTGAATAAATTTTTTATTAACAGCAATTGAAAAATTGTTGTTTTTCGTTAAATAAATTAAATTTTCTAGTCCTTCCGTTCTTGTTTTTTCAAACTCTCCTAGTCTAAGACGGATCGTTTCTGAAAACTCAAGATCACTTGGCAGCATTTCTTTGGCGACTCTTTCAAAATCGGTTTGGCTAATGTCTGCTTCTATATAAAGATCGATGTAGTCGGCCGGGTGCTCCTTCAAGATCGTTGGTAAATGCAGCTGATAGGAGAAGTCACTAGAGTTTGTTGCTGAAGAAAACTCGAGTTCTGTTTTCGAAGCTCGTGAAACAAGAACGAGCCTTTTTACCATCCATTGTTTATCTAAGCTACCTGAAATGAAAAGCGTTTCATGGTCTTGCTTTAGGAGTAGCTCTTTTTTGATGCTACGATAATTCTCGGTCAAACCTTCAAAACTTGTATGATTCATCAAATCCTCACCCACTGCTCGTTATTTTACTTAGGCTCTTTTCGTAAACATTGCTCCTGCGGTTACTCGTCGCACAAAAAAACTTGTTGCTTTTTAACAAAAAATACCTTAGATAAAGATATCACCCTATAAATTGAGTAAGAAAAGAGCGCTACTTACTAAATAAGAGGTGAATTCTTAGTGTTTCTTAGAAAGTAACAAACTTTGCGAAAACAGCTTTTAATTAAGATAATACGATTATACACAAACAATAGTTTGAGTTGAAAGGAATTCATTTATGACTCAATTTGGATTATAATAGCTAAAGAACTGTAAGGAAAGGACATACTATGAACTCTCTACTAAAAAAAATAAAGCATGCCGATTTTATTAAGAAGATTTATAAACTGATTTTTATGTTCTTAAGCTTGATGCCAAGGAAAAAAAAGACAATCGTTTTCGAAAGCTTCTTGGGCAAACAATATAGCTGTAATCCAAGAGCGATGTATGAATACGTGATAGAGCATTATCCCGACTATGATTGTTACTGGAGCTACGATCCGGTGTATGTTAAGCAGTTTCAAGGCTATGATCTGAAGCTGATTAGGCGGTTTTCGGTTTCATGGCTACTGACGCTGTCTCGCGCCAAGTATTGGGTCTCAAATAGCCGCTTGCCGCTGTGGATCCCAAAACCACCGAAGACGATTTATTTACAGACGTGGCACGGAACGCCATTGAAGAAACTGGGAGTGGATATTGAGGAAGTTCACATGCCTGGAACGACAACTGCAGCCTATAAACAGAACTTTACGAGTGAGGCAAGCCGTTGGGACATGTTACTTTCGCCAAACGCTTATTCATCGGCGATTTTCAAACGAGCGTTTCACTTTGAGAAAGAAATGATCGAAAGTGGCTACCCACGGAATGATTATTTGTACAACCATTCGTTAATGGATCTTAGTTCGATTCGTAATAAATTAAACATTCCTGTTGGGAAGAAAGTCATTCTTTACGCACCTACCTGGCGAGATAACGACTACCACGCCAAAGGTAAGTATAAGTTCTCTTTGAAGCTAGATCTAAAAAAGCTGCAACAAGAAGTAGGCGACGACTATGTGATTGTTTTACGCCTACATTACTTAATCTCTGACAATCTCGATCTCTCAGAGTTTGAAGGCTTCGCCATTAACGCCTCAACCTACTCTGATATTCGCGATCTATACGTGATCGCCGATTTGTTGATTACCGATTATTCTTCGGTCTTTTTCGATTATGCGAATTTAAACCGGCCGATGATCTTCTTTGTCTACGATATCGATACGTATCGCGATCAACTACGCGGCTTTTACTTCGATTTTGAACGCGAAGCCCCAGGGCCGTTGGTTAAGGATACAGAAGCAGTGATTGCTGAGATTAGGAAACTGACAGGGAGTAGCTTTTCGTTGCCAGATCACTTTACTAGGCAGTTTACCTACTTAGAAGATGGGGCGGCTGCGAAACGGGCGGTTGAAGCGTTGTTGGAGGGGAAGTAAGGGTGGTTGGCGGATTTCGATACCGCGAAGCTCTTTTGGATGAAATAAGGGATCTGGTGGTCCATAACTAAGTGTGATACGGACAGATAGTTGATCGAAAACAGTACAACTGGTGTCCGCAAAACATTAAAACGCCTGTGATGAAAATTCACAGGCGTTTTTTGGTGTAAAGCTTATTTTAATTTCGATTTGTTATAGACAATGACCTCTTCAGCGACATTCTTAGATGCGTTACCATCATCCCATCGACAAAACTCCGCATGAAACTGTTCAAGACGTTCTTGATATGGCCCGTATTCTTGATCAATATTCTTCAGTGTTTTAATGACCTCATCATTTGTTTGCAAAATCGGCCCTGGCCATTCTGTTTCATGATTTAAATAAAAGCCGCGGAGCGTGTCTTTGTACTTGTCTAGGTCGTAGGCGTAGAACAAGATTGGACGTTTTAAATTCGCATAGTCAAAGAACACGGATGAGTAATCAGTAATCAGGATGTCCGAGATCAGATATAGCTCAGCAATATCATCGTAATGCGAACCGTTATAAACGGCATCCTCTACGCCTTCAATGTCAAGCTGGTCGGCGATTAGATAGTGTGTTCTTAGTACAAAGAAATAGTCATCGCCTAATTCCTCTTTTAAACGTTTCAAATCTAATTTTAACGTGAATTTATATTGTCCTTTACCGTAAAATTCATCATCACGCCAGGTCGGGGCATATAGTACAACCTTTTTGTCTAATGGAATTCCAAGACGCTTCTTGATTGTTTCAGCAATGACATCACGGTCGGGAGAGTTAAGAATATCATTTCTTGGATAGCCATATTCTAGCATTTCATTTTCAAATAAAAACGCACGCTTGAAAATTTCACTTGAATACGCATTGGCTGACACTAAATAATCCCAGCGATGAGCTTCATCTGTAAAGTTCTTTTTATACCGTTCCGTCGTCGTGCCAGGCATATGAACTTCTTCTATATCCATCCCTAGCTTCTTTAACGGCGTTCCATGCCAGGTTTGCAGAAATACTTGGCCATCTCTTTTTGCAAACCACGTAGGCATGCGCATATTGTTAACAATATACTTTGAGCGAGCTAAATAATAAAAGTAAGCTAAACTATATTGCTTCACCTTATGTTTCAGCTCAGGCAAATCTTTTCTCTCGCCATCAAAGCTCCAAATATGCTTGTACTTACCCTGATGGTTTTTATTAATATATTCATAAATGTATTTCGGACTATCTGAATAATTTCGTCCTAAAAAGCTTTCATACAAAATGATATCATCTTTCATTTTCAGCTTAGCAAATGCCTTTTGACCTATTGTTACTTTCTTTTGAAGAGCATTTTGACCTAAGAATGTTTTCAGTGAATTTACCGCAATCCTTGTAGAAGCGAGCAATTTTGCCAGTGAAAACTTACCAGATGCCAAGGCCTTTGTTTCAAGGGATGCATAGACCTTCCCATTTCTTAAAGCAGCAGGCTCGACCTGTTTTAAGGCATTTGCCCAATGAGGTAATACGGTTGCTACCTTCTGTTTGCTTCCCTGATAAATATCTCGTAAATAGGTATAATAATAAGCTTTGATTACCCGATTATCTAACGTAATCTTCAAATGCTCTTGGCTTATAAGAGCCTTTGCTTTTGCATACGCTTGAGGATATTGCGAAATGACTTCTTCCTTATGGATTTGAATTAATGAAGGAGGAAGTGCTGGATCAATCCTCGTTTTTTTAAGGTAAATCGCATCTTGATCATATAAAATTTTCGTAGCCTTATCAAAGGCATGGAAATTAAACGGCATCTCCGAATAAATTTTTAAATTGGAATCAAATCTAATTTCATGGTCGTTGATTAATGACTTTTTAAATAAAATATTCAAAGACATAATTGTCAGATGTTTCGGCTTAGCTTCAGTATTTTTGACATGACGATCCTTCAGTAATCGATTGAACATCGTTACATAAGTACTTGGGGCAACTGGAAACTTTGACACCGATTTTGTATTCCCTATGACGATATCAACTTGCTCTTCTTTCAGATTTTCTGCTAGGCAAAATAACGTCTGTTCTGGAATCCGATCATCACAATCTAGAAAGTAAAGGTAGTCTCCTGATGAGTAGGTTATCCCAGTATTTCTAGCACCAGCAACACCATTATCAAACTGATTCGTAACGATTTTCAACTGAAACTCAGAATTTCCTTCGAAGTTAACCGGGACTTCAAAATCGCCATCCTTAATTATAATCCACTCAAAATCTTGATAAAGCTGTTCGGTCAATACTTTATATAAATCTGATAAAAAGTGAATATCCTCTTGTTTCACTGGTGTTAGGATACTTATTTTACTCACAAAAACACCCTTTCCAAAAATATAATCGCTACCCTTGCGATTGAGTCACATGCGAAAGCAACTCAAAAGCCATACTTAACAAGTAATTTTAACATACTACATAAGTCGACACAAAGTAAAAAAACAGACGTAGAAACGTCTATTTTTCACTTAAGCAGCTTTGTTCATTTTTTCTTTTAATTTTGTTTTCTGTCTAGCAATTGGTTCTTGTAAATACGCTCCAATTTTTCTAAACGGATAGAAAATATAGTCAACAATCTTTCCTTCAATAAATGGTTTCATCACCACATTTACTGGTTTTGAACCTAAGATCAGCGCTAACGCTAAAGCGTACAAAGGTAACATCCAGTAATCAACCGTAGTGAACTGATCTGGTAGATACTTTTCATAAACTGTCCTCACGATACCACCATGAAGAATATAAATGTAAGCAGTCCTCGTTCCTAGATGAGTAAAGAACGTTTTCTTTTTCGGTACAAATGCCAAAAAGGCAAACGCCACACTAAGCGACAAGGCATACATCATGAGGCGACCAAGACCTATATCCCAACGGATATAACCCATTTTCGTATAATTTGCATTTCCGAGCACCCAAGCACGTGCTTCTTGCAACGTAAATAATTGTTCGATAGCGATCCAAACACCGACTAACAAAACAGCCCCGACCACTTTTGCCATCGGACGTTTCACCCACTCAAAATGCTCCTTCTTCATGTAAAAGCCTAGCAAGAAAAATGGGAAGAAAGTAAAGATCCGGTGAATCGCAAAGTAATGTCCAGCACCATCACTGTATCCGATAAACACCCCGATTATCACAGCATATAATAGCGGATATTTAATTCTCGTAAACACAAACAATAGTAAATTCCACACAAATAGAGCTAGTAAAAACCATAACGTATATTGAGGCGACAATAAGTCATAATTTAGCGTGGAAGTTCGCTCATATAAATAGTGATAATAATAAGCGTAAGCCACTTGGAAAATAAAGAATGGAATTAAGATACGCTTCGTGATTTTTTCAATATAACCGTCTCTTAGAAAACCTTTTGATAAAAATCCGGTAAGAATAATTAGCGCAGGCATTCGAAATAAAGAAAGGAAGTTATTTATTTCATAGATGACTGGATGATCTGTACGTACTGGACTGATAAAATGACCAAATACAACCAAAACAACTAATATAAATCTAGCATTATCAAAAAATGGGTCTCGTTCCTTTTTAATACTCACATAGACCTCTCCTTTAATTTTTGGACCTTTCCTAGAAAAGGTATCCTGACAACAAAACGTATATTTATGAATTTCATGCTGAAGATTAACACTACAAAGCGCTTGCAAATACAACTTCTAAGTATTTAACATCCAACCTTAAACATAATTATGTTATTTACATCAAATCTCGACAATAATTTTAACATACAACAGACAATAAATGTATGGAATATTTAAGGATATTTAGATAAAAATACATAGAATACATAGGGGTCTCACATAGGGGGTCTGACCCCCGCTGCGGGAAAGCTTTAAAGCGGTGGGGGTCAGACCCCTATGTATGTTTCTTTTCATATTTACCGAGAATAGAATTCTATGTAAGTTCCCAAACTAGAAATAAGGTTAGATAACAAACTTATACATATCACCTTTAAATTGGTAGGAAGAAGGATTGTTATGAAAGTAAGCATTGCTAGTGTATTGATTGGGATATTACTTCTGAGCTTAATCGGGTATGAAATTCAACCTAATTCGTTTCAAAGCAATGAAGGTGACCATATAATAAATGAAACAACCTTGGTTCAAGCGGAGAGACTAATACAGGTCGATACTAATCCAGAAAGTGTGACGGTCCTTGTAAATAAGCATTACAAGCTTCCAGATGAACATACTCCAGAAGACCTGGTTTACCCAAATGTACCGTTTTACTCGGGAGAAAATGTGGAATGGCATAAGATGCGTAAAGAAGCTGCCGATTCGTTGGAAAAGTTGTTTTCGGCAGCAAAGAGGGACGGACTATCCCTACTTGGAGTATCAGGATATCGTTCATACGATACTCAAAAATCATTGTTTGAACATTATGTAGAGAGGCACGGAGAGGAAAAGGCTCGTACCTACAGTGCCGTTCCAGGTCATAGTGAGCATCAAACAGGACTTGCCATTGATGTTACCGGAGGTGATAGGACTTGTGTGGTAGCTCCTTGCTTCGCATATACAGAAGAAGCAAAATGGCTTAAGGAGAACGCAGCTAATTATGGTTTTATTATTCGTTACTTAGAGGGAAAAGAGCAGATCACCGGCTATATCTATGAGCCTTGGCATTTACGTTATGTCGGAATAGAGATGGCAAAAGAAATAGCGACATTGGGAGTATCCTTAGAAGAGTACATGAATGCCGTACCAGTTGAAGTTGAAAGCACAGGGTTTTAACGTTCATTGGGGTCTGACCCCCGCCGCGGGAAAGCTTTAAAGCGGCGGGGGTCAGACCCCAATGAAGAATAGAATAAGACCATTGAGATATAAGCATCCCAATGGTCTTCTCTTTTAAATGATCTTCTAAGGTCTTCTCTTCTAGCGATTTCTAATTTCAAGTAATACACCGTCTGAAATCGCAAGTGTGCCTCCGATTACTGTCACATTTGTGAACTCAGTAATTAGCTCTCTTGTTGCAGCAGGCAAGGTGTCCCTGTTTGTTAAGATAATCGAATCCCCTAAATGCGAGGCTGCTAAGACAGCGCCGGTTAATCCATCAGGGAAATCATTTCCGCTTACAACAAAGGCATTATTTTTCCGCGGATGTAAGTCTCTCACAATTTGCGCCGCCGTCTCAAATCGATTTCGACCATTAAATTGCTTTGTAACATTCGGCATTTTGGCCACAAGTGAGTCGGCGATTACTAGGTCACCACCGATGACAATTGTTCTTTCTGCTTGATCTAAAACAGTTTTTGTCACATTTGGAATGCTTGTTCTATTTGTTAATAGAATCGGCACGCGGTTTCTCGCTGCATAAGGCGCAATCGCCATTGCATCAGCAAAAGCGTCTACATTAATTACGATGACTTCCTTATGCTGTTGCCCTAAGCGATCAGCAATCAGTTGCGCTGTTGCAAACCTTGTTGGGCCAGAAATACGTTCGATTTGTAAGCCCATCTCCCGTAGCTCATCTTCGGCACGTTGACTCACCGCTAAATGGCCACCTAAAATCACCACTCTTTTCGCCTCTAAACGTTCGATCTCTCGTTTTGTGATCGGCGAAAGGCGATCTGTTCTTGTTAATAACATCGGAGCATTTAACATATAAGCAAGTGGAGCTCCTGCTAGTGCATCTGGGAAATCGTCTCCTCTAGCCAGAACAACTGTATCTGCCTTTTCCCAACCTTGCTGGGAAATTAACACCGCTGTTTCATGCCTTGTTTGCCCAGATAATCTTTCATGCACATTTACTAGAAAGCTAGATGCCACGTAACCAGTTCTTGTCACTGAGCCATCTTGATATCTGACAGGATACCAAACATAATGGTTATTATTATTGTTTTGATATTCAAAGTTCCCTGTAATTGTAACCATTTGACCTTTTTGAACCGTCGTGATAATGCTTCCACCAGGGCTTGTTCTTAAATTAACATTCATCGTTGTTCTTAGAAGATCTCCTTGTTTAAACAGATGCTTCGTTTTCGTCATCGGTCCAAACAAATCATATTGCATTTTATTAGTAAAACGCATCACGCTTGAGTTTCTAACTTCAGTGTCATTGTAGAAAATATCTAGTTCATTTTTAGGAACCCCTGGAATATTAAGCAATCCGTTTCTACTTAAATGTCCAAGAAGATGCTGTTGAAAAGGTGGATAACCAGGATTCGTGTTAAAATTCGGGTCATTGATCGCTGAGACGCCGTTATAGGCAATCATCGCAAAATACCAATGATCAATCACGTCCCACGAACCGTCATTAATTCTTGGAAGAATTCGGCCCGTCCAATTCCACTTCTGTAAAAGAATTCGAATACCCATATCGATGTTGTAGTTGATATCCGTTTTTAATCGCTCTACAGCATCGTTTAAATTCAAGTCAATTTCGGCGATCCCCGTTACTCCTGGAGTCACCTGCAAAATCCCAATTCCACGACCATCAAAGCCGATGAGTGGCTCACCCCAACTATTAAATTGTCTCCAGCGACTTTCCTGCCAAGCAATCGCTTTTAAAAGCTCCGGTGGAATATTATTCGCTAACGCTTTTTCAGTTAACAAGCGGTTAATTTCTGCCGCCGTTGGGTTTTGGTAAGTTTGTGTTGAAAAAAGTTGAAACTTCGGTCCTTCATATTCTTGCATAGACATCAAAGTTGGAGCCTTTGCCTTAACGTTTTCACCATTGATTTCTAAGTGTGTAACGGAAACTAGACTTGGTGCCGCAAGACTATCATCAGCAGCATAATTTGGCACTGCTAATTCTAGCTCGGTATTTAAAACTTTTAATATACCTCTAGGGAATTCTTTAGATTGATAGATTACTTGTCCACGATCTTCAGAAATTTTTACAATGTTAAAAAATAAAATACTCCCACTTCCGTGATAACGATACTCAAACAAAAGGTATGTATCTTCCCCTTTCGTAAAGTTCGTCATTCGCTCAACAAAGCCGAATTCAATTTCCTTAAGTAAGTCATTATTAAGAAGTACACGGCTATGCTCTTCACTGTTTTCAACGAAGATCTCTAGCCCACCAACTGTAACATTTGTTGTTTCTTCACCCTTAAATATGAATGTTTCACTCACAGTTAATTCTGAAACTTGGTCTGCTAAAGTGTCTTGATTAAAAACTAAAAAACTAGCAAAAAATAATATTACGACTACAAAATAACTAGAAATCTTTTGTTCCATCTCTTCCTCCTTTAGTAAACCATGCTATGACATGTTCTTTATTCTTTCGCTATAATACCACAATATTCAGCGTAATTCAGTAGGGGATTCTGCCTAATTTTCGTATCTCGAAATGGTACTATAAATATGAAGTAACTAGTTCTAGGTCGCAAAAAAAATTATAAAAGTCTGTTTTCGCAAAGTTTGTTGCTTTCTAAGAAACACTAAGAATTCACCACTAATTTAGTAAGTATTGCTCTTTTCTCGCTTAATTTATTGGGTAATATCTTCATCTACGGTATTTTCCCAATTATTTTAGGTTACAAAGCAACAAGTTTTTTTGTGCGACGAGTAACCGCAGGAGCAATGTTTTAGAAAAGAGCCTTAAAAAAAGACTGTTGAGATGTCCTCAACAGCCTTCGTCATACTATTATCTGATCCCAATGGTCGTATTAGGATAATAGAATTTAAGAATATCTTTATATGTGTGTCCTGCTTTGGCCCTTTCGTTTGCCCCGAATTGGCTCATTCCGACACCATGTCCAAAACCAAGCACTTCAAATGTTAATGTCCCATCCACTAGCTTGGCCTTATCTGAGCTAGTTAGTGAACTTCTCATTCCAAAGAGTGTACGGAGCCCTTCACTCGTGGTCGAAGTAATCGTCACTTCTTGATTGAATAACTGCAATGCTCCGGTCGTATCTAGACGATACACCAAGGTATCTTTAATTACATTACGTGTCTTATCTTCAATAGCCAATTGGCCACCAAGGAAAAACACCTTACTTATAGTTGGTTTCTTTTCAATCAACCAAGTGCTTACAACATCAGGAACTGCTGTCGTTCTTGTTAACAAGATTGGCGCTTGCATTTTTGTTGCTAAAGGCGCCGCCGCTAGCGCATCTGTATGGTCGTCTCCTCTAGCGAAGAAGACGTTCGTATTATTTAACGGGAAACGCTCGCTAATTTTCGTAGCTGTTTCATAACGAGTTCCCCCAGAAATTCTTTCAACAGCGACAAGCTTTTCTAACTCTTTTTCTACTTCCTCTGAAACTACTAAACTACCACCAAGTAAATACACTTGAGTAATTCCATTTTCAACAATATAGTTTTTAATCTCCTTACGCAGACGATTTTTTTCGGTTAAAATAATTGGAACTTGATTTATTCCTGCATAAGGTCCGACTGTTAACGCATCTGGAGATTCCTTATCCCCACTACCATCATAGGCAGGAGCTAAAATGATGCTTTTACTTGCAGAGTTTACTTCTTTCGCTATATCAATAGAGGTAATGTAGCGATTTGAACCGGCAATTCGGATAATTTCCGCTTTTGGTGCAAGCTCTTTGATTTTCTTTTCTACTGTATCTGAAATTGCCAGCTGCCCACCAAGCAGATAAATCTTACTCGGTTGTAGCCTTGTTAACTCCTCGACCATTTGATCAGGAAACTTTTGATTTTGCGTTAATAAAATTGGTGCGTTGTACTTTGCAGCTAGGACGTTTCCAGTTAAAGCATCTGCTGATTGGTCACCTCGTCCAATAATCACTACCTGTTGCTTCTCTTTCCAGCCGTATTGAGTAATTTCTTGATTGGTGATCCAGCGGGTTCGGCCTTGCAACTCAACAACATCAAAAAGAGGTTTATCCTTTTGATAGAATGAAACATTAAAACTTGCATTACGATAGCGCTCGCCAGTGGTCTTGTTCGACAACGTGATCGCATTAATCGCACTAATTTTTACATCAGCGGCTTGTTGGGTAGCCAGTAAATTCGTTTTGATTCGGTTCGCTATTGATGTGTTTGCCTCAGTGGTTGTTGACCACCATGCCCAAGGTGTGCGCAAGTCTCCAGGTTGCAGCTGTTGTTGATTGATCGAGAGTATACTCTTATTTTTCGGGTCAAATGGATCAGCTTTCGCTTGCAAATAGTTTAATTGTGCAGTTCCCCACGCACCACTATTTGATTCTACGAAACCACCGTTACTTGAGGAATAGACAGTTTCAGCGATCGCATTCGTTGAGGTCAACACGACCTCACCTCTAGTATCATTCACGGCTTGCGTTGAACGCGAATTCCACAGGTTTTCAACATTGTTCCCATTTCTCAATTTATAGCCACCATATACCTGGTTCGCTTGAGTATCAAGAATGATATTGGTGCCTCGGCGTACCGCATAACTTCTAGCAGCAAGTGCTTGCGCCTTCAAAGCCTCCAAACTCCAAGAAGCTGGCATCTCTCTTGGAACAACACCTTTTAAATAGTCCTCAAGGGGTAGCGTATTAATTGGTCGGATAAATTGATCTCGAACCTCAAAAAACATATTTCCTAGATAAGCTCTGTTTTCAACAAAGAGATAATGAGCTTCATCATATGTATCTGGCACTAGTGTTAACGTTGTGAAGCTTTTCAAAAGCGTAGTGTTATGAAATAGTTGTAAAGCTCCACTACTATTCATCGTGATATGGTAGTTTTGATTCGGTTGTAAGGTGATCTTTGTATCCTCAGCAACTTTATAATTCCCATTCACAGTAATAGGTACAGTTTTTTTGTTACCTAAATAATTGCTTAACCGAACATGTACGAGTCTCTCAGTCTGAACTAGATTACTAGTGTGGAATAGATACTCTTCTACAAGTTCTATAGGTTCAGTTTCCTCAGAATCAATCGCATGTACTTCTTCCTTAAACAGCCCTGAAGGCAAAAAATTCAGTAAAAAGGCAAGAATTACTGTAAAACCAACGAACTTTAATGTTTTCGTCATCTGCCAAATTCCTCCTGTACTATTTTTTAATAGAGATGTCCCAAAGTGTTTGTCTTGATAGTATAATAGATGAAATTGCCACGTAATCTATCATATCATAAATCAATGAGATTTCTTAGGGTATTAACCTATTTTTAACAGAAGAGAGAGAGATCACTAAAATAAAACAGCGATGTACTACAAAAGGAGAGCATGTTATGAAGATGAAACGCTACCTATTCCTATTACTATTCCTTTTGGGGGTATATTCACTCGGAACAAGTGCCTATATAGAGGAAGAAAAAGAAACAGTCATTATTCTCTACCAAAATGAAAGTGGAAAAAAAGCAATAGAAAAACTTGCAACTGAAATTGAACACCAGTTTGAATCAATACCAGCGTTAGTTGCGACTTTAACAGATTCGCAGATTGAAAGATTAGAAGATTACGACGTACATATTGAAAAAAATCAGAAATTCAACGTCACTACTGAGGAAACATTCACGATCCTTCCAATCACCTCAAGAAGCATACACTCAGCGCAAATCAAGGTGAGGGACGCACACGATCTCTGGAATATCGATCAAGTAAATGCACAAGCTGCCTGGGCCAATGGCTTTACCGGCAGCAAAGTGAAAGTCGCTGTTGTTGATAGCGGTATCGCCCCACACCCTGACTTACATATCGTCGGTGGAGTATCAACCATTCCCTATACAAAATCTTGGACTGATGACAATGGTCACGGAACACTTGTTGCTGGGACAATCGCAGCCAATGGCAACGGTATTTCTGGAGTCGCTCCAAACGTTGAATTATATGCAGTGAAAGCATTGGATCGTGACGGCGAAGGTACCTTGCAAAGTGTCCTCTCTGCACTTGATTGGTCGATCAAGAACGGGATGGATATTATTAATTTTAGTCTTGGGACAGATTCAGACATTCAATCATTAAGAGAAATGATCGATGTCGCTTACAAAAACGGAATCCTGCTTGTTGCTGCTAGTGGAAACTCAGGGAATTCTAATGGCACAGGTGACAGCGTACAGTTTCCTGCCAAATATCAAAACGTCATAGCCGTTGGCGCAGTTGATCAAAATTTAGTACGAGCACCATTTTCATCAACTGGTAACCAAGTTGAATTTGCCGCTCCAGGAGTCAACATCATCAGTACAAGCCTACACCAGCAATATGCTGTAGCAACAGGAACATCATTTGCAGCACCCCACATTGCCGGGATGCTTGCCGTTTTAAAAGAAATGCATCCAGGAAAAACAAATAGTCAGCTTCGGACTGAGCTTCAACAGCTTGTCGTCGATCTAGGCGCACCTGGTAGAGATCCTTGGTACGGCTTTGGCTTTGCAAAGTTCGCCGATACACCAAACCTCTCTAGAATTTCTGGAGCAAACCTTTATGAGACTTCGGCCTTGATTAGTAAAGAAGGCTGGGAAACATCAGAAGTTGTTATTTTAGCGAGAGGTGATCGGTTCTCAGACGCGTTAACTGGTGTCCCTTTAGCAGCCAAATATGACGCTCCGCTTCTATTATCAAGAAGCAATCGCTTAGATACCCATACAAAAAATGAATTGGAGCGACTTCAAGCGAAGCGAGTCATCATCCTTGGTGGTACCCTCGCAATTGAACCGCGAGTTGAAACCGAAATTCGCGACCTAGGAATAAAAGTCGAGCGACTTGCAGGAAGTAATATGCACGCTACAGCTGAGCTAATTGCCAAACAAGTAGCACCGAACGGCTCAGACATCGCCATGGTTGTTACCGACTCGCGCTTTCAAGATGCCCTTTCCGTTGCTTCCTATGCAGGCGTTCGTGGCATCCCAATTTTATTAACGAATACAGACAGATTATCAACTGCGACGAAACGAGCATTACAAGAACTCGGCGTAAAAGAAACCCTAGTGATCGGTGGCGAACTTGCGGTGTCAGGCACCGTTGAGAAGCAATTACCCAATCCAACGCGAATTTCAGGTAGAACCTTGTACCATACGAATATCGAAGCCTTTCGCTATTTTCAACCAAACACTCATAAGGTTTATGTAGCCACAGCTAACAGATTTCCAGACGGACTTTCAGCCGGAGCGCTCGCAGCTAGAGAAAACGTTGGTGTCATTTTTGTTGGCAGTACTCTTCATGCCGTCACAAAAGAAAATTTTTTAAACACTCAATATGGAAAAGTAAAGGTTTTAGGTGGGCATTTAGCGGTTAATGAACAGGTATATGGTGAAATATTTAAGTTATTGAAATAAAAATGTAACAAAACCGTGGAAATAGCGACTACTAACTTAGAAAACATAAATCTGCCACAAACATCCAAGCTTTCCATAAGAAATACTTGAATTTCAGACTAAGAGTGTATAGACTGTTAATAGTATTGTGTTCTTGTAAACATTTAGTTGATTACTAGTAAATTTTATTACAAATCAGTCATATATAGAGGATTTTATACTGTGGCAAGGAGGAATAATCATGAAAAAAGTACTAACATATGGAACGTTTGATTTACTTCACAACGGACATATCAACATTTTAAAGCGTGCTAAAGACTTAGGTGATCATTTAACTGTTGCCATTTCATCTGATGAATTTAACGAACTTAAAGGTAAGAAAGCTTACCATAACTATGAAACTCGAAAACTTATTTTAGAAGCGATTCGCTATGTAGATGCAGTCATTCCTGAAAATGAGTGGGAGCAAAAAATCCGCGATGTTGTTGAAAACGAAATTGATATTTTTGTCATGGGTGACGACTGGGAAGGTAAATTCGATTTCCTAAAGGATTACTGTGAAGTTGTTTACTTACCACGTACAGTCGGAATTTCAACAACAAAAATCAAGAAAGAACTTCAAAAGGTACAAAATGGCTAGAGAAATTGTGATCTCTGTCTACCTCTTGATTTTCAGGATGCTCTTCAATGTCGCGAAGCTATTTCCACAAAAGGAAAAAACGACGTTCATTACTTCATTTGGGGATAATACATTTCATGTAACCAAAGAGCTCCTTGAAAGCTATCACGGACAGGTCATAATTTTGAAAACAGCCAACTGTAAAACAGATTTTACAGCCTTTGAAGACGTAAAAATCGTTGACTTCGAAACCATTAATTTCTTTGCAACGATCAAATCCATCTATCATTTAGCCACATCCAAAGTAGTGTTTGTTGACAATTACTTTGGATGTTTGTCTGTAATGAACTTTAAAGAAAATGTGGTCTGTGTTCAGTTATGGCATGCCGCTGGTGCGATCAAGAAATTTGGCTTACTTGATCCTTCCGTTGCTAATCGCAGCGAGAAATCAAAGAAACGCTTCAAAGAAGTGTATAAACGTTTTCACTATGTTGCCGTCGGCTCAGAAAAAATGGCAAAAATCTTTAAAGCAAGCTTTGAAGTGACAGATGAAACGATTTTACGAACAGGAATTCCACGGACTGATTTCTTTTTTGATAAGGCAGCGAAAGAAGCAGTCGTTGCCGAGTTAAAAGCAACCTACCCTGTGATTACTACGAAAAAAGTCATTCTCTACGCCCCAACGTTTCGTGATGGGCAATTAAGTTCACCAGAGATTGCTGTTGATATAAAAAAAATGTATGAAGAACTAAAGGATGAATACGTCTTATTTTTACGCTTACATCCTGCGGTAAAAGTGAATGTCGAACTAGGTGACTTTGACGGCTTTGTCTATGACGTTTCAAAGCATCAGGACATCAATCATCTTTTACTGATTGCAGATTTATTAATTTCCGATTACTCGTCGATTCCATTTGAATACTCGTTACTTGAAAAACCAATGATTTTTCACGCCTACGACTTAGAGCCTTATTCGTTTTCACGCGGCTTTTGGGAAGATTACAAAAGCAACATCCCAGGAGTAGTGACGAAAACTACCGATGAGGTTATTGAAGCGGTGAAAGCAAATAACTTCAACTACGAAAAAATTCGAAACTATGCAAAGCTTTGGAATCAGTATTCATATGGCAATTCCAGCAAAAACTTAATCATGGAAATTTACCAGCCAAGTGGCGATTATGGCAAGCTAAGGGACTCAATGTGAGTCTCTTTTTTTTATTGACAGGAAGAAATTTACTTTCTATAGTAAAGAAAAGAAAAAGTCCATTGAGGGGGACCAAAATGTCCATACAAAAACTGATTGAAAATCGCTTTCATAAACTTGAGTCGGTAGTAGAAAAGTCGCGTTTACGGGTGCCGTTATACTTGGTCACAATCCTGTTATGTGTTGGATTTTTCGTAGAACCGACACTCTTTGCCCCAACCTATTTTATCTTCTTTTTAGGACTACTGACGTTCTTTGAAACAGTTCATCCGTCTGGCTATACGGTCACCTATTTTAAACCATTTACTCCGAAGTCTTTATCGAATAAAGGTCAGACTAGGCTACTCATTTTCTTTAAATTTATCTTTATCTCACTTGGTCTCTTTTTAATGTTTCTAGGTGCCGCCATCCACCTAAGTGGTTGGTTGTAAAAGTCATATCATCCTCGATATGACTTTTTTCTATACCTTTTTTACCGCGCCAATCCGTTGCAAAAATCTTAGAACAGGTTTATAGGAGGAATTGACAAGTCCAATCGTTTCAACGACAAGTTGCACTCCGACTAAGAAGATCGTCACAATAATTAAAGTTCCCCAGAGCGTCGATTGCGTCAAAACGACCGCTCCTAAACAAAAGACTGCACTCATTGCGTAAATAATAAGCACCGTTTGGCGGTGAGAAAAACCTAGTCGTAAAAGACAATGATGTAAATGCGACTTATCTGGTTCTGATAACGGATTGTTATTGACGATCCGCCGGATAATCGCATAAAACGTATCAGAAATCGGCACGCCAAGGATGATGACTGGAATGAGTAATGAAAATAACGTCACATTTTTAAACCCTAAGAGCGAAATAATGGCAATCATAAACCCAAGGAAAAGTGCTCCAGTGTCACCCATAAAAATTTTTGCAGGATGAAAATTATACACTAGAAAGCCAAGCGTGCTTCCTAACAGGATCATCCCCACTGCGACAACGAAGAAATTCCCCATCATAAAAGCGATCCCTGATAACGTCAAGAGAACGATTGCCGATACCCCTGCAGCTAATCCATCCAATCCATCGATCAAGTTGATTGCATTTGTCACGCCCACGATCCAGAGCATCGTAAGCGGAATCCCAAACCAGCCTAGCTCTAACCTGCCATCGAACGGTAAATTAATAAAATCAACATGCACCCCACCGAGAATAACAATCGTAGCTGCAAGGATTTGCGCACTGAGCTTCCACCTTGCCGACAACTCATATAAATCATCAAGCACTCCAACCACAATCATAATCAAACCACCAACCATAATCGACCTGGCAAATGGACTGTATGGCTCAATAAATAAAAAGCCTACTAGGAACCCTGCATATATCGCTAAACCGCCCAAACGCGGCATTAATGTCTCATGTACTTTACGGTGATCCGGTTTGTCTGTCGCCCCTATTTTCTCCGCTATCGTCTTCACAAGTGGCGTATAGAGAATAACCGTAAAAAAACTAAGCAAAAAGGTCAATAAAATCATGTAAACACCCCTTTGGGATTACGTTCTCCTATTTCAAAGATTTTAGTCATTGGGGGTCTGACCCCCACCGCTTTAAAGTACTAAACTGAAGGGAGCTATCTGGAGAGTTTACCGAATAAATGCGGAAGTTAGCCGAATAACTCAAAAAGTTGTTCGAATAAATGCAAAAGTTGTTCGAATAACTCAAAAAGTTTGCCGAATAACCCAGGTTAGATAACAAAATGTAGTAAAAAACCATAATACTCTTAACAATTTCATCATTTCTGATCTGAGCAAACACTGTAAGAGTACTTTTAGCTTGAAATGTCTGCACCAATTTCGAATTTACATTGAGAGGCGGGCATGATAGCCTGTTAGGCAAGCCAGGGGACTCTCCCTGGCTTCCTGGCTATTTCTCATGCCCGTAGAGGCTCAATGTCAATTCGAAATTAGTTACCATAACTGAAACAGCTTTTGGAGCTTTTGGGGGTCTGACCCCCACCGCTTTAAAGCACTAAACTAAGGGAGCTATCTGGAGAGTTTACCGAATAAATGCGGAAGTTAGCCGAATAACTCAAAAAGTTTGCCGAATAACCCTCGTTACATAACAAAATCTAGTAAAAATCTTAAAACTTTCATCAGTATCACCCGCTATAACCGATGTTTTCATTAGATTCTTGAAATAATTAACCTGGAAAACCAAAAAACTGCTGAGAATTTCTTCTCAGCAGTCACAAAATTTCATTGGCTAAAATCAGAAGGAATACATTATTGATTTAGCACTTTAAAGTACTGGGGGTCAGACCCCCAGTTTCACTACAATTTCAGCCATTTCTGCCCTAACCAGGTATTAACTAGGTACCAGTCGTTCCATTTATGGGTCGCTGTTACTGTTTGGGCACCTAATGAGCTTCGGTGCGTAGCGGCTAATGGCGTATCAAAAATTTGCGTTACCTTTGTTAATTGAATGACCTCATTAACGCGGTCAATTCCACCGATTAGCGGTGCATTAGGTTTGATCCACTTTGGACCAAGCCATGTATTGATCTCGTACCAATCTCCTACTTTCCGCAATGTCGTTACGTTTTGCGGACTAATTGAGCTTCTTTTTACCGTTGATGTCGGTGAGTCAAAAATATCTGTCGTTTCAGTTACATAGATTCTATTTACTTCTGAAGGATCAACGACTGTAATAACAGGTTTGATCCACTTTGGACCCAACCAGGTGTTGATACGGTACCAGTCATTCCACTTGTGTGTTGCTGTAACCTTTTGTGCACCGAGTGAGCTTCTTTGCGTTGTCGCTAACGGTGACGTGTACATCGGTGTTACTTGTGTAAGTTGGATTGTTTTTGAGACAGGGTCAATCCCTCCTACTAGTGGCAGAGTTGGCTTGATCCACTTTGGACCTAACCATGTATTAATTTCGTACCAGTCGCCTAACTTTCTCAATGTCGTTACATTTTGTGGGTTAATTGAACTTCTTCTTGTTGTTGAATTTACTGTATCAAAAATATCTGTCGTTTCAGTTACAAAGAGTCTGCTTGAAAAAACTTCAGGCTGTGGTTCTTGCTTACTTGGTGCTTGTACAATCCCAAAACCAAACAATGAGTCTCTTCCTACTGCCCCTATGTCGAGAGCATCTTTTTGCAACAGCTTTCTTAATTCCTCATTTGATAAATGTGGAAATTTCTCTTTGTATAGCGCTAACGAACCTGTCACAAATGATGCTGCCATCGAGGTACCGCTCATTTGTAGATAACCATTGTGAATGCTTGTGCTGACAATATCGCTGCCTGGAGCGGTAATCTCAACTTCTTTTCCAGTTGATGAAAAAGTAGATCGGTTATCGAAGCGATCAATGGATGAAACCGCAATGACTGATGAATATTGGGCCGGATACATTACATTGCCTGTTGCAGAGAAACCAGAGTTTCCTGCTGCTGCAACTACTAAGATCCCTGCATTATGAGCTTTGTTAACAACCTCTTCTAACACTTTTGAAGCGGTTGATACGCCAAGGCTCATATTTATGATGTCCATGTTATTCGTAATCGCCCATTCGATACCGGCAATAACCGATGATATTGTCCCTGTACCTGTCTTATCCAATGATTTTATCGCGTAAAGGCTTGCACCAGGAGCAACACCTGGATTTCCATGCGTCGTGTGTTTTGAACCTATAATGCCTGCTACGTGTGTCCCATGTCCATTATCATCATAGTAAGAAGTAATTCCTGATATGAAAGAGACACCGTCTACAACATGTAAGTTTGAGTGTGGCGTAATACCAGAATCGATGACGGCAATTTTGACACCTTTTCCAGTTAAGCCTGAATTCCAAGCGAGTGGCGCTTGAATTTTCGACGTTGCCCACGTTCGTTCTACCTCTAGCGTTTTAACCTCTAAGTCCCTCTCAATAAATTTTACCGTCGAGTCATTTTGAAGCTCTTTAAATTCTTGTTCTGTGGCACTAACTGTTACCGCTGGAAAATGTTCAAACTCTTGGAGAATATCTAAACCTTCGACAATTTCTAAGTCAGCCTGCTCGTGAAAATAGACAATATAAGCTTCTTCATGGGAATCAGCCATATATGGAAATGGCAGAGTAAATAACAGAATGAATACTAGTAAAAAACTAAACCATTTATGCAAGCTATATCCCTCCGTGTATAGAAAAAGAGCACTTTAAAAGCGCTCTTTTCCCTTTCTATTAATTCACTTTCAAAAACTCTCCACTTACATAACCTTCACCGTTAAAGCTATCATGCTTGATCTTGTACCAACCATTTTCAAGGCCTAACACTGTTACAGTCGTTCCTCTTGATAATTGTGTGATCGCTGCATGGCTTGTTCCTGGTCCGCGACGGACGTTTAGGGAAGCTACTTCAACCACTCCAGTAGGTTTGATCCATTTAGGACCTAACCAAGTGTTCACAAGGTACCAATCGTTCCACTTATGAGTCGATGTGATTGTTTGGGCACCTAATGAGCTTCTGTGTGTGTTAGCTAATGGCGTGTCAAAAATTTGCGTGACCTTTGTTAATTGGATTGTTTCAGATACTCGATCAATTCCCCCCATTAATGCGGAATTTGGTTTGATCCATTGTGGTCCTAACCAAGTATTAATCTCGTACCACTCGCCCCATTTACGTAGCGTCGTTACGTTTTGAGGGGTAATTGAGCCACTTCTAGTTGTAGCTGTTGGTGAACTAAAAATATTCGTATTTTCTAAAACATATATTCTTCCTGCAAACGCTTCTGGTTGGCCATTAAAGGCACCTTCAGGTTTGATCCACATTGCACCTAACCATGTGTTAATGCGATACCAATCATTCCATTGGTGAGTAGCTGTAACCGTCTGTGGACCTACTGAACTTCTATGATTTGTATCAAGTGGTGAATGGAATAATTGTGTTGTTTTTGTCAAAAGAATGCTTTGATTAACAGCCCTTGCTCCACCCGTTAATATCCCAGTTGGGTTAATCCACTTTGGACCTAACCACGTGTTAATCTCATACCAATCGCCCAACCTTCTTATTGTTGTTACATTTTGAGGGTTAATTGAGCTCGCTCGTGATTGAGTACTTGGCGTATTATATAGATCTGTTGTTTGCGTTACATAGAACGTTTCAACATGAGCAACTGGCTCAGGTGCAGGAGCCGGTGTTGGTACAGGTGTCGGTGTTGGGCTCGTTGTAGTTGTTCCTACTACCTGTGCGCCTGAATAATAAAATGAAATAATATCGCGGTAGTTCAAGCCTTCACGGGACATTTGGTACGCACCATATTGGCTCATTCCAATGTTGTGTCCCCAACCGCCACCATGAATTCTAAACAATGTGTTTGTTTCTTCTACCTGTTTTACATAAGGACTCCACATTCTGTTGCTTCCAAACATGGAACGAATGATATCATGACGATCGTTAATCGTAATCGTATGAACCTTAATGCTATTGTTTTCCATAACGAAAGAATTGCTCGTTTTTGACTTTAAAATATAGTTTAAGGTTACACTACCTGTTAACACATTCGTACCTTGATATTCAGTTGTAAATCGTACTTGTGGAACCTCGACAATTTTACTTTCAAATTGAGAACCAACTAGACCTCGAGCTGCTAACCAATTTTTTACCGTATCCATAATCGCTTGGTCAGCTTCACGAACATCATTCCACCATAAGGCTGGATTTTCTAAGTCGCGATTAGCTAGGCTGATTTGCTCTTTTTGAATAGCAAAATTCCAGTTAATACGCTGGTTGCCAAGGCTTGCCGTTTTTAGATCATAAGGATCGTCTTTCGTATCTAAATACGCTAATTTCGTTGTTCCCCAAACGTTACGGTTCGATAAAATCTTCCCGCCGTTACTTGAAGAATAGAACGTATCAATTAAAACACCATTGTGTCTTGCTACTTCACCAGTTGTGGCATCAACTGCATTGCTCGTTGTTGTCTGCCAATGGAAGCCTCCGTACACTTGATGATTTTGTGTGTCGGTCATCACTGTGTTGGCACGCTTCAACGCATATGTTCTTGCTGTGACTGCTTGTGCTTTTAAAGCTTCCATTCCACCATTGTTGCCCCATGAGGCAAGCATTTCATGTGGAACGACACCTTTTAAATAATCCTCTAAAGGCAGGGTGTTCATTGGTCTAATAACATTCGACTCGATCGCAAATCTCATTTCACCAAGATAGCGTCGGTTATTGATTGTGATAAAATTCGTTTGGCTATACGCAGCCGGATTTGCTGTAAAACTATGATTATATGAGGCTACTCTTTGGCCACCGTCAAAGATGGCAATCGAAGTTCCCTCAATTCGAAAACGATATGTTTTGTTTTCAGTCAGTTGAAAATTATCTTCCTTAATAATATATGTCCCATTGACTCTCACTTCGATGTCCGTTTGATCACCTAGAAAATTACTAAGCTTCACAGAGACATTTTGGCCACTAGCTAGTATGCCATTCGCCGGGACGACGAGAAGTACTACGAGAGCAATGATGATGAACTTTATAAAGAGTTTCTGCTTCATGTAAACCTCCTCGAAAACTATTAAATTACTCTACCAATAGTAAACGGGAAGCTAGTTTAAGTAAATGGTAAATCAACTTAGCAAAACCAAAGTTTGGAAGCATGGGGAAGCGTGGGGAGGAAGCGTGGGGACGGTTCTGGCGCTTCCTAAATAGGAGGAAGCACGGGGACGGTTCTGGCGCTTCCTAAGTAGGAAAGCAAGTAACCAGATGAACCAATAGGTCGGTCTCCGTAATTCTAGATCCAGCTAGTAGTAAGCTAGCTAATTGCTAGCAGAAATTTCTTGGGAAACCCAATAATACCAAGGGTTTTGCTAAAAAGTTAATCAAATGATTGATTAACTTTTTGGAAGCGCGGGGACGGTTCTGGCGCTTCCTAATAAGGAAGCAGCAGAACCGTCCCCGTGCTTCATTTCCTTGAAAGCATCGGAACCAAGTAAATTGCGAGTAAACTTACCGCGGCATGTAAAAAATGTGCGGTCAGTTTATACTCGTCTAGTAGATCAACCTCTGCTGTGTAGGTGTTGAATACAAATCCGAAGATAACTACAATGTAAAACCACAGCAAAGGTTTCTTAGAAATTTTTTGTAGGAAGTAAAAAATGATACTACTCAAAAAGACAGCCGTAAAGGTGGCAAATGTTATAAACACAATATAAAGCGTGTCACGTTCTTGACCGATAAAATTTGCCTCATGACCAAACACAAGCCCAAGTGTAAAAAATAACAAATTGGCTATTACGGTAGTAATAAAGCCCGCAATGAAACCTACTTTTACATATGAAAGAAACATGTTTCTTCACTCCAATCGTTTTGATAGTCTTTTGCATACTGTTCAAATGAAATCGGTGGGCGTCTCAGGATTTTCTCAACTTCAGAAGTTACTTTTTCTGCCGTCCCAAGTCTTGTTAAGACATACAGCATTGTCATTACATTGGCAAATTCTTTTTTTGTCCCTCGTTTAATAATCGTTCTACGAAATTCAAAGATACCTGGATTTTTATACTCTATTTTCCTCTCTAAAGTCTTTGATAAAATTTCAGCAACCTCATAATAATCAATCGCTTTATTGCCTGTTAATGTATAACTTCGCCATAAGTGTCCGTCTTCCGTCAAACAGACCGCTGCAACAGAAGCTATATCTCTCGTATCAATGAAACTCGTTTTTGCGAATCCTACGGGCATGAATAACTCATTGCGAACAGCAATATCTTCCCGATGCGTTGTATTTAAATTTTGCATAAAGAAACCTGGCCTCAAAAATGTATAGGCAATACCCGATTCACGAATCATGTCTTCAATTTTCCGATGTGGTACGATCGGGTTTTTTTCAACGCCCATTAGCGATACAAAGACAATTTGCTCTATTTTTTTCTGAATTAGCAAATTAATAAATGGTTGCATCTCTTGCTTAGGTTTTGCGAGTTGTGGTGGTCGGATCAAAAATACCTTCTTTACTCCTTCTAAAGCCTTTTCATAAGTATCAGGATTTAAGAAATCAAATTCAACCAGATCCACCTCTAGCCCGGCAAAAGTCTCTTTTTCCTTTTTTGGATTGCGAACTGCCACTCTAATCTTTTCTTTTTTAGCAGCTAACTCCAAAACAACATGATAGCCAATATTTCCAGTTGCTCCTGTTACTAATATAGAACCACTCATAATATTTCCCCCTCATTGCAGTTTGTAGACCAGTCTATATAATCATGACGGAAGCGCGGGGACGGTTCTGTTGCTTCCTTATGAGGAAGCAGCAGAACCGTCCCCGTGCTTTATTTCAGTATGCTTGGAATATAGCGCGCCACTTGACGCAGCGGTTCACTATCTTTCCTAGTTAGGGCAATAATAAAGGCCCCTTCAATCAAAGCGTTTATCACCAGCCCTAGCTCATACGCTTTTTCTTTTTCATAGCCAGCATCTATTAACTTTTTGGCAAATACTTCGTGCCAAGTTTCATACGCCTGCTTACATGACATTCTTAATGTTTCACTTGTCTGGGCTGTTTCGAGTACCACCGCTGCAACCGGTAGCCCTTGTTTACTACCTTCTTGCTTTTCAAATTCATCCGCTAAATTCGTTATAAAGGTTTGGATCGCCTCTATTGGACTTTCTTTCTCTTTTAAGCCTTCTTTAATACGGCTGGCTACGAGTTTGGCTGTAGATTCCACCGCAATGCTCGCTAACTGTTCTTTCCCATCAGGAAAGTAATAGTATAAGGAACCTTTAGGCGCACCACTCTCTTTTGTTATTTGATTTAACCCCGTCGCATGATACCCTTGAGTTTGAAATAACCTAGATGCCGTTTCAACAATTTTATCCTTTGATGACTTATTCATTACTGTCCACCTCATTTTATGAAGCGTGGGGACGGTTCTGCTGCTTCCTAAATTACAAAGCTAGTAACCAGATGAAGCAATAGAACCGTCCCGGCGCTCCCTTTTATAACAACTGGTCTATATATAATTTATAATTAACCTTCTACTTTTGTCAACTTTTTCAAGCTACTTTGACAATATATGTTAAAATGAAACGTAGGAATTGGAGCATGGGGACGGTTCTGGTGCTTCCCGTAACATGATGAAGCATTAGAACCGTCCCCACGCTTCCTGGTTATTAATAGAATTAAATTGTAATAGATTCGGAGGGCTAATAATGCAAATTATCAGAGATACTAGGAGAAGTTTTGATTTAGAGCAATTTCTTTCTAAGCCGCTTGTTGCACATTTATCGACACTTGTAGAAGAATTTCCAAGAGATTCTCCTGTTTGGTTTTATTGGAAGGATAATGAAATTTGGATAATAGGGACATCCTCAGATACTTTTCCAGATAGGGTAAAAAATAATCCTAATTGTGCGATAGGTATTGTTGACTTTAACCCTGATACAGGTTTATTTTTACATGCAGGGTTTAGAGGGAGAGCTAAGGTCATACCGTTTAATAAACTCATAGCAAATCAATTATTATCTCGTTATTTAGGACCTGACTTCGAAAAATGGGACCCACGTTTTAAAGGTCTAGATAATAGTAATGTTTTAATATGTTTTGAACCTGAAACAGTAGTTGTGCGTGACCAATCATATTTAACTTCTGGATGAAGCACGGCGACGGTTCTGCTGCTTCCTTAAAAGACGGCAGAAAACGTCCCCGCGCTTCCTAAAAAGATAATTGAAAATAGGGAGGAACTTTTTATGTTCAGAAAATCGAATTCATTATTACTTTTCACACTTTTATTAGGCTCCTACATATTCATTTTATCAGGGTGTTCCTCTACTGCTTCGGAAATACCAAAAGAATTTGAAGAACTAAGACCAGATAGTCTCAATCAATACTACATTATTGGATTTCAGAAGAATGATTGGGAATTAGAAGGCTTAAACAGAGATATCGAACTATTTATTAAAGATCCGGATGTAATAGGTTTAACAATGTTTTATAAAGTATCTGAGGAAAGCAATCTAATTTTAAAGAAGTATAACTATAATCTATCTATTGGATTTGTTGTTTTGGAAAAAGAAGGCGTTCCTTACTATGTAACAGATTATCATAATTTTAAAAGTAAAAAAGTTGATTAGCTCTTATTGCTTTCATTAGGAATTACCAATTCGGTTATTAATAGAATTAAATTGTAATAGATTAGGAGGACGAAGTTATGCCATTTTGGTTCTTATTTTTGATTATCCTTATTTTAGTTATTGTTTAGCTTTTACACTAGAGGGGGTTATTAAGGAGAAAAAGAGTACAGAAGTGATGATGTTAGGGATCGTGTTTATTTTGACAGGTGGAATTTTTCTAATTGACCTAGTCTACTAAAATCATCTTTCCAAACTTACATACAATTAAGTTTTGTTTTGTTTGGTTTTCTCGTAGCAATTCTCGGATTTTTTAAACAGTGACTTTGGATGAAGCATGGGGACGGTTCCTTACACTTTTTTCACATTGACCCATAGATCTTTTAACAACTTACCCGCTATCCTAGCTTGTTCTAATAACTCATCAGTTGAGTGAAACGATTGTAAATCACCTTGGTAATCAGATAGATGCCATTGATGTGAATGTTCATTCAGATGATAGATACTCTCTTGGTAAGAAAAACTAATCATCTCACCAGAATTGAGGTCTTGTTTTAACTGATCAAATGAATAGTTCATTTTTTCCTCAATGAGCTCGGCATACAATCGAACATCTGGATCATCATCGTTTTTAAAATTCTCTACTAATTTTTCAAGTGTTGGGTCGGCTATTCTGTAAGTAAGGAAGTTTGAAACATGATTTGCAACCTCAGCTCTTAGCGAAGCCTCTCGGTGAGTACTTAATTTTACGAGTTGCTCACTAAACCAATTCATATCAACATCTCTTTGGGATAAGAGCAGTAAAGCATTCATTAACCCTTCAATATTGTCCTGTTGTAAAAGTAGTTCAAAATCTTCTTTACTATATTCCTCAATCTCCATGCCAGATCCTTCAAAGTCTTCTACATATAACTGATCTAAAAACTCACGAAAGTTAGCTGCGATTGTGATGATCTGTTCGGTATCATTGTCGACATAAACAATTGATGGATCAGAAGTAACCTGGCGATAATCAAAAGCAAGCCAAGTATGACCTTCTCCGCTAAAAAAAATTAAACCTTCTGGCATGCCCCATTCCTTGATCAAATAATCATTCTCAAGGATGCCATTTCCTACTCCAATCCCACTGATGTATTCAACTGTAACAAACGTTTCTCCCCAAACAGTAGGAAGAGGAGATGGATGAGCATTATATAGTAGGTAGCCACCATTTTGTTCTTTAAGAATAGAAAGATATGCTTCAGGCAGCTTTACTTTGAGTACTTCTTCTGCCTTTTTTATGATCTCATCTGTTAATTGTTCTAACTTATATTCATTAATATCCGTTTGCCATAGACTTTTTGCCAAATGGTCACCTCGTTCGATATTCATTTCATCATACTGAATTCTACACTTAGATGGGTAATCCTTTTCTTGTGGTAAAAAATGAACCGTCCCCGTGCTTCCTATTTAGCTTCAACTACATTGCTACCGAACCAATGAATATAGCCACAACGCTTACAGATTAAAGTAACAGCAGATTTATCTAACCAATCTAAATCAAAAAATGTCAACTCTCGTGAATTGAGGAGGGCTTTACCAAGGTCAAACTTTGTATGTTTACAATGAACGCAGATAATATCAATATCGTTCGATTTATATTCCCGACCGTCTTTCACTACATCCAGCATTTCTTGAGCCTTTTTTTCACCTTCAATTCTCAACCGTTCTAATTCTTCTTTACTATAATAGATAGCGAACACCCCTTTAAAAATTCGGATTTGAAGCGCGGGGACGGTTCTGGCGCTTCCTTTAGGAAGCAACAGAACCGTCCCCATGCTTCTTAAATCCCAAAGTGTATCATGTATTTCTTTGCTTCTCTTGCTTGGGCGATTTTTGTTGCTAAACTTGCTAATTCATCGGATTTTTTGAAGTTTACTGAAGATACGACTACATCATAAAACAGTGAAAGAGATTGAGGGGGAATAATAGTAACTCCACAATATGCTAGATTAAATTCTGGTCTATTATAGGAGTGAAAATAAGTTTTCATATTATTTAAGGATATTGATAAATCTTTAATCAGGTAATCGTCAACTGAAATACAATGATATTTTTTGGGCGCATAACAACCATAATCTTTACGTCTATCAAAATTTTCGATAATGCCAAACTCATGAACAGGAGGCATAATCAACAACCTTTCAAAATAGGAAATAGGTCGAACGTAGGTAACCGCACTTTTTTTTTCGTTAAAGAAAAATTTATTCGCTCTGATCCTTTGAATATGACATGATAAATTCTTTCAAATTAGATGCATACACTTCAAGTTCTCCATCTTCGTGGTACCAAAGGTAAATTTCATTTCCCATTATTCCGTCATTTACTTTTAGGCATAATTTATCATTTTTTAGCCAGAAGACCCCCACTTCAAGGAGTTTACGAGTAAGTGGGAGATGAATGGCTATTTTTTCACAAAAACCAGAACGTATGATCTTATTTTGTGGTATAATATGGATAGAGAGTGAGGTGAAAAATATGGTTGTGAAGAAAGCCTATAAATTTCGTATCTACCCAACAAAGTCACAAATAGATCTCATCAATAAAACCATTGGATGTGCGCGTTTCGTGTTTAACTTCTTCCTTGCGAAGCAAAAACAGAAAGATGCCTACTGGTACATCGTGGAAGAAATGAAACAATCCGGTCAACTTCCTACAAATGCTTGGAAAGGTAAATTCTTTAAAAAATACGACTCGGTAAAAGGGGTTCGTTTGTTAAAGAAACAGTACCCATTTCTAAAAGAAGTTGATAGTATATCTCTCCAAAAATCCGTAGAAAACTTAAATAATGCGTATACTCGCTACTACAAAAAACAAGCCAACGCTCCTCGGTTTAAGTCAAAGAAGAACAAGGTTCAGTCGTACACCACAAAACAGACCAATGGGAACATCATGGTTTTGGATCGTTACATCAAGTTACCAAAACTCGGACTCGTTCGTTTTGCGAAAAGTCGTGAAGTGAACGGTCGAATTATAAATGCGACGATTCGGCGCAGTCCAAGTTGTAAATACTTCATTAGTATTTTAGTAGAAACAAAGGTCGAAAAGCTGCCTGAAACCTATTCATCTGTCGGTATCGATGTCGGTCTTAAAGCTTTTGCGACTCTTTCGGATGGTACTATCTATCAAAATCCGAGGTGGTTTCATTCGCTTGAACAAAAGTTAGTAAAGGCTCAACAAATCCTTTCCAGACGAAGCATCGGTTCATCGAACTGGTACAAACAACGAAAAAAGGTCGCTCTAATTCATGAAAAGATTACGAACGCTCGTACAGACTTCCTACACAAACTTTCAACCAATCTTGTCAAAAACCACGACATCATTGGGATGGAAGATCTTTCGGTTCAAAACATGGCAAAGAATAAAAACCTTGCCAAGGCCATTAGTGAAGCTTCATGGTATCAATTTCGTCAAATGCTTGAATACAAAGCAAGGTGGTATGGCAAACAAGTAGTAGTAGTCGCTAAAAACTTCCCAAGTAGTCAGCTGTGTTCGTGTTGTGGCTACAAGAATAAAGAGGTGAAACATCTGGCGTTGCGTGAATGGGAATGTCCATCATGTAAGAGCTATCACCAAAGAGATGTAAACGCAGGAATGAATCTTCGTAATGAAGCATTACGATTAACTGTCGGGACGACAGGGATCGCCTAATCAACTAGATACCATTAGGTGTCTTTACTTAGGAAGCCCCCACTTCAAATTTTCGTTAGAAAATTAAGTGGCGGGTAGTTCAACTCCCGAACCATCATCACCAATTGCAATAAGGTCTTTGGCCATATCTTCTTCCCTGACTTCAGTGTTTTGTCTAACAATATCATTCCAAGTTTCCTTTAGATTTCTATGGTCCTTGATGGGATAAAGGATCCACTCTCCTATTTCTGCGTTATTTACTAATTTGAAAAGTTCTTTAAATTCTTCTGGAAAAACCGCACCTAGCTTATCTTCAGCTTCTTTTATACCGACTTCATCAACCCCTATTTTCCTTATAGAGATTAGGTCTCTTATATCTTTCATTTAAACGTCACCCGCCCTTACCTTCCAAATAATTCCACAAAAAGCGCGTTAATCCTTCTTGATTAACGCGCTTTATTGAATAATTTCCTTTATATCAATGTTATTTCCTTTGAGTCAAAGGTTGAAAGGTATCTCCGTTAACTAAATAGTGGGCGATTAAATAAATGACAAAATAAAAAGGAAAGGAAGCCCAAAAATGCCATACAGGATATTCAAAAAATCCTAACCATTTAAAAAAGGGTTCTGCAAGAAATGCAGTCATTGCTGCAAACATAAGTCCCTTAATGATTGGATTTTTATCTGGTTTTATCTGTATATAGAACATAATTGTTACAGGCATCAGAGCGAAATCCCATGCTATAAAATCAGGAATGGCTGGAATTGTTTTAACATTGTATCTCCAAAGTCCCATTGTAATACCCAGGTAATTGAGAATGTTGCGATAAACATTACCCAAAATCCTCCAGTTAGTAACCGTTTAGAGCTGTCCTTTTTTCTGAAATAGAACCAAATAACCCAAGGTAAAATACATAAAGCAACAGATACCCACCAACCTGTTGAGAACACCATATGGTCGAGCCATATTTCAGCAACTTTACTGTTGGCCTCATCTACTGCGTGATACTGTTGATTTAGCATTTCATTTATTTTATTTGGAGGTTTAAACATCTAATATTACTCCCAACCATGTAAATTTTTGTAGTTAGTATTTACAACCTCCAACTCCATAATTCCATGAAATGTAAATATATTTATAAGTAAAATGCTTCCCATTCACCTTCCTCTAAATAATATTTGCCCCCTGCTAAAAGTGATTTTGACGAATCAAATAATTCATTATAGTAATAACTAGGAAGGATTGTTAATTTGGAAGGCGTATATTTAATTGGAAGATTATTGTTTATGGCATTAATTTTAGTATTTGTGCTAAATATGCTGCCTGGGGCAATTAGTGTCAACGATAAAGTGAGGAACAATGTATTAGTCATTCAGATGTCAAATTCAAATAAGAACCGTCCCCATGCCTCCTAGCACATACAAATTGAAACTATAATAGTAAAACGAGATTACTCCTTACCTTCCACATAAGGTTAGAGCCGCTTTATTTTTCTAATAATTTTTTATATAGCTTTATTGTACTTACGTGAACACCCTCGTGGAATAAGTTAAAGTTAAGAAATTCTGCAACCGTTACAAGTTTCAATCCACTTTTAGTTACTATTGGATTTTTTGAATTCTCATGTAGGTGGTTTTCTAAAGTTGCCTTAATACGTCCTTGTTGATCCTGAAGAAGAAGTGTTAATTCATTAATCGTTGGTAAGGTGGTATCCTCCCAATCAGCTGTTGAAGTACCAGGAGCGAAAAGCTTAGAAAAATCTTCTGGCATTTTAGTAGGCAATTCATTTTTCTCAAAAGCAAATACCTCAAGAACGAAGTATATATGTCCTAGATTCCAACGAATGGTATTATTAAATCCTTCAGGTGTTATATCTGCCATCTCTTCGGTTACACCTGCCATCACTTTCAGGGTATGATCCCTTACAAATTGTAGTTGTTTAAATAACATCTCTTCCATAATCACATCTCCTTAGATTATAGAAGCGTGGGGACGGTTCTGGCGCTTCCTAAATTACAAAGCTTGTAACCAGATGAAGCAGGAGAACCGTCCCCACGCTTCCTTTGTTGATGATTAACCCATTCCCATATGGTTGTTTTCTTTACAAGATAGCTCCCAGGTTCGAATTTCATAAGATTCTGCTTGGCTAATGATAAATGGATCTGATTCTGCAATTTCTTGAGCCTCTTTATAAGATTTTGCCTTGATAATTATCATTCCACCATTGTAATCCGAAAAAGGACCGCATAGCACTAACTTATTTTTACTTTCTAATTTTTTTAAAAAATCTACATGTTCTTTAATTAGTTTTTCTGTTAATTTATTACCAGAATTTAAGGTTAATAGTATCACATAACGTGTATATAATCCTGTTTGATTGCCCATATATAAATCCTCCTAATGAAGCACGGGGACGGTTCTGGTGCTTCCCCAATGACAAAGCTAGTAACCTGATGAAGCAGGAGAACCGTCCCCGTGCTTCCACCAGTACAACCGTCACCACTAGTTCCACTATTGCACTCTTACTTTATTACTATGTAGTTACGCATTATTTGGTAGGTGTTCCTTGATGGAATATCATTTGCCATTTCCCATCAATATTCTTCCAAATAGAACTGCGTAATACTAGTTTACTATCGTTATGTCTTAATGAGCGATACGTTGCTAATACAACATCTGAAGCTAATAGTTTGATATTAAAATCAGTTACTGTATATCGTATTGAATTAGTTACGGCTTTATCATCTCTAACCGCATCAAGCTGTGCTTTTTTATCAAAAATGTTTCCAGAACTCCCAAACTCAAAAAAGTCATCTGCGAGATACTCGTTTAATTCATCATAACTATAAGTCATTAATTGTTTTTCAAGATACAGTATTTGTTCTTCAAATGATTGATGTTCCATCAAACTCACTCCTCTTTTTGAAGCACGGGGACGCTTCTGGTGCTTACTCAGCTAGAAAACTGATGAAGCAATAGACCCCCACGCTTTCGTTATTTTTTTAATCTTTGAAATAAACCGATGATTAAAATTGAAAATGCGATCAAGTTAAGCGTTTTAGGAATAAGATTTAAGAATGCCACAAACTCACTTGTACTCGAACCAAATGGTGGTTCACTAATATTTTCAATTATTGGCTTGATAGAATAAGGAGCAACAAATGAATAAAGTTTAAGAAATATTAAGATTAAAAAGCTATAAACCCCTGCAAAAAAAGAATATCTCTTGGATTGTAATAAACCAAATATTAATAAACCTACGAAAGTCAAATCCATTAATAGATAAAGAGTTTTAATCATTATTTCCCTCCCTTGAAGTAAGCTCGTTAGCTGAATTGTTAGTCCTTATAATTTTTCGGGATATCATAGACCAAATATTTGAAATTCCATATGCTGCTCGGTGTAACTATCATTTCTTCTTCGTTTCTTTTATAGATAGCAGCAGAGTATCCCTTTTGGCGATGCAATTGCCACCCATAACTATTTATATAGTATTCAATTTCATTACTATCCTTTGAAATAAAGTAATGTGAATCCTCATCCTCTGAGAATTTCACCAAATCGTCTTTCAATGTCTCTATTTTAATTATGGAAGTCATTAATGAAAAAGGGTTTCCATAGGAAAATAACTGTATGTGATTCAAATAGCTAAACAACAATCCAAATGAAATGAGAAGTATAAGGCAAAATAATATCACTTTTTTGATAAATTTTGATTTGCCAACTGATGAATTAACCAAAGTACCACACCCCTTTTTCAAAGATAATTATAGAAGAGAACACCCAGAAACAGGAGCAAACCATACTATATATGACTGCTCCTGTTGTTTAAGTAACATCTGTTAGTACAAGAATAATTAAGTGTCGCCATAGTATTCCGCTAGATAAAAAAATCCAATTTTCCTTACAAGAAAGTTACTAAGTTCACCTTGCGTCGCTTTTTCAATAGGTGGTTTTGTTAAGGTGTATGCTTTGGCATTCATCTCAGCAAACTTTTCCTTATCTACTTTGTTGTGATACACATCATCAACAATCCCAGATGTTAGAGCTGCTTTTGGATAACCCATAATAAATACTTGTGTTCTTAATGCCATACTTGGAGTTGAATGCAAAACAAGAAGAATAGTCGCTAATGCTATAAAAATAATTATTTCTTTCTTCACAAACAATTTTTTAATAGTGTTCATATCAAAAAATCCCCCCTTTCTGCTTCGTTAATTGAGTATATCAATGCTATTTTATATTTTGTTGACGTTCTTATTTTGCTTGTTTTCTATAATATATGCTTAAAATAATTGCAACTAAAAACCCTACAGAGTAAACGATGTCTTTTATAAGACTATCGAAAGAAAACACGATTGATAGGATAGTAAACACAAATAATATTCCCAAGAGAATTAAGTATACTGTGGTTCTTTTTTCGCTTGATTTCAATTTTCCACCTCCATATGCTCGACGAACCCTTGTTGCTTGATTCGACAAAAGCGTTACAGCAGCTGTTCTAGTAATTCCTTCATTAGTTAAAGAACAAGGATACAATTAAATAGGCAACTATGATTACAATAATTAAGATCCCTGTTTTTTCATCCTAAACCTACCAACTAAATCAACAAGACTACCACTTTGAGCACGATTAAAACCACCACCAATTTTGCTTGCAAGATTTCTTTTGATTTCTTCTTGTCTTAGTCTTTCTCGTCTATCCTCTGGTCTTTCTTTATTGTCATTCATAATTTTCTCCCATTGATGAATTCCTTCTTAGGAAGCACGGGGACGGTTCTGGTGCTTCCAATTACTTTAATTCTAATTTCTTAATTTCCTTCACTAATGCTCTGCCTGGTTTGTTATCACTTATTCTTTCTTCTATAGTTGCTAGAATTTTATCACCAGGATTAAATTCTTCTGTGTTAACTCCTATTAAGATGGCAAAGTCATAAATATAGTTATTGAAATCGATATGCTTTATTTCATCTTTCATCCATTCGTAATCTAGCATAGTAAAATCTTCGCCAACTAACAGTTCGTTTTCCTTTTTTTCTAACACATAGCCTTGAACGGTGATAGGTTGTACGTGTTGTTTCTTCTCAGATTGTTCTATAATGTAGTTTGCAAGCTTAGTAAATTTCACGCCATCCATGCTCTGATCACAAGCACTCCATTGAAATTCACGCTCGCCACCATTTATGTGTACCTTCAGGAAATAATTGATTGTATCCTTAGTATCGCATGTTGTAATTAAGTCTTTTTCTGCTAAGTAATTCGCAAAAACTAATCTTTTATACACCTCTTGTTTTACATCCTTTATTATCTGTGTGCTGCTTTCTTTTTTCAATGTGTGCGAATTTATTTCGTTCTCCTGGTTTAATCCATATTTCAATACAAACTCAAAAAGATCCTGTTGACTCATGTTGTAGTTAATTTTCAAGATTTCTTGCATCCCACGAAGACCACCGGTACAATCAACCGCTATATATGAGGTATTGGTAGGATTAACTTCCTCAATCAAATTCTTACAATTTTTGCTAGTAATTGCCCCACTTCCATAAGTGTCACGAGTGGTATCATCCTTCACTTCAAGAAATTCTCCATTATAACTTACATCTGTTACGATAGGAGCACCTTCAATCGTGTAGTGCACAATTCGCAAATCAGAGGGAACTCCATTTTTTACGTTTTCATAGAAACTACTCATTCTTTCCAGTCCTTCAATACTTCCATGACTATTAAGAACATCGACGTTTTCCAAGCCCTTCACGTAAATTTCAGAAGTTCCTTCTGTTGATTGAGGTTCTCCATTACCGCTTTGCCTATTACAAGCAGATAGCAATACAAGTAAGACCAAAATAAAAATAATGTATGGTGCTTTCTTCATAAAATTCAAACCTCCGTTCTAGAAAAAGCATGGGGACGGTTCTGGTGCTTCCGGAGGAAGCAGCAGAACCGTCCCCATGCTTCCTTATTCACTAAATAGAATAAGCTTATCTTTCAGCTGTTTTACATTCTCTTCGTATTCACTTTCATCCCAATCAAAAACGCTTCGTTCTTTAAACTTGCCTGGTGTTTCTCCCCATTTTGAAAATGTATTGTAAATAAGTGCTAAATCACCAATCATAGTAACAAATTCGTCTTCCGTCGGTTCATAATCTTCTACGATCCAATTCATGAGTATGTCGCGGTAAAAAGATAGAACATCATCATCACTCCGTATTCCTATTTGCGATTTGAAAACCCTAAATGCATTTGATGCACTATGTAAATTAGCATAGGCTTTTAAAAGATGTTCTTTACCTAAATTATTCATTGCATTAGTAAGATGCACATTGGAACTTAACATTACTTCGTAAGCCGTCTGAAGAGCGTATAATCGTTGTTCCGATTCTGAGCTTTTTTGATAATACATATAAAATAAAGCCACATTACATACTAGGGACAAACCAAGAATTATTACGATATTTTTATAGTTCATTGCCCTCTACTCTCCATCTCCTTCTTTTCCTCTAACAATTGAATAATCCGTCTATTATCTTCTTTAATCTGTTTAGTTAGATTCGAAATAAAAACTGTTGGTAATATTCCAGCGGAAGATATAACGAAAATTAACATAATCTCACCTCATTTTTTTCGTTTGGGAACTTAATAAGAAATAAATCACTCTTAACCATCATTTTCAGTTTCTGGTACAGGTTCAGTACAAGCACAATCATCACCAAAAGAACAACCTGATAGAAGGATAAAAGATACTGATATGAATGCGATAATAAACTTTTTCAACTATTTTCACCTCCCTATTCTATAACTCTCCCTTTTTTATTTTAGTAGAAAGCATGGGGATGGTTCTGGCGCTTCCGGAGGAAGCAGCAGAACCGTCCCCATGCTTCCTCATTGAAGAAAAAGTATAAATTGCAATAGCTGACCAAATGAAGATAAGTGCAATTAAATGTGCTTGTGATAACGTTTCGTTATAAAGAAAAACACCTGTTACCAGTACTATTGTTGGAGAAATATACTGAAGAATTCCAAGCAAAGATAGTGTTACCTTTTTCGCACTCATAGTAAAAAATAATAGTGGTAGAACGGTTACTGCACCACTACCTATTAAAAGTAAACTTGTTGAAACAGAATCGAAAAATTGGATTTGAGATTGAAACATCCAGTATGCCAAAAATACTAACGCAATGGGGGTAATCACCATCGTTTCAAGAGCTAATCCAATGGTTGAATCGGCTTTAATCATTTTCTTTGCTAAACCATAAAATCCAAAAGTAAGAGCTAGACTAAGCGAAATCCAAGGGATTACACCATAATGAAGTGTTAATGTTACTACCCCCATTCCTGCTAAAACAAATGCAACAACTTGAGAAATACTTAACCTTTCTTTTAATACGATTACACCGATTAACATACTTGTTAAAGGATTTATGTATTGACCAAGACTGGCTTCTACTATTTTCCCTTCAATTACAGCCCACATAAAGATACCCCAGTTTGAACTAATCAAAACAGAAGCAAGAAAAAGTGACCAAAATAACCTTGGCTTCTTAATGATTTCTTTTACGAATTCAACATATAAATTCCATTTCCTTAAAAAGAGTAAAAGCACAATCATAAAAATAAAAGACCAAAAAACTCGCTGTGCTAAAATCTCTCCTGAAGAAATATGTTGAGTAAGTTTCCAATAAATCGGAGTAAGACCCCACATCATAAAAGAAAGAACTGCAAACACAACACAATCTTTTTCATTATTTAATTTCAATCCTAAACCTACTTCCTTGATGAAGCATGGGGACGGTTCTGGCGCTTCCGTAGGAAGCAGCAGAACCGTCCCCATGCTTCTATCTTCGTTTTTCATGCATGTATTTCATCCATTTTTTTAACTTAAAACTGTAAAAAAAGTATCCTGTAACAGAAATGATAGATACAACCACTGAAAGCTGTAAAATGAGTTGATGGGAAGTATATATCCCTGTGCCTATTCCGATAAGACCAAGGAGTGTTAATTGAAATAGTTGTTTTTTGTTATTTTCAAATATAGAAAATTGAAATTGTCTTCGCTGCTCGGTTTCCTTTATATTCTCAAGTACTTGTGGTAGTTTTAGAAATTCTGTAAAGGAATGGACTGTTTTAAATATTGGCTGTGACTGCAACCAAAACCAAATAAACGACCACTTGGTATTCCCTTGTTTACTCAACCAATCCATAAAAACTGGTTTTAAAACGTTAATGAGATCTTCCTCTGATGCCAAGTTCCGAAGCATTCCTTCCATCGTAATGAAAGAACGCCCTAAAAAAACAAATCTCGTTGGCACTTGAATTGGGAGTGCTTGAATGATATCGTTCATTTCCAATTTTAAAGCTAGAAGATCCATTTCTTTCAATTGCGCAGGTTGAAAAGACAATAATTCAGCCAATAGCCTTTCCATCGTCCTTGGGTCTGCCTCAGGGAGCAAGAAACCTAAATGAGTCAAGCACTCCACAGCTTTAGGGTAATTTTTTGATAGTAAACTTTCTATTAATCCTTGAAAATAGGTAGCATCCTTCTTAGAAATTTGCCCTACCATTCCGAAATCTAGTAATATAATTTGTCCTTCCTTTGATACGAGTACGTTTCCTGAATGGGGATCAGCATGGAACAAACCTGGTTCAAGCCACTGTGGAAGAAAAACTTCAATCAGACGCGCTGCCAATTCACGTTGGTTAACTTCTAGTTGACTTACTCCTACTTTATCAGTCAGCTTTATTCCTTCGACCCACTCCATTACCAATATCTTTGGCGTACTCAGTTCGGAATACACGTCTGGTATTTTCACACCATCTACACCCTTAAATCGTTCTTGAAAAAAGAGTAGGCTATTTTTTTCCTGAGAAAAATCAAGCTCCCGGACAATAACTTCCTTGAGTTCTTTAAATAAAACCTTTAAATTTATAAACCCTTTTGGCATGGGAACAAAATGATGGGCAAACCAGATAATAATACTTAATGTACGGAAATCAGTTTCAATGATTGATTGTATATTTGGGCGTTGTACTTTAATGGCCACCATTTGACCATCTTTTAAGATACCTTTATAAACTTCTCCTATAGAGGCAGAAGCTACTGCCTTTTTATCGATGGAAAGTAACGATTGATCTAGAGGTCCTCCCCATTCTGCTTTAAGAATATCCTCAATCTCCTCCCATTCTGAAGGGGGAACTTGATCTGTAAGGTCTTGAATTTGACGGATAAACCCATTAGGAAGCAAGTCCGAGCGAATGCTTAGTAATTGTCCAACTTTAATAAGTAATCCTTCTAGTTCAAATAATGTTTTTCGAAACCTTTCCCCTATTATATCCCACAATTTTTCCCAATCAGCTTCAGGTTTTTTTCTAATCTTATACCAATAGATTTGAATGAAGATGACAAATGCCATTGATAGCACCTTTGACATTCGCTTTAATTTACTCTTTGATTTCATCAAATCACTCATTTCTTTATTAATTCAGGAAGCATGGGGACGGTTCTGGCGCTTCCGGAGGAAGCAGCAGAACCGTCCCCATGCTTCTACGGCCTTCCTATAACAGGAAAAGCAGTTAAAATATCTTCCAATTCTGTTATTAAATTTTGCAAATATGATTGGTCTGCTTCAAATTCAAAATTCAAAACAGCACCATATCCAGCAGGGTAGCAAGTTTCAATTGACCAAGATACTCCACCTAACTTGTTCATCACACATTCAAAATGTAAAAAGCTGTCTAAATTACTTAGTGTAGCTTTTCCTTTCAAATGCTTATTCATTTCTTTCAGCTCATTTAGAAAATCTCTTATTTCATCTGTTCTCAAATCTGCATTGAAATGAACACGGTATCCTGGAATTTCAATATTTACTTTTGAATGAACCCAATTTCCATCCCAAAAATCTGTACAATTCGGATGATTTCTGCTTAATACATCAATATCAATTTTTGTTTCTTCACCTAAAAGATAAAATTTCATAAAATCAACCTCAACTTATTTATACTCTTGCTACCCATTATTTCAGTAGCGTTATTTTCCATGCACTCAAGCCAGGAGGGTCAGAAAGGAATGCTAACGGTTTTAAATCAGCTTTAATTTTATCTCCTATTCCCAACTCTCTATAATCTATTACTTCACCAAATTCATTTACTATGTCTACATACTTCAAGCCTAATGTAGCTCTTTTATAGCTTGGATTTATTAATTTATTACTTTCAATCCAAACTGATGTTTCTGATTCCTTCCTTACAATTGTAAATATCTCTTCCTTGGTTAACTCTATAAATAGAAAAAAGATTCCTAGTACAATTAGTAATACAAAGATAGAACGAAATAAATACTTTTTCATTAGCGCACCTCACTGTTTTTTTAAGGAGCACGGGGACGGTTCTACTGCTTCCTTAGGAAGCAATAGAACCGTCCCCGTGCTTCCTAATTCCCAAACTTAGTGTTAGCTATTATCTTATAGGAATGCTTTATTGAAATTTCATCAATATTCTCTTTATTCTTTTGACTTACAATATATTGGGCTCTACAATTTTTACACGTTATCAAATAAAATGAATAAGTTGAAGGTTTTATTTCATGGTTCTTTGATGAATATCCAGTACATAATCTTCGTTCTTTTATAAAATTTCGAAGTTCAGTATCACTATTATTTGCTACCAATTGGATAAACTTTTTTATATCACTTCGGTAGTCACTTTTGCTTACTTTAAAAAGCAACTCTTCAGTAAAGTATCCACTATTACATTTCTTACATTTGATTTGACCAATTATCTTAAATAAGGGGAGAATAATACTTCCGAATACGAAAACTGGAATTTCCAATTTAACAGTATTTATATAAGGGAGAAAAGGTAAAAGTAGACGTGATAGAACGAAATAATGAATAAGCAAAATAATAAACAAAGCTATTAATCCAAATGATAAACCAGGTAATATATGTTGTTTATGAAATGCTCCTTCTTTGAGAAAAATGGAATAGTAATAGCCGATTGGAGCTACAAAACCTAACAGAAAATATTCAACGTGAAAATAGGTTAGACCCCATTCTGATATTACCGGAATCCCTATTATGAAAGCTAAAATTACACTAGCAACCACAGAAATCAAACCATAAATATAGGACATAGAAATTCCTCCACTTAATTCAATTTAGGAAGCGTGGGGACGGTTCTCCTGCTTCATCAGGTTACTAGCTTAGGAAGCAGCAGAACCGTCCCCGCGCTTCCCCACGCTTCCTCTACTCGGCAACCCAATCTTTGTAAGCCTTATATAATGTCCTTATGACTTCTTTGTTATCTGCAATAACCTCGCAACCTCGATCATCATAAATAAAGAAGATAATATTTTTAGAAACATTTATGAAAAATACATCTGGATAATACGATCCGTTATTCCCACCAAATTTAGGTTTCAAGGGGAAGTCCTCGTGACAACTAGCTTTAAGTAGTAACTGGTAATTTATATCTCGTTTTCTGCACTTTACGGAAAACTGTGAAGTGTAATACTCGTCAGCCTCTTCTTCGTCGTCAAAAGCAAATGGTAGAGTCTCCACCTTCACTTTGTATTTTACATCTTTATTTTTTAGAAAGCGCTCGTAGACCTTAACCCTTCTTCGGTTATTTTTATAACTTTTACGATGATAAACATTTGTAGCGAGAATGATTTCATCCTCTTCAGAAAAAAGATAATTAAAAATTGACGATGCTTGACTATAGACTCGCTCAAACATTTCAAGGTTAAGGCTTCCATCATTATTATACTGATACATACCTTCCCCAAATTCAAAATGGATCCTAATATCCCATTGATGATACAGGCTCGGCTTCAAGACTAGTCCAGGAAAAGTAGTTTTTAGGTATTCTCTAAATACCATCATCGCAACCCCATTTTTAGTGATTTATTGCTAATTTGCAAATTAAAAGAAATATAGAGAATAGTCTCTACACCTTATTTTTACCTTTAGACCTTAATAAACTCCATGATAACAACCAAGTCACACCAACAAAAATTATCTCTATTATAAAAGATTCAAAGCTATTCAAATGTACAGCAAAAAAATCTGATGAGTTCGCTGAATAAAAATATAACCAAAGCCACATATAAAAAAGCACGAATAATGTAACATGAATTAAAGGTCCTACTACTACCTTCTTTGTAAACCATGCTGATAAAGTTCCCAATGATATAGCAATTGGTATTATCAGCACCTCCAAGACGTATGGGTTAAACCAAGTTGATGTACTTATCACTATCTTTCACCTCGTTACTTTCTTTAAATAGAATTATCCTGCTTGCTATGTATTAAGTTAACTAATTTTACCATTAATTACCTTTAGTTGGATAGAAAAAAAGCGTTCCTTTAATTTTAAAGAACGCTCACCACTAATATAGTTATTTAATTGACTCTGCTGTTTCGATTAGAACATCTAAATCATAATGATCCGTTGTACTTCCCCCAAAGAGGTAGCCAAATCCACTTCGCTGAAATACTAGAGTATGAAAATCCTCATGATGTCTTCTATAATACGCTTTACTTCCATTGCTAAGTTCATAAACTTCATCTTTTGTGGGGTTAATAAACTTCTCAAGGTCTTTTTCAGGCATTATATAAATACAAAATCAAGATTGGGACATCTCCCGGTTGCATCATACTTCATATAATGCAAATTAAGCCGTCCTTCGCCCTCAATGGTCCCAAACCGGTGTGATGGTTCAAAAGGTAACTTTGTTGGTAGGCTTACTTTTTTACCATGTTCTTTTTCATATTGATGAATGGCCTTTTCTGCTGAAATATAGTTATTTCCCTTAATAAATTCTTCAAGCTGTATTTCTCCATGAGTTTTTCCGCTAACAGCTTCTAAACCAGCAACAAAGGAAAAACACATAATGAATGTTACAACAATAAATTTTATGACTCTCATCTCTTACCACCCCTCATTTCTAAGGAAGCGTGGGGACGGTTCTGGTGCTTCCCTAGCTAGTAACCTGATAAAGCAGGAGAACCGTCCCCACGCTTCCTAATTCAATCATGCTAGCAAAGTGCTAGCGGTGCATGAAATTATTAAATTAAGAAATGCAGTTATATCAAGGGTTTCGCAAAAATCTAATCAAACGTTTGATTAATTTTTGCATAACATGCAAGCACGGGGACGGTTCTGGTGCTTCCTAAGCTAGTAACCTGATAAAGCAGGAGAACCGTCCCTACGCTTCCTATGGTGCTTCCCCAGGAAGCAGGAGAACCGTCCCCACGCTTCCTAAAACGGCCAAGTAGATGCTGACTGCTGGGGCAAAGAGGACGTGTCCTGCAATGAAAGCAATTCCGAAACCGAGAAATAATGAGCTAAATACCAACAAAAATTCAACAAGTAACAGCTTCTCTAAGTGATGCCTTACATTTTTAAACAACAGCACGAATGCATAAAAAATCGGTAACATGTAAACGATCGAACCAATGATCCCGTATGAATAAAACAAATCAAGAAAATCCATTTCAACCAATTTTGGACGCTCTGGATAAATGCCGGCATATCCCATTCCAAATAGTTTTTGTATTAGTGGTGCCTCAACAAACATCTCGTGCGTATTCTTCAGAAAGATTTGTCTGCTGCTTAATAGGATGTTAATGACTCGATTACTGTATCTCTTTAGAACTCCAGCGTCTTCGTCTATCACTACTTCAGGTGCTTCAGGCATTGGCTCTTCTACTTCTCCAGTTATTTCATCGATAATTCGAATATGCGTTTCCGTGTTTGAAAAAGCCGGGGTGTATGGTGTACTTAACAGAACACCGGCTAAAAGAACACTTATGATCAGTAAACTTGGTTTTAGATTTGGTTGCTTGGTAAGGAGTTGGCTAACGACTAATGCGAAAAGGGCCAGCCCTAATGAAATGATGATGGCAAGGTAACCGACCTTCGTCCCTAACATAACGAGCGAAAAAATAACGAGCAACGCCGGAATCCAATAGACGAGGTGAACGACGTTTTTCGTTGACCGAATTCCATATAATAAAATCACCGGTAAACAAATTGAGAGGATTGCTCCAATTTCATTTCCAGCGTGGAACCAAGCTTTCGTCCCCGCTTTCACAAATTTGTATGTATCAAGTCCAGTCCCAGTCAAAATTGCGACTAGGTACACCACCCCAATTAGCGTCATCGAGACAACGATCGGTGTCAAAAAGATCGTGATGATATTTTTTTGGGTATGATCTCTAAGCACAATCATCGCCATGATGTAGCTAATAAACATGACAGGAAAATAAATGTTTTTGCATAATATTGGCCTTCCGCAAACAACTGGAAGTTCGGCTTAACGACCCAAGCCGTGACAAAGCCAATGCCGATGATTAGTAAGATCGAACTTAAATAAATCAGAGATACTTTTTTAAGCTTTGAATGCTGCCAACAGAAAATATAGATAAGAGCAAACAGCATGACAAGCACCCGTACGATGATCCCAACCGTTACTGTCGACTCGTAGTATAAGATCGAGATCGATGTAAGCACATCAAGAACAGGCTGTAATGCGATAAAAAACATCAGAAACCATGAAAATCGAACGATAAATTTATCTTGAAACTGGATCATTTACTCCTCCTGAAAAAGCTGCTACCACCTCTATCTTTCTTTAAAGTTCACAGCAGGCTTGGAAACTTCCATTAGTTTATTTTCATTGTTAACCAACAGCTCGCGGTATGTATCGGCTACTGCTTCAACAAGCTGGTTGATCGAATATTTCGTAGCCGCCTTCTGATGCAATTTTTCACCGATTGCAGGCAGCTCCTCATGGCGATCATATGCATTCATAATGGCCTGTTCAAGACTTGCAACACTTTTTGGTGGGATCACCCAGCCAAGCGTTTCGTCATCAATCAAGTCCGCTACTCCACCTACATCTGTAGAAATCACCGGAATTTTTGCCCGCGCAGCCTCTAACACGACCAATGGAAAGCTTTCACTATAAGAGGAAAGTAAGAAAACATCAGCTAGCTTCAATAACGAGTCGATTTTTTCTTCAGGATGGAACCCTAAAAACAAAACATGTCGGTCGATGTTCAGGCTTGCGACCTTCTGTTTCAAGTCAGCTTCACTAGGACCATCACCGACAATTAGTAGCTTTAAATTCGGGATGTTGTCCTTGACCTTTTTTATCGCCTCAAAAACAACGTCATGCCCCTTGATCGGATGTAATCGTCCAACCATGATCACCACAAAGTCCTCTTTTTTTAATTGAAAATCCTCAGGGCTAAAAAATGCTTGCTGCTCACCCGTAAAGGAAATTCCATTATAAATCGTCGTCATTGGGCATTTTATATGAAGCTCTTCTAACAACTTGGAAAACCGACTGGAAATCGCAAAGCAATGGTTCACCTTTTTCAGAACCCAAAGGTTTAACATCGTAAATAGCTTTCCTTTTAACCCACCGCCAATAAAATCGTATCTCGGATCACTATGAACCGTTGTTGTCCAAATCAGCTTTTCAGACCTTGTTACAAAATACCCAAATAAGTTCGCACGTGGTCCATGGGTATGAAGGATCGCAATTCCTTCAGTTCTAATCAAACGTTTTATTTTCGATAAACGGAAAAATCATATCTCGTTTTTTGCGCAAAGCAGCGTACATCAATTCCTAACTGTTCTGCCTCTGTAAAATCGCTCCTTTTTCGAAAACGCCGAGGATCACTTCTTTTTTATTGAGACTATTTAGCAACGATATTAAGTGATTTTTCGAGCCCGCCATTTCCTTGCCACCAATCAGGTGTAGCACTTTCATAGGTATTCCCCCCTTTCCCTCTCAATTATTGCCAAAAATAAGGGGGAAATACGCTATGAACTATTTTCTTCGCTTTATTTTATCGTGTAAATTTCTAGTAAGAAATGAGGAAGAACCAGCATTCTTCGCCACCTTGATGGCTGTTTGAGTAATCGGTAAAGCCATTCGACATTTAGCTTTTGCCAAACTATTGGCGCACGTTTCGCTACTCCTGCCCAAACATCAAAACTACCACCAACTCCCATAAAAACGCCCTTGCTAAATTTCGCTAAGTTATTTTTTATCCATTTTTCCTGTGCAGGATATCCTAACGCAACAAAATTAGGTCTGGCGCCTGCTGAACGATTTCATCTACAACCGCTGGGTGGGCATGATCAAAATACCCATGATGATAGCCAACTACGTTAATTTGCGGGTAGGTTGTTTGAATATTTTCTACAGTCTTTGCGATAACTTCCGGTTTGCCCCTAAAAAATATACCTTTAGCTGCTTTTCATTGGCATGTGCTAGCAGTTCGCCCATCAAATCAAAGCCCGCAACCCGCTCTTTTATCGGAGTCCCAAGGATTTTTGAAGCAATGACAACACCAATACCATCGGCCAACACATAGTCAGCCTCCGCAACTGTTTTTTTATAGGACGGGTGATCCTTGGCATACATGACAATCTCCGGATTAGCCGTGACGATAAATGTTTTTCGGTTATCATTTATATGGGTTTTTATCTCTGCAACTACTTCTGACGCCTCTAAGTTGCAAAAAGATATATCCATAATCTCTACTGGCTTTTGCATAATCTATGATTCTCCTAACAGTAATTTTCGGGTGAATTTCATAATTACCTTAACTTAAGCTATATCAATCTAAATGAAGTTGCGAATGGTTCTACGCAACTTCATTTAGAACTTAGCGGCGAAAATAATAAATTATGAAATTCATTAGATGTATAAAATATAATCTTTTTATCAACTATTATATAGTATGTACCAAAATTAGGTTTCTTAAAATAAAAAACTAGGAGGAGTTTATGAAGCTACGATATCTAGTAAAAAAAATTGTAACAACGCCTCCACAGGTTTTAATAAAAAAAGGCATGTCGAGGTTACGATCTAGTTACCAAAAGAAGCAGGAACGACATGGTGATTTAAATAAAAGCACTTATCATCAAACAATCCCTTTAGATAAGCCATTAACTTTTTTTACCCCAGCCTTCGAGCTCGAAGACTTCTCCAATATTGATGAGATCCGTGAAGTAACAAACCTTTACCTCAATCACTATTTTGAGGTGTTAGGCTCGGGGTGGGTCCAACAAAAACATGGGATGAAGTGTCGCGGCGTTGAGGGCCATGTTTATGAGGCTGGTGAGAAGGCTGTGATTAATGCGGCAAATCTAGCGGAGTCAGAGGCGATCCGGGAATTAGTCTCAGAAAATTATATCCCGATCGATTGGCAGCTAGATTTTAAGTCAGGGTTTCGGTGGCGCGAGGACACGTGGTACAAGGACATTTCCTATGGTCACCTACCTGGTGTCGATATCAAAGTTCCTTGGGAGTTGGCTCGGATGCACCATTTAACTCAGCTTGCTTTCGCCTACTATATGGCCAAGCAGCAAATGCAGGGGTTCAAGGATCCAGACGTATACGCGATTGAATTTAGAAATCAAGTTTTGGATTTTATTGCCGCCAATCCTCCTCGTTTTGGAGTCAATTGGTTTTGTTCAATGGATGTGGCGATCCGCGCCTCTAATTGGCTGGTGGCCTACGATTTATTCCATTCATTTGGCGCAACATTTGATCAGGAGTTTGACCGAATTTTTCCCGCTCGATTTATGAGCATGGCGACCACGTCATCAACAATCTAGAATGGTTTGGGGAAAATCGTAGCAATCATTATCTAGCCAATATCGTCGGACTGCTTTATATTGCAGCGTACCTTAATCATGACAACGATTGGCTCGATTTTTCTGTGAAAGAGTTTATTCAAGAGGTCGAGTTTCATTTTATGAGGAAGGCTCTAATTTTGAAGCATCGACAAGCTATCACCGACTTCCGCGGAACTTGTACTGTATGGGGCAGCGATTATTATGGCAAAAAATACGACTCAGCTCCCGAAGTGGGTGTTTGAGCGCCTTGAAAAATTGCGTTATTTACTGTAAATATTACGAAACCCAATAAGAAAATTCCGCAGTTTGGCGATAACGATAATGGGCGTTTTTTAAAATTAGAACCGAATTGGCAGTGCTATGATGTAGCGACTGTAAAAAAGAGGTATCAAAATTTAGACGGATATTCGTCGGAAAGAGATACTTATTGGTTCGAAGATCACCTTGACCACCGAGCGCTAGTTGGAGGATATAGTGGGTTGTTTGATCGAAAGGATTTCAAAGATTTTTCCGAGAGTTTCACGATTGATCGTAAGGTTATTGCGCATATGGTGAAGGATTTTAAGGTGGAGCCTGGTGTGGACCAATCTCGAAGTCGCTGGATTTTCGAGGTTGATTTTGATCAATTAAAAGAGGTGCCTTTCATAAAAACAGAGTTTTTGAGTGGTGGGGGTAATCTCTTAGACAGGTTAGAAGGTTTCAGCTACCCAGAGTTTGGCTTATACATTTACAAATCCACTCAGCTTTATTTAGCGATTCGTTGCGGCTCAAATGGCCAAAACGGAAACGGCGGCCATGCTCATAACGACCAACTAAGCATTGAGCTAACGATTAATGGTAAAGACATCATTAAGGACCCGGGCACTTATCTTTACACACCCTTGCCAGAGAAGCGAAATTTGTTTCGTTCAACTAAGTCACATTTTACCCCACAATGCCCTGGGAAAGAGCAAAACTCATGGGTGGAAGGATTAAATGGCTTATTTCACTTAAAGAATGAGGCCCAAGCAAAGTGCTTACATTTCTCCGAGCAAGGATTTATCGGTGTCCACTATGGATTCGGCTTCCCGTTCATCGCAAAATTACACTCTATCAGGATCGAATAGAGATTTGTGACTATGGCGAGAAGATTGAAGCACCACAAACACCTAGCCTTTACTCAGATGGATATGGCAGTTTGAGTGGGGTCTGACCCCCGCCGCTTTAAAGCGTTACATTAGTGGGGGTCTACCCTGTAAATAGTTAAACTTCGAAAGTTCACTTTCTCTTATCAAGTTCAGGTAGCGCAAAATAGATTTACATTCTTAATGGTGAAAGTGAACTTTCATTGGGGTCAGGCCCCAGCTAAACGGATCAGGATTAGATAAGGAAAGCTGCCCGAACCTGAGGCAACTTCAGACAAGTTTAGCCTGAGGTGAAGGATACCTGTCCGAACCTGGCCCATCTTCAATGGTATGACTTGATTATCTTTACCCTTTCTTTCCCTTTTACCGATGAAGGCACGACTAGTCTCCTAAATCTTATCCTCCAACTAATCCAATCATCTTGAACCAAATGATGGTCACGACCATATATGATCGTGACCATCGTTATTTCAAATCAATTCATCCATTAACCTTGCTAATTGTTCTGCTTGATTTTTTCTTTCATAGATACTAGTATCGGTAGTTTGTGAAGAGGGGTCTGACCCCCGCTGTATTACCGCGTTACCTCGGTGGGGGTCTGACCCCCAGTGCTTTAAAGCTTTACCTTGGCGGGGGTCAGACCCCTCTTTTGCCTTCTCTTTCCACTCCTCATAGAGTTTGAGGACTCCTGCCTTGATTTCTTGGAGGTTCTTGGGTTGGACGACTTCGCCAAGCCTATACTTTTCAATAATCTCAGTTGATTCTCCTGGTAGACTCAATGCCAGAATTGGGTTGCCAATGGCCATGTATTCAAAGAGCTTACCAGGGATGTAATTTCCTGCATCAGGTGTGACGTCGTTGATTAGAAGTAAGACATTCGCACCTTTCATTTCTCCTAACACCTGGCTGTGAGGAAGGTTGCCCATAATCGCGACATTCTCCTCTAACCCTAGGCGCTGCACTGCATCGTTGTTCTCGGTATAGCCTGGATAATCAAAGACACCTGCAAACTTTAATAGAATGTGGTCTTTGTTAATCTTTCCTTCATCAACTAATGCTCTAATCGCCTCTAATAGTAAACGCGGATTGCGCTCCTTATAGAAGATTCCTGCATAAATAAAAGTAAACTTACCTGGGTTTTCAACCGCGCAAATATCTTGATAATCCGCGGCATCATAGCCATTATGAATAACTTCAACCCGTTTCAGCTTAGGATACTTTTGATTAAAGTTCTTCGCAAACGAATTAGTAACGGTCAATAACACATCAGACGATTCCATGACGCCTTTTTCCATGCGCTCCTCAATACGGCGGCGCCACTTGAATTGTGGTCGATGCATATTTTGAGTCCAGGGGTCGCGGAAGTCAGCGATCCATGGCTTCCCTGTCTTTTGTTTTAATTTGCGACCAACGAGATGGTTTGTATAAGGGCCAGCTGTTGAAAAAATTACATCAATATGATGCTCCCTGATCACCTCAAGTCCCTTTTTCACCGCCGCGGGGTACCACATAATCTGGTCATCTGGGATCATGACGGCATTTTTCATTGTCTTTAGAAACGCTTTTGCCGACTTTTTTAGTTTCGACCGCACCCCTTCGGAACTGGCACTTTGAACTCGCCCCCCACCTTGAACGACTACTGGTCGACGAATCTTTATTTCACTCGCCCGGTGGATTTTCACATCCTCCGGAAGTTGATCTAGTAGACTTAAATCTAAAGTTACATGGTGCGACGGGGCAACGGTTAAGATGTGCGGTTCCCAGCCAAACTGTCCTAGGTATTTTGCCATTTTTAGTGCTCTTTGTACGCCCCCGCCACCAATCGGTGGAAAGAGGTATGCTACGATTAATACTCGTTTTGTTGTTCGATCCATATTTTTCACACCAAATCTATATTCTTATTAGGTTACCATATTGATTGACCGTTTTTGGCACACGATTTTTTGCGTCTAAGAAGACAGGCTGTGAAGCCATTTTTTCAGATAATGCTAGCCAGTCGATTTCTAAGAATTCCTCTTGAACGGTGACATAAACAAGGGCATCCGCTTTGGTCACTGCTTCCTCTAACGAAGAAACCCGGTACGGATAGGCCGCTTTGACAGCGGGGTCATAAGCGCTAACGTCAGCACCGCTATCTAAGAGCAGTTGCACGAAGTGATGAGGTGGACTGATGCGGTCATCATTGGAAAAGTCCTTCATTGCGAGTCCTAAGACTGCAATTTTACTAGAAGCAAGACTTTTCCCTACCTCCTCTAGTTTTTCCTGTAACATCTCGACTAAAACCTGCGGGACCTGATCATTCGTTTTCCTCGCAGTTTCTAAAAGAGGGACTGGGACCTGTAACTCTTTTGCTTTTGTTAGCAGATAATAAAGCGCATTTGGTAAACAATAGCCACCAACCCCTGGTCCAGGCGTCAGCAAATTGACTCGCTTATGAGTATTGGCAATGCGGATCAATTCAAATGTATCAATCCCTAATTTTTCCGAAAAACGAGCAAATTCTTGAACCATCGCAATATTGACATCACGCTGGATATTTTCAATGACCTTGGCCGTCTCAACAATCTTAATCTCTGAAACGGTAATCTCTGCTTCGGTTACAAAAGAAAGCAACTGCTTCGCCCGCTGAGCACTTTCATCCGTCACGCCACCAACCGCGAGTGGCATATGAATAAACTCCTCGAAGGCGCGTCCTTCCGCTATTCGTTCAGATGAATAGGCGAGATAAAAATCGACGCCGGCCTTTAGGCCACTTTTTTCTAACAGCGGCAAGACGATGTCTTCGGTCGTACCAGGAATGACCGTACTTCGGACGACTACGGTATCACCTTTTTTTAGGACAGTGGCAAGTGTTTCACAGGCTGCGTTTAAATAGCGAAGGTCAGGGTCTTGATTATGAACAGGCAGACCGACAGTGATGATATAATGGTCGACTTCATTGGCAGCTTGTTCGTAGCTTGTCGTTGCCTGAAACCGTCCCTGCGCCAATTGTTCGGATAAAATTTCTGCAAGCGACTTCCCCTGATATTGTTCATGGAAATGGCATTTTGCAGCGTTAATATCATTTACATGATCCTCTAACACATCAATCCCGATGACAGAAGCACCTTTCATCGCATAGCTCAATGACAGTGGCAGCCCGATAAAACCTAATCCGATCACAGCCAGCCTTGGTGTCTTGCTTATCAACATAATCCCCTCCATTCAATCATGAAAATCTGCACGAAGTTTATGCGCACGTACATACGTTAAGTAATTGTTAAACAAAAACGTAACCAATGTTGCAATAGCCGCGCCGATTGCGCCATACAAAGGTATTAAAATACTATTCAAAGCTAAATTCATCACAACCGCTATGACAATTACATAGTACAAATACTTGAAGCCACCAAATTTCATGACTAGATTTACATGGGGGCTAAAAGCAAATGAGAAAATCGCTGAAACTGCTAAAATACGAAAGGTCGCAACAGCATCAGGATACTTGCCCATATCGATATAAGGAATGATCCAGCCTGAAAGCCACGCCCCTATCAAAACGATCGGCACAAACAACATTAACATTTTTCGATGTTTCATATATATGTCGTCAAGTTCGCTACGATTATTGGTATTTTGAATGATGGGTAATAATACCGCATTGACTGAATTTAATGCTAAAAAAACTAAGGTGTAGTAACGAAACGCAGAGCCGTACGTCGCTAACTGCAATTCTGTGGAAATCCACTTCAGCATAAACACATCTAACTGCGCACAAATCGTTGTAAAAAATGTCAGTCCTAACAAGTATTTATATGATCCCTTAAAAATCGATTTTCCGATTTCCAACGCTTTTTTTATTGCAAAAATTTGTTTCAGATTTAATTTACTCCGGAATACGAGAATAAAGATAAAAAACATCGTTGACGCTTGGATAGAGAGTACCTGCCAGGCACTAATACTATGTCTAAATAAAAAGATTAGCAGAAGCGTCAGTGCAAAAAACGAAGCTGAGCGAACAATTTCTACAACCGAAAACTTTAAAAATTGTAGTTCCTGTTGGTAGGCAGTTTTGATGTATTCAACCAACGTCGTTCCAACAATCATGATTAGAATTAATAGATAAACTCCATTAAAATAGATGTGAAATGGGATGCTGACGATCGTCAAAAACAAGATTATTAATAGTTGTAATCCTAAAAACGAGTCGCTATGCTGTTTCAAATCAAACTCGCTAAAGCCAACGATATAAATTCTTCGAAATGTAGCTGCCAAGGTTTGCGCGACAACTGTAATCATCGCTAACGCGAAGCTATACAGCGCATATTCTGTTTCTGGCATATAACGAATAATGATAATTCCAATGACCCCTAAGAGAATCTTGGAAGTTAAATCAAATGAAAATACCTGAACGATTGATCTCATTTAACCATCCTTTACGAAAAGGCGATAACTGTATACCTATTTTCGCTACTAAGTTCTAATATGTAGCTCGGCTAAGAACCTATCAACCCATTATTAACAAAAAACGGTAATTTTATTAGTCGCTTTAAAAAACGAAAGAGCCATGAGAACAATTCGTTTGTCTCATGGCTCTTAGGTTTTGAGAAGCACGGGGACGGTTCTGGTGCTTCCCCATTTAGAAAGCTCCTGATGAAGCACCAGAACCGTCCCCGTGCTACCTTAAATAGCTGATTTGGTAAATGTTATCCTTTTCTACCCAATAATGATAAGTAACGTCTGGCTCATCTTCGAAAACGACACCAATGTAATAGGGGTTTAGATGTTTGTAGCCATTCTTGCGGTGAGGTACAGTTGTTATTGTCCATACTTCATCTGGAAACTGTTGTTCTAAATAAGACTCTAATAGGACAACTTTTTGGTCAATTTGTACATCAATCCAATAAGGTCGTGCAGTATAAAAAATCGCAAATGCCACCAAAACACCGAAAGCCAATGACCATCCAACCTTACGCCATCTACCTTTTAAAAATAAGGAAATCACTATGATTGCTGCAATAGTTACCCCTACAAATATGATTTCTATCAGCTCTGATGGGTGCATAATTCCTCCTTGAAAAATTGGTTTTATTACAAGAAAAGCAGACCATTACAAAATATATTTCGTGTTCAGCGCTACAATTATTATACATTTCTTTCGCCTAGTACATTTCTGTAAGCCCAGCACAAGATTATTAGGAAATTCACGTAGTTTCTGTACTTTCAAAAAAACGATTGCCAGATTTATTTTAACATAAAATACCAATTTCCAGAGGGGCCTGCACAATAAAAAAGGAGATCAATTCATGAGCGAATTAATCTCCAAATAACTATTTATCCAAAACTCAAAAAATATTTCCAGATGGTATCTAGTAATAATGACACTCCGACTAAAAAGATACCAAGACATGCGAAGCTAAGTGGGGAACCCCATTTTATTTCCTTCATTTTTGCACCTCTTGTTGTGTGGATTATTTATACTATTTTCGCAAAGTTTGTTGCTTTCGTAAAAATCCCAAAAGCCGGATTTTTACACACGAATATTAAGATATCACTACTTATTTAGTAAGCATTGCTCTTTTCTTACTTATTCTACGGGGTGAATTCTTCAACTAAGGGATTTATCTATTTATCTTTGGTTAAATAGCAACAAGTTTTTTTGTGCGACGAGTAACCGCAGGAGCAATGTTTACGAAAAGAGCCATTATTTATTATAGAAATCTACTAAGCCCTCTAAAATTGCTTGTGCTGCCTGATCTTGGAACTGTGGGCTCGCTAAACGTTGGGCTTCGTTTTGGTTTGTTAAAAAGCCGAGCTCGATGAGAACACTTGGTACTCTCGTATACTTGATGATTTCAAAGCCCGCTTCCTTCACGCCACGATCTCTAGTTGATAATGTATTAACGAGCTTCGACTGTAAACTCGAAGCTAGCAACTGACTGTTGTATAGCTCATAATTACGATTCCAAAATGTTTCCGTGCCATGCGCCGTCGCGATTGAAGATGAATTAACATGGATACTTAAAAAGATATCAGCATTTTGGTTATTCACGACCTTCGTGCGATCACTGAGCGCTAAAAAGACGTCTGTCGATCTAGTCAAAACAACTTTTGCCCCAGCTTGTTGAAGCTTCTTTTCTAAAATCAAGGCCGTTGATAAGACGATATCCTTTTCCATTAAACCAAAGGCAACAGCACCCGGGTCTCTCCCACCATGTCCTGGATCAATGACAATGACTTTGTCTTTGAGCTTTGATGTATCAATGGTTGGTTGATTTCCTAGTATTCTTACATGGTTTCCGTGAATAAAGCCCCACTCGTTGCCAACTTTAATTTTTAACCAGTCTTTGTTAACGCCTTGTTCGTAAAAATCAACTTGAGTTCTTGCTGCAAGGTTTCCGATGATCCTTGACGTCACATTCGGTTCACTACGAACATTTAAGGTTGTCGCCGTAACTTCCGCTTTTCCAATGACTTGGTTTGCTGGTGGTGCTGGGGTCGTTGCTTGAGCGATTGCAACAAAGCTACTGTGGACGAAGCCCCACTCGTTATTTACCTGAATTTTTAACCAATCTTTATTAACGCCTGTTTCGTAGATGTCTAGCTGCGTTCCTTCAGCGAGTATCGTCACTCGTCTTGCCGTCGTGTTTGGTTCCGCCCGGACATTTAAGGCATTTACCGTCACTTGACCTTTTGCGACGACTGTCACAGGTGCTGTAGGAGTTGTCGGTGTGGGATTATTGCTTCCTTGAGTAATCGTAACAAAATCTCGATGGACAAAGCCCCATTCGTTGTTGACTCTGATTCTTAGCCAGTCTTTATTGACGCCGGTTTCATAAATGTCTAGCTGCGTTCCTTCTGCAAGAATGGTGATCCGTTTAGCGGTTGTACGCGGCTCGCTACGGACATTTAGCGCGTTTACGGTAACTCGACCTTTGCTTATCACCTGATTTGCTGCAGGAGTCGTAGGCTTTGTTTGCTGCGTAATCGTTACAAAGCTACTATGAACGAAGCCCCAGCGGTCATTTACGCGAATTTTTAGCCAATCTTTATTAACACCCGTTTCAAAAATATCAATCTTTGTTCCGTTTGCTAGAATGCTAATTCTTTGTGAAGATGTATTTGGTTCACTACGAACATTTAAATTCGAAGCATTTACTTGGCCTTCAGCAACCTTTTGTAGTGTATTAGTAGGAGCAAACGTTTCAGTAATCGTTACGAAGTCTTTGTGAACAAAGCCCCATTGGTTATTCACATTTATTTTTAGCCAATCTTTATTGACTCCAATTTCAAAAATTGAAACTTTCGTACCTTTAGGTAGTTGCGCAATTCTCCTCGCATTTGCATTCGCCTCACTGCGAACATTTAATAGCGAGGCAGTTACCTCACCAACTGCAACTCTACTATTATCACTATAAACTATGTAATCTTTACTATTAAACTGAAAATTTGTAACAAAAGCTATGATAATAACCAAACCTATTAGTAAAAATCTTCTCAAATAATCACCCCGCAATTTTTCACTATATATACAAATAAACTACATTTTTCCACTCAAGTCTAGTCTATTTGACAAAATAATTAGGAGAAATTTCTTATTTTTAGTAGATTGTCGTTTTTTTAGACCTATTTTAAGAAAATCGTAAAAAAGCCAAGCATAAGCTTGGCTTTGGTCTATAAAATCTTATTAAAATAGCGTAAAAATCAATTGAACAATAAAGGCTAAAATAGTAATAACAACAACATCGATTGTCAGTTTCTTAAACCCTTCATATTTGTACTTAGGATCAAAAAAATACCTAAACCCATAAAACATCGAAAAAATAACAAGAAAGTTAATAAAAAGACCTAGAGTCATTGGTTCTACGACGCTTTTGACTGGGAAGGATTTTCCGCACTCTTACTCACTTTTCTATCAAAAAAGAAAACTTGTAAGTAGAAAATAGCTGCACAACCAACAATAAATAAACGAAACTCCCAAATTGTGTAGGTCGAATATTTAATGGATGAATTGGCTGCCTCAATAAACGAGGTGATAAACCACCCGCCAAAAATTAACATACCCATGATATGTAATGCTTTTTTCGTATTTTTATTCACAACGCTCACACTCCTACGCTTCATTATGATCTTCGAGTTGATAAACATTACCTTTAAAAGGATTTATCAACAGAAAGTACGTTTTGTTTCATCTACTCAGTCCAGCTATTTCAAACGGTCTAATTTCTCTAGGATTTGCTTTTGTGTTTTAAGGACCTCATGCTGCAGCTCTATTAATTGCTTGGTTAATTCGAGTTGTTGATTCTGTTCTTCTGTAGATACACCATTTATGGCCTTATGGGTGCAGTAGATACCACTCAGTATTAAAACAAGCAGTAATATTAGAAATAATGGGCCTTCCATCTTTAGTAACCTCCTACAGGACTTGCGAAGTAAATTCTTGCTAACACATCACTTTATTCTTCGTTAGATTTGAACTAATAAAAGGATCATTGCCATTAAAGGGATTATAAATAATTGATAAATATGGTCGATTGCGAAAAAATAATTTACTATTTCGGCAAAAATTCTAGATCAATAGCAACCTTACTATCTTTTTATAAATCTTCACACGGTGAAAAATCTGATTTATCTGACACTTAATTTTAACATAAATATCCAGGTAACTACATTACATTTTGAGGCTATAAAACAAATAAACACTAAGCAATCCAGTATCTTTTGGATCAATTAGTGTTTTTAAAGTTATTTTAACTTACTCTTAAAGGATGGAGGCTGTCTACTGCTGTAATTCGATGATCACGATAATTTCCCTTTGTGAGGTAGCTATGCCCTTCATCCGTTTCTAGGACTAACTCAAGCTGTCCTTGATATTCATTGTCTTGATCGTCAGCAACGGAAATATACCAATCCTGATCAGACTCTATGACTAGAGTTGCATGATTAAAATAGATAAACCCCTTATTACTTATGACTGTTTTTAATCCATGTCTTCTCATAATCGATACACCTCATTCAATCAGTGTGAAATCTACTTTCGATAATTTATGATTTCACCATCAATTTTTGATAATAATTCTATACCAGCACTCTTATGGCGGATGATATTGCCATGAACGTTGCCTCTGACGGAGATGCGCGAGTACTGTTGTAGAGTAATATTTCCAATTACGTCAGCATTTAAATCGAGACTTGCTCCTGGTAATACATTTATACATCCGATCACTTTCCCGTTAATACTCGTATCACGTTCGATCGTCAAATCCCCTTCTAAATTTGTGGTAATAATATTGATGGTAATCCCCCCTTATTTATAACTCAAAAATCAAATTTCTACAATCTATCTTTAGTCACACCTGATTGACATCTGCATGATCACTTAACTCACTATAATAGACGTTCTATATTTCAAAAAGGTTTCAAAATTTACCACTAATTTACAGAATAAAATTAAAACATGGTGTCTGACACCGCTCGTGGACATTTTTCATTCATTTTCCACGCGGCATGGACAAAAAACGAAAATAAATAAAAAAGTCTAGTAGCCAATTAGGCTACTAGACTCTCACTTTTGTTATTCCATTCCTCTTCTTCTTCGAATGATGAAGAAGACCCCTCCAGCGAACATTAAGCCCATCCCTACAAATAACCAATTGTAGTTAGTTGTTGCTGTATCAGGTAGTTTTGCGTCTTTTTTACTATCTTTGTCTTTCTTGTCTTTATCTTTCTTTTCTTTATCTTTTTTGTCTTTATCTTTATCTTTATCTTTATCTTTGTCTTTATCTTTGTCTTTATCTTTGTCTTTAGAAGGTGGTTGTGGTGTTTCACCATTACCTGGTTCGCCGTCTCCTGGTTCACCATCTCCTGGCTCACCATCTCCCGGTTCACCATCGCCTGGTTCGCCGTCGCCTGGCTCTTCCTGCTCGACCGCAACTTTAATGACAACAGTTGTTAACGCATCTAAGGTAATTTTCTCAGTTGTTAACGTGAAGCCTGTTTCTGCTTGAACTGCAGTAATACCTGCTTCGTCACTGTCTACTATGACGATGCCTGTTGTTAAGTCTTCACCGATAGTAAAGCTTCTTTCGGTGTTGTCAGCATTAACGAATACATAGTAGGCATCTCCGTTTGTTGCTTCGTTGCGGTAGGCGATTACTTTGTCATTTGTTCTTACTTCTGCTGCATTGATTAAGGTTACATTTTGGTCAACTAGTTCTTTTGAGCCTAATCTGAAGGCGTCTGTTGATCTACGTAACGCGATTAATCCTTGTGTGTACTCACGAGTGACGTTGTTCACAGGATATAGCTCAGCGTTTGTTGCTTTTTCCCAATCAAATCTGTTAATGATATCTGACGAGTCATAAGAGTCATGAATGAAGTATGGATTTTGGAACGGCTTACCCTCTTGGTCTACCATGAACGTAGACTTGTATGGAGCTTCTTCGGCCGGAGCTAACCATTGCTTTGTACGTCCAAACTCTTGACCAGCGTGGATAAAGGCTGTTCCTTGAGCTGTAAGTACCATCGCATTCCCAATTCTAATTCGCTTATGGATCTCTAAATCATTGGCAGCAATTGCTGGGTCTTTCTTAATTGATTGAGCAATCACATCGTACAGTGTTAAGTTGTCATGCGCTTCAATATAAGGAACGACATCACCTGGCTGATCTGCCACGAAATTACGTGGTTGAGCCTTAATGTTTTCAAAAATTTGTTGAACGTTTCTTGCACCGTCTGTAATAAATCTCGGTTGACCTTCGCTACCGAATCCTGATTTTAATTCATTTCTGAATTCATCAGAGAAGCTACCAACAGCTTCTGTGTATTGCATCCAGTCTTGGTCAGCTGGTTGTACAGGATCGCCTTCATCACCAGCAAATGTTCTCCAGCCTTCACCGATCATCACAATGTTCGGATTGATGGCTTTCGCTTTATCAAACGCTTCTTGAATACTTTCTGCATCATGGTCACCCATCATATCAAAACGGAAACCATCGACTTTGTACTCATTGACCCAGTGAAGAATTGAGTCAACAAGAACTCTTCTTGCCATTTTATGAGTTGTACCTAAACGTCCGCCACCAAAGCTTGTTCTTGGCGTACCATCAGCATCCATAAAATGATAGTAGTTTGGTACAAGGTCTTCGAAAATGGAAACTCTTGCAGTATGGTTGTAAACAACATCTAGAATAACACCCATATCACGTCTATGAATCTCACCAATTAAATTCTTAAATTCTTTTACTCGTAGTTCAGGATCATTCGGATTTTCTGAATACATTCCTGAAAGAGAGAAGTAACTGTGAGGGTCATAACCCCAGTTATAGTTCGTTTGTGTTGAGGCATACTCGAGCATTCTTACTTGATTTTTCAATTCGTCGCCAAAAAAGTAGCTCATCACTGGTAGGAGTTGGATATGAGTAACACCTAATGATTGGATGTAATCTAATTTTTCAACAAAGGCAGCGAAAGTTCCAAATTGAGCCTTCAGATCTGCTGCAATGTTTGGATCAGATGTAAAGTCACGAACGTGAACTTCGTAAATGATCGCATCCTCACGCTTTTCATAGCCAGGAATCTCGGCAAAATCTAATTCAGGACCAATGCTAGAAAGATCAACAATTGCTGCTTTCCCAACTGGGTACCCTGCTTCATGACTCCAAGCTGCCATTGATTTTGCATAAGGATCAAGCGCTAATTTCGTCACTTCACCATGAGTAATACTGAAGTGATAGTAGAAACCTCTTAAGCTATCTAATCCTGTATTTGCTTTATCAAGTGTGACAGTCCAAACACCTTTTTCACCAAGTGTCATTGGCACTGCTTCTTTCACAACTTTGTATTGATCGTCTTTGTCATATAGAACAACAGAAACTTGATCCGCTTTTGGAGACCATAGCTTTAATGTTGCTGTTCCATCGGCGTGTAGCTTAACGCCTAGCTCACCATCATAGCCATACATTTCGTCAATTAATCTCCAGCCAGCTTTTGCCGACACTGTTCTCTCACCATAAGTGATTTCAAACGGAGCTTGATCTAAGTCGAATTGACCGTGAATGTTCACGCGCTTGGCATCTTCAATTGTGACACTGTCGAACGTGATTGTTTGGCCATCCTTGTCTTTGATCGAAATTTCATTTTTTAACTCATCAACAGTTAAGCCTTCTGTTTTCGAAAAAACAAGACCGATTTTTTTGTCTGAAAGCAATTCACCAGAAACAAGCACAACTGGAATTGCTCCAAATGGATTCGTGTAAATTTTGTCATCACCATGCTTAACAAAAATTTCTTTATATTGATCTAGCATTTCAAAACTATAATCACTTGTTTGACTACCGTTTTGCTTATTTACAAACAGGAAGCCTATTTTTTTAGCTGCTTCTTGTAAACTAATATCGTAGTAAGCACCATATTTGCCAACACCCGCTTTATCAGTAGCGCCATTTGGCCAACCATCTGATGGTGCGACAACATCTGCCCAGTTCCAAACTGCCCAACCATCATAGTCTTTTTCTGATCTTTCATAGTGAATACGTACGGTATTTTCAGGAAGATCAACCGGTTCCCAGAAGAATACTTCGTCAGAGCCTTGTTTAATCCATACTTCATTAATTTCTGGTGAGAATAGCTCGACTTTTTATCGTCGCCGTCTTTATCACCATTTGTTGTGTTTAAGACAAGGAAACCAACTTTTTGTGCATTCGGAATTAGTGGAATATCAAGGTACGCACCGTAGCTTGTCGTTTGGTCAGCAACGAATTTTGTCCCACCCGTTGGCCAGTTGCTTGACGGTGTAGCAACGTCATCCCATAACCATAAGCCTAAATCCGTAAAGTTGTTATCTATTCTTTGGTAGTGAACTCGTAGTGTATTTTCAGGAATTCCTGCTTCTTCATCAGGGTTCTTGTAGAATACTTCATCCGAGCCTTGTTTGATCCAAATATCTGTTACACCTGGAGTAAGTTGGACCGTTTTATCATTTCCATCTTTTTGTTCATTCGTTACATCTAAAACTAAGAACCCTACTTCTTGGGCATTTGGCTTTAACGTAATGTCAAGGTATGCACCAAAACTTGTTTCTTGTCCTGCCACGAACATTGTCGCACCTGTTGGCCAATTTTCTGAAGGCGCTGTAACGTCACCCCATAGCCATAAACCTAGGTTCGCATAATCATGATTTGTTCTTTGGTAATGAACTCGTAACGTGCTCTGAGTTCCTAAAATTGTTCCGCCTTCAGCTGTAAGAAGAACGGTTCCACCTTCAGCCATTGCCGGGATTGAAAATGAAACTTCCCCATTTTCAGCAGTGTACGTTTTCCCTGAATAATGATCTGTTACGACAAGGTCTGAAGAACTCACAGCTAGTGTTACTTGCTTCGCTTGTTCCGCAACGTTTAAGCCTACATAAACAGACTCACCTTCGTAATTACGAGAGAAAATTTGATATTTTTCTTGATCAGATCCTGCAAGTTTTACACGATCACCTTTTGCAAATACTTTCGCGTTTTCACCTCTAAACGCCAATAGCTTTTGGTAGTGAGAAAGAACGTCATTACCTGCTACTTTGTCCCAAGGCATATTTGGTCGGTTTGTATAGTAAGGATAGTTTGCCTCACCAGATAACCCTAGTTCCTCACCATAATAGATGACAGGCTGACCTTTAGCGGTGATTTGTAGTGCCGCAGCAATTTTTAACTTCCCTTTGTCGCCATTCACCGAATGTAAAAATCCATTCTCATCATGACTTCCTAAAAATTGTCCTAACGTTGCACTGTTTGTTAACTTATTATTTCTTGCAACTAACGTGTTATGAACTTGATCAAGTTGACCATTTGCAAAGTTACGAGCATAGTTTTTAAAATTGAAATCTAGTAGCGAGTCCATCATGCCTGTGTTTAAGTAGCCATGATCATCGTTTTGCGACGCCCCCCATGATTCGCCAATCATCTTGAATTCAGGCATCGCTTTTGTTAATTCATTTTTAAATGCCATCCATGTTGTATCTTCAACGTGCTTGACTGTATCGACACGGAAGTAATCAATCGTGTTTCCTTTAGCCGTACGAGATTTATTGATCCAATCTACTTGCCATTCCACAATTTGATTACGAACTGCCGAATCTTCTGTAATGAAATCAGGTAACCCAGCTAGTTCACCGCGAACAGTTGCTTCACCAACATTTTTACCTTGACGAAGCATATCCTTGTAAAATTCACGCTCCGCGTCAGTTGGGTATCCATTCGGACGTTTATCGACAGCTAATTCACCATCAACGACTTTCAACCCATAACCTGTATGGTTTAACACAACGTCAACCATAATTTTCATTCCACGAGCATGAGCTTCGTCAATTAATTCGTGGAAATCTGCCATCGAGCCAAAGTGCGGGTTTAACTTTTCAAAGTTACTCGCCCAATAGCCATGGTAGCCATAGTACGGTGTCCCAGGATTTTGGTGTCTAACATCGAACTTAATATTTTCGACAATCGGATTGATCCAAATTGTATTAATTCCTAAGTCATTAAGATAATCTAATTTTTTCGTAATTCCTTTGAAATCTCCACCTTGGTAAGCACCAGGTAAGCTTGTATCATAATTCATTTTATAAGGATCGTTATTCGTTGAGTCTCCATCGAAGAAACGGTCTGTTAATAAGAAATAAATTAAGGCTTCATCCCAATCGAAGTCCGCTTCACCAATAAATGTTCGCGCTTTCACTTCAAGGGTCACTTCACCTTTATGAGTACCACCAAATGCATCAACTGCAACAATCGGTAATACCTTTTGACCAGCTGTTGTTTTGTGATCTACAGAAATTGTCACTTCATTTAATAGTGGGTCCACTTTTAGCTTCGCAGGACCACCAACACTTGTAGCGTCAACATATAGTTCACGAATTTCAATTTCATCTTTGTTATCAAGTTCTACTGTAACAACTGCATTTTGATTATACGTAACAGCTTTTGGATATACAGAGCCTGTGACGTTCACATCAGCAACGACATACGCTAACGTCGACTTCCCATTAACCGTATTGTAAGGATCTGTAACCTCTGTTGTCACACCGTCGACCGTTACGAAATAAGTATAATCATAAACTCCAGGAGCTATATTTTCATATGTGTAAACAAAACGTTCATTAAGCGGCTCATAAACCATCTCGAAGCGAGCATCAGCTACACTAAGCTCAACTTTTTCGATTTTGGCCATTTCGTTGTTGTAAAATAGGGTTTTATCTCGGAAGTAAAAATGGGCATTGCCATTATCGACAACAGGTGCCGTACCATCCGGAACTATATGAAATGGAGCTTGACCACTTTTTACAAAAACTTTCGTGATAGGGTCATTTTTATTTAATTTAATATTGCGGTCCATATCAGGATCTTTCTCTTCCCAATCACCACGACGAACGATAAAGCCGACGGTATCAGCCTTCGGACCTACTGCAATTTTAGCAATCGCTTTACCATCTTTAAATTCTGTAAAGTCGATCTGATCGTTTTTTGCATCTGTACCCCAAACCCACAGATTCCAACCTGTGTAGTCTCCGTTTGGTCTCTCATATTCAAAGTGAATATGACGTTCAACGGAACTAGTAGTTTCTGCCGTTACTACAGCCGGAATATAGCTGGTAAAAACGGAAAAAACCATAATAAGAGATAACCAAAATGAAAGTAACCTTTGATATTTCTTACTAATCATACGCTTCTTTACCCCTTTCAGTTTGTTTGAGTATTTTGTTCCGGTTATTGCGAAACCGTTTGCACAAATCTGGTAAAAAAGATAGATAGCAAAAAGGACTCTATTTTTCTATCTATGCAAACGCTAACATTTAACCGTTAAATCTAAGATACTTTGTTTTTGGCTTTAGTGCAACAGGAAATTTCGTGGTTAGGGCAGTTATTTTTAATATTTCGGTAATTTAAAGGCAGGATGATCGGCGAACTAGCAGTTTGGTAGGTTTGTGCCGAGTTTGTGCAACCTCGTGCGCAAACGATGTCATTTGGGTGTCAGACACCCTTCATGGACATTTTTCATGAATATTCCATCTCACGTGGACATATAGGTGAAGCGGGGGTGTATTATAAGGAACAGTAATGGAACGGAGCAAGAAAATTTCCATAGGATGTTTTAGCGGAGTCTGCCTAGAACTGTAGAAAGTGCTAAGGGACTTACCTTAGCACCTAAGCTAAATATGTAGATTGTGGTCTTATAGTTCTGCACTACGGGACTTTATTTTTCTAATTGTAATTACAGTCACTAATGCCAGTGATTAGTGACCTAATTTTCCTAAATTTTGTAATTTACGGTCGCATAGATCTGCGCTATGTAACCCACTTTCCCTAAGTATTGTAAACCCTAGTCACATAGCTCAAATCAAGCCAGTATTTAAAGCAATCATTCCTCATGTTTTTTTTCAATTCGATATTGGTACAGCCAAATGGTGACGTAAAGCCAGGTTCCACTTACTAGGAAGGCTCCAAGTATATCGGTTGTATAATGGACTCCTAAATAAATTCGGCTAATCGCGATAAAGATAATCATGAAGCAACTAAACACAATCAACATGACTCGTCTTGTTGAGGTTTTAACATGCCTCCATAATATAAAGGTAATGATCCCGTACAAAGAAACAGCTGCCATTGTATGACCACTTGGGTAACTAAATCCACCTTCATCAATTAACCGTGACAGAGGCCGCTCTCGTTTGATTAAAAATTTAAGAGCTTGATTTATGGCTGTAGAACCGACCAACACAACGATAAATAAAACAACTTCATGCCACTTTTATATATTTTATAGATAATCATCAGTAGGATAAGCGATATGATAATCACTGGCATGGTGTTACCAATATAACTAAATACTTTCATTACTGTTGTTAGAAAGTCGGTCTCAAATGGCTTAACTATGTCAATTACATACTGATCTAACCGATCTACCCCGTTATTAACAACTGAATAGGTAAGGAAAATAAAGCATTGGATAAGTATTAATACTGTCACAATAAACCGAAATAACGATTTTTTCTCCATGATGTACACCTGTCTGATCGTTTTTGATTTGTTTAGTATCTACAACCTCTTTGGGATTTACTCAAGTGCGTGCCTGAAATGGTTGACGTAAACTAACTTTTGTTTCAATTGACTAACAAGAGGGGGAACTCCCATGGAATTCCCCCTTACTGCACTCTACATTTATTTAACTCCAATTGATAATACTGGCCTGTAGGAGGAATTTGCCTCTTCTTTGGAATATAAGTTCACATTTCCACCTTGACCTAATAAATCTATGACTAGAAAACTCACTTCATTTCCCGCTGCATTTTTTACAAATTCACTTACATCGACACTATGTTCAGTGACCACAGATTGATTTACTGTAAACGTTCCTAAGAAAAATGCTGACTCATTTTCACCAGTTACCTCAACGCGATCACTTAACAAATTAGGTGCTGTATTCCAAGTGATGGTTTCTTCGCTCCAATTATTTTCGAGTATTCCAAATACAGCAAGTTCAACAGAAGTCGTATTACTACCGAGTCTTCCTGTTAATTGAAAAGTTGCTTTTTCGAGCTCTTCTCCTAACTCATCTATATTAAATTTATAAAAGCCAACTCTTCCAGTCGTTTTCGTGGAATTACTTTTAATATTAAAGTACTTATGGAAGTTTACATCACGTTCTCCTTCAAGGCTTGGATCAGAAACACCATAATTTCTGTTTGGAAACTCAATGTCTACCTTCGCATCATCGGTTGGGGTAAACGGAATGTAGGTCAATGTATCGTCTTCTTCTGGCTGAGTGTTTTCCGACTCATAGGTATTAATAGATAGTACAGGCCAACGAGAGGCGTCTGCTTCTTCTTTCGAATATAGATTTACATTTCCGTTTTGTCCTAGTTTGTCGATAACTAAGAAACTGACTTCATCGTTCGCATTTTCACAAATTCTGTTACATCCACACTATATTCGGCATTATCTGCTTGATCGACAGTAAAGCTTCCAATATAAAATGCAGTCTCATCAACCCCTGTCACTTCGACAACATTATCAGCTAAGTTAGGAGCATTATTCCAAGTAATCGTTTCCTCATCCCAATTGTTTTCCAGTATAGCAAAAACAGCTAATTCTACTGAGGTTGTATTGCTACCTGTTTTTCCTGTTAATTGGAACGCTGCACTACTAATCTCATTAATGTCCGATAGGTCATATTTAAAGTAAGCAACTCGACCAGTAGTTTTCGAGGAATTACTTTTTATATTAAAATACTTATAAAAATTTACATTAGATAGTAAATCCTGGTTATAAACACCGTAATTACTATCAGGGGACTGAATATCTACTTTCGCATCATCGGTAGGATTCAGAGCTACGTTAATTACTTCCTTTTCATCTTCCTCATTAATTAAATAGACAAACTCTTCTCCAGAAATATTTTGGAGCAGGTTATTTTCAACAGTAATTCGCTTACCAGCCTCTATTCGAATCCCATTCGTACTATTAACAATTTTATTATTAATAACCGTAATATCTTCTGGAATTCCGGCACCTTTGTTGTTATTATTTCTATCTCCCAGATCTTCTGCAATATAAATTGCCCAGAAACCTGAAGCACGGTTATTTACAATCGTGTTATCTTTTACTACGGTGCGCGGGGCATTTAGCAAATAAATCCCTTTTGAATTTGCCGGTCCGCGAGTATTCACAATCGTATTTTTCTCGATGACGGTTCCTGGAGATCCCATAATGACAGTAATACCATCACGAGTATTCGTTAATGTATTGTGGTGAATGTAATTCCCTTCCCCTGAAGCAGAATGGGAGTTTGGAGCTGTTCCCCCTGTATTTCCTACCCCAATACCACCTCGAATCACTCCGTCGACTCGATTATTCCGCACCTCATTTAAATATTCGCCTTGTCCATGTAAATCAATTGCATCATGAATATTATCTTTATACTTGTTTCCGTCAACTAGATTGTTATGGGCAAAATTTTGAATTAGTGTTCCATGTCTCATATATGGACCTTCAAAACTATTGTTTCTTACCACATTAAAATACGTATCATTGGCATGGCCTAATCGGTCAATCCCTTGAATTCCTTGGATCGTTACACCATAACCGGCTCCTCCACCACCAACATCGGTAGCGTTTCGGAATGTAGAGTTTTCAACGACTACTCGATTACTCTTTTCAATGCGAATGCCCATTCGTTGAAATTTCTCAATGGTTACCTGATCAATCGTAATATGATGAGAGGCTTGACCTGCGAAATCTGCTATAAAAATTCCATACCCTGGACCTCCACGTTCTGGATTATTTACACTAGGATTTTCTGAATAAGCACCATCGAACGTAGAGGTAATCGTTAAATTAGAGACAACTACATCATGTCTCCCATAGGAAGTAATAACCTTACTATTAGGCACCTCTTTGACATCAAAGTGAGATACGAGTTTTACACCTTTTTCACTTTGGCCTCTTAGGTTTACTCCATTTTTTAAGTAAAAATGGGATGTATGATCGTTCGGCATCGTTCCTCTTAAATTATAGATACCGTTCGGAAAATAGACCTCATCTCCTGGTTGAGCTGCTTCAATCGCCGCAATAATGGCAGGCGTATCATCATGGTCACTATCTTGTGTATCTGCTCCGAAATCTAACACATTTAACGTTACTCCTGTGACAGCATTCGGAGTGTGTGGAACATATTCAGTTTCATCTGGATAATATAAACCTGCTTTTGTAAAAGGTTTTGCATCAGGCTTGGGACCTGGATCGAGAACTGTTAATTGTTCAACTACTGGTTCACCGGGTGCATAAATATGAACAGCAGTCAGGCTATTCCAAGCATTGCTGGAGTTTCCGTAGCCAATAATCCTAACATATCTTGCTGTTTGGTCGTCAAAATCTACTAATTCTAAATTAATGCTTTCCCCGCTGCTTTCAAATTGACTAACGACCTTGGACCATTCTGAGCCATCAACAGACAATTCAACACCGATCGTAGACTTACGTACATTACCACTATGAAAAGCAACCCCTAAATAGCCTAGTTCTTCCACTCTACCTAAATCATACTGGATCCACTCTCCTTCTCCTTGAGCAGACCACCTTGTTCCTAAATCATCATCAAGCGTATTTTCTGGGACATTACCATCATGGACACTAGCCAAAACAGAATCTACATGGTACCGATGAGGGGCATCCTCTGCACTAGCAACTGAATGACCGATAGAAGGAACTAGACTGCTAAACACCAATAACCAACTAAAAAATAACAAAGTCGCTTTTTTCACTATGACACCACTCTCCATTTCATTTTTTTGAAATTGTCGCCATTCACTCCTTCGTCCTCATTCCTTTCGATATAAAGATTTCTGCATTTATAAAGCGCTTTCACAAATGAATAGGCATTTTCTTTGCCCATTAAAATTTTATCACCACTAAAAATACTCTCACAATTGGCGTTCTTTACTTAAACCTTGGTTTTTTTTAGAATATTAAGAAAATAAACCCCTAAAACTTTAGGAGTTAAAGTTTTAGGGGTTTAATAAAGGTTAAATCTATTGAAAAATAAATATTTTTCATTCATAATAAAAATAGAACAAACGTTCCTATTTATTCTTTAAAGGAGGACTTTAGCTTTGAATAATATTGAAGCCGCTTACTTAGCCGGGATTATTGATGGTGAGGGGACAATTACACTAACCAAAATGAATAACACCCATAATCGCAGGCAAGTAATTTCTATTGCCTCTACAGACCTTGAGCTATTAACCTATGTACAAGAATTAACCGGTGGTTGTATAAGTAATAAAAAAATTATAAGCCAAGTAAGCATAAAAATTCTTATTCATTAGTAATCAAAAGTAAAGAAACAGTCTTTACTATACTAAGAGCTATAGCACCCTATTTAAGGGTACCTTCTAAGAAAAAACGAGGTGAATTTATTTTAAAAGATTACGAAAATGTAACGCCACGTAACGGAAAATATAATAAAGAAACGTTAATGCTAAAACAAAAATTTGAAAACGATTTTTTCTGCTTATAAAAACAACCGCGTAGCCTGACACGGCTTGTGACTTAAAGCATATAATTGCCAAACGTTAAACCATATCGTTGCCAGCCCTTGGTACATTTAAATCATTTAGAGGGATCTCATTTCATCAATACCTATCACACTAAAAAGTATTGGAAATTTGTATCTGCATAGTAAACTTTAGGCAATGATATGCTGCCGAACTAAACTTTAGGCAATGATATGACTTGTAGCTGATTAACTATACATACCGAAGCCTTATCATGCAAAAATACTAGCCCCTCGAAATCTTCATCTAATTGTTGTTAAGTGTTATCTTATTGATATTCCAGTGGACAATAACAAGCTTATTCCTTCTTTAACTTGCTTCCACACGTCTATTCTTTCCTTTAGCTTAAATATTCCCTGTTCCGTTACTAGCGGTGCCAACTTAGTAATGTAACTTTTTGGTAAATTAAATTCTCTTTAGAATACAGAATATTATAATCAAACTGACTATGTTCATTACTTAAATAACTCATCTTACTCTTTTTTTGTTTTAACATAAAAAAGTCCGCCGGATACCCTTAAGACACAAATTTAGTGTTCTCCTACGGTCCGATGGACTTCTCATTTTTAATTTAATTTTAAATAATAATTATATGCTTTTATTATAACATACGCACTTTAATTATTGCCACTTCATATTGACTTTTATGTAGTTAATAGTTTTTACTGCACCCAAAATGACTGTATAGAACGAAAGATATCCCACATTCACTACCTTGACTTTGTATGTGGTATTTCCCCTAACAAATAATTATTTTACTTTTTACTTTTCTACCTTATCAAAGAATGTTTGTTGAAATAATTTACAACTAAAGATAATACAAATGACTAAAATTATCTATTTGGTTACTAATCTTCTGTCTAATCAAAATGTGAATTCCACTTATTTATTTGCTATTATTCTTAGAGATATTTAATCTAGTAAAAACTTTATCTCTTGCGGCATACAACTCCTTATAATAAATTGGAAAGGAAACCCTCCTCTTGATTTTACCTTCTGTTGGATAATCTCCTTCTGCAATGATCTCCTTTACTACTTTGAGCATTTCTTGATAAATCTTTTCATGTGTCTCTTTTTTTTTCATATTATTGTAATCCGCTCTTTTCTGTGATATTTTTTTACAAATATCGTTTGCATATCGGTATGCTCTATAACGAGTACAGTCTAGCCTGAAAAGTATTTCATTCATACTAGGTGGCGGTTCTTCATTACTTCTTAAAATACTAAATAATTCTTCCCTTAGCTTTTCTGGATTAAAACCTTTTTCTACTTTTCTTCTATTACGAAACAGACGAATAGCAGAATTATTTACATTTTTTTTATTTACTTTTTAAATTCTATTAGCTCTTCTATAGGCATATTAAAAAAATAAGAAAAATGTAATAGCTTCTCAAATGAAATAAAATGTGTGCCTGATTGCCATTTATGAACCATTGAACCTTCTATTTGAAAACGCTGTGCAAATTCACTTATATTCCCATTGCTGTATTCATCAATAGAATTTTTTATTATTCTAGCTGTAACCCATTTAGTTGGCACATTATTATTTTTCTGAAAATATTCAATTAAAGATTTCACATTATTTAATTTACTTAATTCCCAATCATTAATTTTTATTGTTCCCATAACATTTTCACCTAACCACTTTTGGCACTTTGAACAAAAACCTGGTCTAGTATTGCTAGCAATTATGCTATTAGTATTTTTACATTTCGGGCATATAGAATTTAGTTTTACAAAGTGTTTAGGACAAAAATTGATATACTTTATATACCAAATAAGTCTTTCATATATCACATCAGAATTGTTTTTCGCTTCTTCTAGACAGTTACTACACCAACTCCTTTTGTCCTTGGTTAATCCTTTGGAAACTAAACCTTTCCAATTTAATAAAGTTGTATTTATTAAATTCTCTTGAATAGTTAAATACTCTAAAGCTTGGACAAAATCTAAAGTGATATCCGAAAAACCATTTAAGTATTTTGTGAAAGATGTTGCTCTCTTTCTTATTAGTTTTCCTAAATATTCTTTATCCAACCCTTTGAAATTTCTAGTTCCATAAGTTTACCAACATCTACGCAATGATAATTAGCTAACCTTGTAATATAGCTGCTTAAACTTTCAACCTCAAACGTATTATTTCCTTCTAGATTAAGATTAAATAGGCGACTACGTTTGGATAGTTGTACATCTAAATTTAAATTATTATTCATGACTAACAACCTTTATACTAATATATTTTATACCTTCAATTCTAAAATTATAAAGTTACATTATTTAGCTTCTTCAAAATCATTATCTAAACCTACCCTATCCCTTTTTGGCTTTCTCTCTCCAACTCTTCTTTTTGACTTTTCTTTATCAATATTTTGTTTACTCTCTTCAACTTTATTAAGATTTAGCAGTGAGTAGAGCTCACTTTCACGTGCAAGTGAATCAATTTTCTTTTCTTCCTCAATTACTTCGGCAGCCATTTTAATACACTGATCAGGAGTTAAAGCAAACCTATTAAAGTCATCAATATCCAAAGTCCTAATTGACTCATCCGTTCTTAGTTTGTTTTTGTATGTTCTATATATCCAATCCTTTAAAATACCTATACAACCAATGGTTCTCGAATAAAAATATTCCCAATGTTCTACAAGATTAGGCTCTTCTACTAAGGGGATTTGTTTCTGAAAAACCCAAAGAACATTTATAAAAGCGTCCTTTTCTTCCTCAATTTCGGCCCGATATCTACGAAGATGCACATCCATACCCCTTCTACTTAATTGACCGCTTAAGTTTCTGAACTGTAATAATCCATAAGTTCCAAATAATATAATTGGCACCCTACTTGTGGATGCTAATGATTTGATTGCATCCATTTGATTTATTAAACTTCTCCCACTACCGACTTTGTCATATGTTGAGCTTCGTCGATCAAAACAACCTTTGTTTTTCTATACTTAAGAACATTTTCAAGTGATTGCCTTAAAGCACGCATACTGCCAGACTTTTTGATCCCCGCCTCATCAAAACTTACTTTATGATCTACTAAGGGTTCATTTGCACTATGGAGGGCCCTTGTATAAAAATCTATCCAATCAAATATACCGGTTTCTGGTGAAATCGCCTCTGTACCCACGACAGGAATAAAGCCTCTATCTTCACGGATTAACTCAGTATTATCCTCATATATATGTTTTATAATTTTGGAAAATAAAGTCGATTTCCCCACACCACTTGGTCCATAAACAAGTAAAATATTATTATCACTTGTAACATCAATTCTTTCTAATAACTCTTTGTAAGCTGTTATTAACGTTGGATGAGCTACAACGTAATTTTCAAAATATCGGATCCTTTCATCAACTGGACCTTTTAATAAACTTATAGGAAATAATTTTTCACTCAACGTTAAAACTCCTCATATAATACGAAGTTGTTTACGGCTTTTTTAATATGTTTATTCTCTTTATCTTTTACTAATTCAATACCCTTTTTATCCAATATTTTATTTTTTTGATTTACATTAGATGACGTTTGCTTACCAGAAGATTTCCCACCTTCAATAACTTCAAACGTACACTTTAAAGCCCGATCTTTAGCTCTTTGATTATGAAGGATTTCATCCCCTTCGAGACTTTCTAAAAATCTAGCTACTTCTGCGCCAGATAACGAAGAGTTTGTGCCATTCAACTTCTTCCTTCTTCTTATTTCAGTTGAAGCCATTTTGACTTCCTTTTCTGTTCGATTTTCTAGTATAATAAAAAATTCTGAACGTAATTTTACCCAATATTTATTCACATATGCATAAGCAATTCCCATATTAAACGGATCATACCTAACTGTGATTTGTTTACCCTCTATTTCGGGATTTAATAGTGCATCTGACCAGTAATAAAAATTATTTATTTTTACCCCCATACCTGTTTGTACTTTCGCTGTTCCTTTTTTGGTACTAGGTAAAGTCATCATTTTAAATGTTTCATCATAACTAATAAATGTGCATTCCCTCATTCCAGTCTTAGCAATTCTATTCAAATAAGCATCTCTAGGACATTCATCCAATGAAGAATGCAATTTTGTATCGTAAATATCAAAAGACCAAGTGCTCAGCGCTTCATATAACTTCTCTAAAGTCCAAACAGCATTATTTTTAGGATTTACTTTCTTTGTAACTTCTCGAACATTCTTCATTATTTTTGTATTCCCTAGTAAGTTATGGATAAAAACGGTATTAGTAGTCCCAAAAAGCCTCTCAACTACAGATCCGAATCGAGGTTTAGCCCCTGGTCGGTTCTTTTTTTCAACGTTATAGCGTGCAAGTAGAGTTTCAAAATAGACACTTTGAAATTCCTTTCCTCCATCTACAACTAATTGACTAGGCAGTCTAGATTGAATCCTTACACATTCTCTAATTACCATCAAACAAGATCGATAGCTTGGAGGGTCGAATGTTAAATAAAATGCCAATATTTTGCGAGAGTAGGCATCAATTAAAAATGTAATCCATGGTCTACCAAGATTTTTATTTGTAGTAGAACATATCAATTCTATGTCTAATTCTGTATGATCTATATGACATATTTCAAAAGGACGATCCCCATGACGAGGCGTTGTTAAAGATAATTCGAAATAAAACTGTTCTGTGTCATATGATCCTTTAGTCCCTTTCCGTTTTCTTGTTTGCTCATGTATTGGACGTTTTTTTACTTCCTTAGAAAATGTCATGTAACTTGGTGGTGAAAATCCTTTTTCAATACATTCGTTAGAAAGTAAATTATGTACAGTTCTCATATTTTTTTGTCTAATATTTTCGTATCCCTCCCCTATATGAAGATCTATGAGGTCTAATACTTGTGGCGGTAGTTTTCTCAGTCGATTTCCTTGCTTATGTCTCGCCGGAAGTAAACCAGCATACCCATTCCCATATAGTTTTTCAGCTTCTACATATTTGAATTTCCAATATCTCAAGGTCCTACTTGGTACATTGAGACTTTCAGGTTTTTCACCTTTTAAATAACTTTGTAGCTTAAAATATTTTTCATTTGCTTCTTTTAATTCCTCCACACTTGCTTTGATTAATATTTCATGCATTAATTGATGATTTTCCGTCATTTCTTCTTTTTTAATACCAATAATTAATCCTTTTTTTATTAGATCTTTAAATGTAGGATACTTCAAATTGATAATATCTTCAGTTTCACTAAGTAAAGTTACTGTTTCTTCACCTACATTAATAATCGCCCAATTTCTACCATTCCAATTTAACTGATTTCCAATATTAAGCTTTAATAATAACGGTTCGGATTTGTCATTATCGACATTAGATTGTTTTATATTTATAACTGCATTAGCTATTTCTTTGTTAATAAAAAGAGGGAATTTATCAAAGTCAGTAATCAGGTAGGTTTCCAGGTCAACATAAATATCACCTAATGCTATAAGTGTATATACATCATCAGCTGTGAAAACAGAATGTTTTGTAAGTAAGTTGTCTAGAGTTAACTCTGGTTTCTCTGCAACCAACCCCAAAACTAGTTCTTTTATATCGGACAAAACGTATGGGTTATCTTGGTAGAGGTAATCTTCTAGGAAGCGAAGATTTCTTTGAAGCGTCCAATTAATCTCATTAGAGGTTCTCACTCGAAAAGCTAACCCGAACTGATTAGCGTGTTGTTCAGCAGGCGGACACCTCCACTTACCATTTTCATCTAGATTGTATCGCTCAGGATATTTTTCACTTAATTTTTCCATATCCTTTTCCATCTTCCACTCTTCCCAACCTATAAAGTCAGTAGAAATAACAAAAAAATCAGCAGTGTAACGGTGCCCTCTTTTTTTACCATTTACCATATAATTAATCGGAAAAGATTGTGGCTGATCATAATATTCTAGAACCTTTTCATCAAACTCTTTTTCATATATAGCACACAATTCAAGCTTATGACTTTCAAACTGAATTGTTACTCCCATCTTCTTACTAGGATAGAAACCTGTAACGTTTTTACCATTACTCCTTACTCTTCTGGCCGGTTCAGAATTTCTTATACTGATAATCATGTTCTGAGTTTCTACTGGCAAGTTATTATTTCTAAAGAAAGATTCGATGTCTGCAATCATCATTTTCCACTCCACTTCATTACGGTTTTTTAAATTAACCATTATTTTTTGTAATAATTCCCTTTTTAAACATTCATCTTTCTCAACTTGGATAGCTTCTTGCTCAATATTAAATAGGCACACCATTTTAATACTTACAAAAAACCTTTACTTTTACATCAAATTTCCTATCCTACGCTTCGGTCTACGAACATGTTTTCAATTTTTTATTTTTTAGAAAAACTCTTTTGCTTTAATAAAACTCATTATCCTAAATCATTACTTAACAACCTTTCAAGATATTTTGATATTTCGGTATTTTTAAGTGTTCGTTAAATTAAAATTATACGAACACTTAAAAAGCCTGTATTCCTCCAGAGGAGAATACAGGCTTTTTTAAAATTTATAGCTTTACTAATAAACTCATATAGATTACTCTTAAAGATCATAGTTTAAGACCCCGATTTACCATTACTTTTAGTTGAAAATTTTCATAATAATTATACCATATTTAAAAACTTTTAATTGTCCGCTATATATTAATTTAGATGTTGTGTGATATTTTTGCTTTTAATTCTTCCCATTTAATTTTTAATATCTTCTCATTTAACACTCTTTCTCCAATTATCTCTTCCATTTTCCGTCTACTCGGATATATACCTTCACCAACTAGTGAATTAAACGCTTTTTTTACTTGTTCTAATTTCTCCTTATTTCGTTTTTCTTTCTCTTTTGCAAATGCTCGATATAATTATTTTTAATTACCTCACATACCTCTCTATACTTTACATATAATAATTTTCTATCACAACCAATAAGCTCAGCCACTTTTTTTACAGAGATTGGAGTACAATTCTCTATGATGCCTTCCAAAATTCCCTTTATCTTTACATGGTCGTATCTCACTTTTTCTGATCCTTCAGGCATACTAATATCTATATTCGTTGTATTGATATGTGCTTCACTTCTTTGTAAAAACTCAACAATAGTCACTCCTAGCTTCATGCAGATTAAAACTAACGATTTAATTTGCGGTAAACTCTCACCTTTATACCATCCAGTAAAGGTTGATTTAGGTACTCCTATATACTTAGCAGCTTTTGACTTATCATCGTTAAAGTATTTTTTTATGTAGTAAGAAAGCGATGATGAAATAGAATTGCATCTATTTTTCTCAACATCAAACCAAAAAAACTGCGTTGATAAGATTTCTGAAATTAATATAACTGGACGTTTAGCAGCAATGCTTAACTCTTCTTCAATAGCCTTCACTTGATCTCCACCTAACCATGTTTCACAATTTGAACAAAAACCTGCTCTTGAATTTCTTGTAATTACAGGGATAGTATTATCACAACAAGGACAATGAAACGATAATTTCTGATCATGATAGACGCAAACACTTACTGCTTGAAAATTCCACAATAATCGCTCATACACTACTTCATTATTAGTGGTGTCCTGGTGATAGCATCTTGGACACCATGCTTTAGTTTTACGAAGCAACCCTCTGGTAGGAACTAAATGAGATATATTTAATAACGTTATTGCTCTTAAATCGTCTCGAGTGGTTAGCCGCTCTAAAACGTTTACAAAGTCCTGAGCTAGATTGCAAGTCCCATTTATTGCAGCAGCAGATTTATAGAATCCATCACCGCCTCTTTCAGCAATACTCGATAAATAATTCTTATGTACAATTGGTGTAATAACCTTTGAAATTAAATCTCCAGTTTTAAAACAGTGAAGGTTTGATATACGTGATATATATCCAGTTAATGACTCAACATTTGCTGTTCCAATACCAATAGGCTCAACATTATACAATTGACTTCTTTCGGAAAACGAAATATTTACACTCATAAATCACACCTATATTAATTAATAATATAGGTATTTTTTTCTGAAACGCAATTTTTATTCAAAAACAGTTAAAAAGATTGATGAAATCTTTATATAAACTGTCCGCAGTCTCGAAAATTGTCATATTAACAGCCAGTGACATTGACGTGGCTTGAAATTTCCCCTTTCTTAATAACAATAACTTCTTGAACCTGCAACTATTTTAACACAATTTCCCAATACAAAAGGATTAAATTAAAGGACTGCAATCATATGCAATCCTGCTTGTTTACTTCAACAAAGCGATACTAATTCTGCTTAGAGTAGTTCCTCTCCTTGTTCCACATTCGCATCCGTTTGTTTAAGAAGAGACTGTTTTTGCTTTTACTTACTCCCATAAAAAATCTAACTCTTTTCTTTTTTACTCTATTAATTTGAATGACTAATATATATTAAAAACCAGAGAAGTAACTAAAAATGCATAAAAGCCATTTTCTACAAAACCCCATATTCCAATTGCAAGAATCGGAATCAACACTACCACAATTGCTAAAATTATCCCATTAAACAATAATTTATACCTCCTTTTATCATTATCTCTTTTTCAATTAACCTGCTCTTTAGCGACACAACAGCAGTCACAGCCTGTTCCACTAATGCTTATCGTTAGTGCAACAAGCAGTAGTATTTCATATACTTTCGCTTGTTTAAATTAAAATTAACTCTTTATATAGTGCTCATACCACTCTCTTCCTGATGCCCATTCCTCAAAAGTGTTTTTGTCTCCTAATATTTCTATACAAATTAATGCCATAATGTATTCTTTCAACCCATTTTCACTTGATTTGCTAAAATCATTTATGAAATAGTTTAATGTTAAATCGCCTTGTTTTACTAAAAACTCAAATTCTTCTTGATGAGCTTCTATGTAATCATGAGGATTAGATGATAGAGAAGGTTCACTTAAAATTATTGATAAAGAATTTTCAATCTGTTGAGTTACCTTATCTTCGGTCGTTATTACTACATTTTGACTACACCCTGCAATTAATATTAGTAATATTGTTACTGCAGCAAACAGCGTTTTTCTCAATATAATCTCTCCTTCATATGTAAAAAACAAATTATAAATTCATTAAAATCTCAATTTACTACTAAACTATCCACCATAATTAACTGTTACGGAAGAATTTGCTTATTGTGCTATTGCATCAGTTAGCACAACAAGCAATAACTTCCATTTATCAATCACTTTGCGTAATTAAATTTTAAAATTATTATTTCTTGTTCTTTTTTCAGTGAATGTCCAAGCTAAGTAGATGAAGAAAGTTACTGCAACTATTATTAATAAAACATCAGAAAAGAATAAAATATCTATATCTGTTACCATTTTAGGTTCTCCACCGTAATGATGTTCATTTTTAAATATACGATTTTCCCAATCGAGGGTAAGAAAAGATATAAGCCCTCCAAAGATAATTCCACAAAGAAATGAGTAAAGAGTTTTTTTCACAACATCCTCTCCTTTTGAGTTAATAGAAATAAATCTCAAGAACATTTCATCATAATCCTTATTGTAGAAACTAAACTAAGCTCTCGTTTACACAATAAGAACCGATTACCTTTTTTGTAGTAAGCGAACGAATAACCAAATACCACCGATAATTATTCCAAAAATAAATAAAATTAATAATAAGCCTGGTACACCTACACCTGTAATCATAATAATCATCCTCGCTTTAAATTTAGATTTGATTAATAAAATGTTAACATATTTTGTTAATTGATAGTCTTAATTTATAAAATATTATTAAAATTTTATTTACATTTTGTACAACTAAACTGCTGAAAAAAAGGCAGGAACAACAAGTTATATGACCGTTCCTGTTGTTCATACGAATAGGTAAGGGTTTGAAGTTATCGCTCCCTTTTCCCCTCGCTCACACCGTACATGAGACTTTCACCTCATACGGCGTTCCAACTAATCCAATCCATTCAATTCTATGTCTTTATTGAAGCGATTTAAATTTTCCAAAGTCTAGATTGATGTATTTCTGCATTGTTTTCTTAATTCGTTAACCTTTTCTAACTGCTTTCGGTTGAGCCGAAGCGCAGTTAATAAAGCTTTTATTTTATCAGTGTCTTTGAGATGTACAAGTCGATGCACACTTTCATGTAGCACGATTAAATTTGAATATCCATCATCTTTCGAGAGATGATAAGGATTTTTATGATGACAATGCCAATCGTTTAAGCCTAGTTCAACACCTGAGACTGCACATTTTCCGTATTGGGCAATGAACTTACTTATTCGATTATCGTTATATTCAATTGTTCGATTTGGGATAAACTTTTCATTACATGACTGAGTATCTTTTTATTAATAGCTTTAAGACTTTCGTGTAGTTTTTCTCTACCTTCGGCAGTGTAGTTGCACGTTCCTTGAGAAAAGCATAGATTTGTTTTATGTCTTTGAGCGTGAATTGGGACGAAAACCATATTCTGAATTTTGTATAGTTTAGCCTTACATCCTTTATAACGCTTTTGTAAAGTACTAGTCATATTTGAAAACTTCGCTTCTGTTCTAATGTCTTTTAATCGATTGTAAAGCGTCTTCTGAAGAAAAGAGCTCAACTCACTTAAATTTTTCATAATCCTTGTTGCTACTGAGTAGTAATTTTGGATTCCCATGACAACTGTATTGAAATGCCAAACCGTTTCAGCACAAGGTTTCTTTTGTATAGCTTTAATACAATCTTTAATTTTAATAAGTGCAGTTGCTTTTGCTTTCTTTGTCATATTCGACTTCGCTACATAGCCCATTCTTGTTTTTCCTTTCCTAATCGCTCGGAATGTAAAACCAAGAAACTCTGACGAGTTTTTCTTTAAGTTAATAACCTTTGACTTATCTTCGCTTGTTTCAAGGTGTAATCTTGTTTTGAGGAAATCCTTTATAGCACAATTCATCCTTATTGCTTGTGAACGTGTGCGACACAAAACCTTGAGGCAAGTAGACCACTGGAACTTCCCCAGTAGTCTCTCTCAGAACCGGACGTGAACCTCTCAGCTCATCCGGCTCCCATTATTCAGTCGTGGGCTTTATACCTATTTCCCAGTGTCTAAAGAGACTGGGATTTTGTTTCGCAATTCTACCTATGAAATGTTCTGCTCTTTTCTTGTGCCGAGCTAGTCTTTTGTATTTCTTTCTCGCCCACATAATTAAGGCTTTATTAATATGTCTGAGAGCAGAGTACATTTCAGATTTGTAGAACTTACCATAGTAATTAATCCAACCTTGAATTGCAGAGTTAAACATCTTCGATATGTCAATAAGCTCTTTTTCGGCCTTCAATTGTAGTTTCCAATCTCTTACTTTTTGCTGAATGGACTTTTTCGATTTATTACTGATGGCAGGTGTGAAATTCACAAAGTGTTTCCCCCACCTATTCTGTGACATTCTTGGTCTGAATGTGTACCCCAGAAAATCAAACGCTATATTCTCTTGTTCTTCTTTTCTGTCCGCATCTTTACAATAGACAATTTTCGTTTTAGAAGGGTGTAGTTCTAGTTTACATTCGTTCATTCTTTTGTTTAAAGATTTTAGCAGTTTCTTTGCTTCTTCCTCTGTGTTGCAGTGGATTACTGCATCATCTGCATATCTAGCAAAAGGGTTGTTTGGGTGATTAATAGCCATCCATTTGTCAAACGCATAATGTAGAAATAGATTTGCTAGTACCGGACTTATGACACCACCTTGCGGTGTGCCGGAGGTGCGTTCTATTAATTCTTCTTTTGTTTGAAACGGTGCAGTTAACCACCTTTTGATGTACAACTTTACCCATTCTACGTCTGTATGTTTATCAACTGCTCTCATCAGTAACTCATGATCAATGTTATCGAATAGACCTTTAATATCAAATTCTAGTACCCAATTATACTTCCAGCATCTTTTCCGAGTTATTTCTACCGCTTGAATGGCACTTTTCTTTGGTCTGTAACCATAAGAGTCTTCATGAAAGAATGGTTCTACCGAAGGTTCGAAATATAGTTTTACAGTCATTTGTGCAACTCTATCCGCAACCGTTGGTATTCCTAGTGTCCTTGTACCTCCAGCTTTCTTCTTTATATCCACAGCTTTAACTGCTGGAGGAAAGTAACTTCCTGATGACATTCTATTCCATATCTTATACAGGTTGTCTTTTAGATTTACCTCAAACTCTGCTATTGATTGCTCATCAATTCCTGCTGAGCCTTTGTTTGCTCTAACTCTTAAGAAGGCTTCATATACTATGTTCTTAGATATTTCATACGACTTTGTTCTACTCATAAGTTCCTCCCAGTTAAATGGTTGACTTGTTAATAAAACAGAATAACATAACTCCTTTGCTCCATCTCCGTTACGAGATTTCATTACTACTACGAGTTATTCCGCCCCTATACATGGCATTGGTACTCTGATTCTTGTGGGGCTTCCACTTGAAATCTCTCCCTTAGCATCCATGTCGTAGGTTCCCACGTTCCACACAAAAGCCTGTATTAAGTTCACGCCGCCTTTATACCGGTCACCGAACGGACAGTAAACAGGTTGCCTCCGAACTTATCCTGAGTTAACGACTCCCCCTCAGTTTTGATGACAAATCTACGCTTTCGATACTTCTTCAGCGGTTCAATGGTTTTCGTCTCCTTAATACACACCTGATAGAGTCAGGCTCTACCTTTTCCCTAACGCTCAATACCATAGCTTTTGACTACAGCACCTTAGGGTGGTTTGAAATCTCCACCTGTATGGCGATTTCGAGGGGCCCACCCTCATCTTTTGTGCAGCATGTTACACTAGGCAACTCTTCGAGTTCCCTTTGTGTTCCTTCGTGGCACACAGTCGTCTGCGTACCTTACGATATAGCACTCTTTTAAATTCAATTGTTTAAGTACTTTCACTTTATCGCCGTTTCTTTTGTAGGGATGATTGGTTACGAATGTCTCCCATTGATTACTAATCCACCAATCTAGTTCGTTGAGAACTATGTTGGATAATAACGGGGAGAGAATACCGCCTTGTGGTGTTCCTTTAGTCGGTATCCCTTCGCCCTCTATCTCAGCTTTCAAAAGCTTTGAAATGACGGCAAGCAGCGCTTTATCTCTAATTCCTAAAGACCATATTTGTTTTAGTAGCTTACTATGACTAACATTATCAAAGAAGCCTTTAATATCAACATCTATACAGTGAAAGAGACCCACCATGTTAATGAGGGACTCAAATCTTGCTTTTGCATGATGTGTACTTCTATTTGGTCTAAAACCGTAGCTATGCTTATGGAATTTCGCTTCGCAAATTGGCTCTAAAACTTGTAAAATACTTTGTTGTAGAATTCTGTCCCATATCGTAGGAATGCCTAAAGGTCGTTTTTTCCCGTTTGATTTTGGTATAAAGACACGTCTGACTTTTTCTGGGCTATATGATTGAAGCATTTTCTGAACTTTATCTATTACTTTTTCAACAGACAATATTTTACGTCTTCAATTGTTAACTTATCCGTTCCTGCTGTTTTACTTCCAGTATTTCTCTTTATGTTTCGAAAAGCAAGGCGAATATTTTCATTAGAACTAATCAGTTTCATTAATTCATAGAAGTTTTGACCATCAACACTCTGAGTGTATAAATTATCGAAGCTATGTTGCATATCATAATACTCGTTGTGTCTCAGTTTCTTCCGTTTTAACAAGTCGGTGACTCCCTTGAGAGTTGAACCTCTTTTAGTCTTACAAGAACCTTATTAATCGACAAAGAACTGTCTAACATGGTTGAATGTTCCTTTATTAGTCTAGTGGCTATCCCTCCGCGTTGATTAGACGTTTCTTCGGTACTGTGCCACCACTTTCACTGATATTAAAACAAGTTATACAATAACTAATCTCATTATCGCTTTCCTTATTACCGCTTCTCTGAGAGTAAGCTCTCCACGTTATCAGCTTACAACGTTGAATTATATCTATTATAGAATGAACTTAGATGCTTCCTGTAAGCCTGTTAGCCGTTCATATGCCTATAACATATCATGGATTTTCATATTAGCGAGTCTTACTCATCCACTGCTAACTTCACAATTTGGTGATGTACACATTTCTATGTAGTAAGCGTTTAGACCCGTACATTCAGAAGTTTGTCAGCTTAGCCATTTCTTGTAGGCTTTTTTTGCATTCTCACCATATTCATTCAACTCAAGCATCATGATTTACACCACCCCCTCGGGTAGGCTTTCGTCAGCTTTATCTGTTACGGTAAATTCTCACGCCTTTTTGCCGAGCTTATAACACTATCAATCTTACTAATTTTAGTGCTATTCGACTAAGAGAGAGCCCTTCAAGACGTTACTCAATCATTTGACTCTTCGATATAACCCTTCAACTCCCTGAAGGGAATTGTCTACCTTTTACCAGAGTAATGTGACCATTCTCAATTTGAGGTAGAAACATTTCGCACCACTAAAGCATTCGTTAGTTATAACTACTTATTTTAATAACTCGTCTTCTAATTCTTTTTCGATTTGTTCATTAGGTATCAATTTTTCAGTTTCTTCCTCAATACCAAGATGCTTCATTATCATTTTTTGTTGGTATTTAATCGTTGAAAGACTACCAATTACATAAATAAGTATTGCAATAGGTATTAGTACCGATAGAATATAATAAACAATCACTAAGTGTCCTCCTTCCTTATCCACTCTTCTACTTAATAAAGATAGTAAATTAACCCGCAAAAGAGCGTAACTCCTTATTTAATTTTTCTTACTCAATTGTTGAATAAAAATAAGCTGGAACAACCATTACTATGACTCTTCCTGTTGTTGCACTAAAGCACTCTTTAGCTCAAGAGAACCGTCTTAAATAACAGTTTGATTTTCTTCACTTTTGTTTTTGATTGCGGTACTTATCGTCGATAATTATCCAACCCCAAAATATACCAATTGCTAAAAGAGGCATAAACCTTGAAATTTGCCAAAATCCTTGGTTGTCTAGTATAACAGTTATAATTCCAAGTGGAACAAAGACTATAAGGAATTTTTTAGTTCCCTTTTTGAGTTTATTAATTTTATTCATTCCCGCCTCCTTAACAATTTTTGTCCTGTTTTTCACTTCAACAAGAAGAAGCCATTCTCCTTCCTAAAGAATAGCCCCCGTTGGTTCAACAAGCATGTTAAACTATCAAATAGGACAGAGATTCCGCTAGTATGAACAGAACTGTCAAGTTATCCAAAGAAACGCCAGTGTAATACAGACAGCTATTAACAATGGGCAAAAACTGAAAATAGAATATTCTATACTTATAATGGGGTAAGGTATCAAGTGCAATTAGACTTACAATACAACATTGTAAGATCAGTGTATCCAAACACAACATACATTGCTCCTAGATAAAATCAAGGCGGAGACAACTGATATCTTAACCTAACTTGGGAGGAATAACCATGGTTATAGTCGAATCTTTTTTAAGGGAAAATGGCCCAGAAGGAGGGGCTTATTGTAAAATTAATAATGGAGATGGGGAAGAGATCAGGAAGATTATAAGTAAATATAAGGAACTTCTATACGGTTATATCAGTATCACTTATAATGGCAATGAGATTCTTGGTGAAGACTTCTTAACTAGACTTGACGACCTTTGGGGGCCTATAGTAGATATCGTTGTTGAGTTCATGAAAAATAATTTTGCATCAGGTCCCTTTGCAGACAAAAATACTGAATATAGTTTAAAGCCAGCAGACGATCAAATGGTAGAGTTTGAATTGAGTGGGCATAGTTATTTTTTGCCTAAGAAGGAATTTCTATTTGAAATTTTAAACGGGGCAAAAGAGTTTTACACGCACTACATTGAAGCTACAGAAACTGATCCTCATATTACAACTTTAGAACAAATAGAAACATATATGGAAAAGCTGTAAGTAAAGCATATTAATTATTGTAGGGGAGGGAACTCTCATATTCTTACATAAATATCCAAATACCTCCCGTCCACCTCTTTTTAACATACGAAAAGAAAAAAACGTTCCTTTATAATAACGGGTTTAATTGTGAGGTGCAAACAGACAAATATCATTTTTAATCTCGTATGTAATAACAGAAAAAACACTTGGTAATTCACACAATAAATCGCACAAAAAAGACCGACTTTTGATAAGTCGGTCTTTTTATTACCAATTATTGTCTTATTCAACTAAAGCCTCCGTTAGTTCCATAATTTTTTAATAGGTTAATCTATTTACAATTTAGAAGGGGTTGGTAAATAATAAACTAATGCTATTAATTTTTACTTTACCTTTAGTAAAGTGACTTAATTTTTCCACAGGAATTCCTTCCCATAACGTTTGTTGTGTTGTTTTATTTAATTCAATTTACTTGTTAAAAGAAATAGATGGAATACATAACATGTGATTTTCATTAGCGGTGCAAATTAGTATATTTCAACCAATTCTTTACTTTTAATAACGGTCCATTCTCCTCTAACACTTTTCCCACCAAGAGCACCATATCTCACAAATTTCCCCATAAGATTCCTGCCACTAACACCAAATTGCGTTTTAACATTCTCAGGCTGCAGGTCAGTTAATGGTGATGATAATGATAATAGATACATACCATCTTCTAGCTGGTTCCCTTTATAAGAGAATCCTTCAGTTAGTATCGCCCCATCAATTACATCTGTTTTACACTGTGCTCTGTACTTATTGTCTCTTGTGTAAAGTGTGAACATTAGTTTAGTTTTATTAGGAAGATTCGTGTTTATCCTAAAAAAGATATTACTATCCCTCATATAACCTTTTGGACTCAATTCAACGATAAGTTCTTTACCTTCTATAGGTTCCTTCTCAAGGAGTCTTTCTGGCAACGGAAGAGGATCACCCATTTTCACATACTGGTCCCCATAGTACCACCTGTGTTCCTTATACTCAAATCCCCATGAGGACAAATAGCCCATATTTATGAAATCTAGTTCATTGTCAGTAAATTTTTGATTAATACGACTATAACTTTCTCTAGAGTATAGTCGCATGATCTCAATAATAGGCTTCTGATATTTGAAATAAGCATCCACTATTGGTAGACACTCTGTGTCATAAATGCTAAGATTTTTATTCTTATAAAAATCCGATCTCTCAGTAATAAACTGATATACATCTTCCTGAGCTAATTCAAAGTCAGTATGCTCAATAACACTAAAGTAAAAATCACCAATTAGACTTGAATGCTCCCATGAAATTTGATTGCCTCCACTAATTCGTGACAATTCCGATCTTACTAACTTAAAAGTTTCTTCAATTATTATGTTAGGAATTTTAATACACTCTTTGAGTATTCCAGTATAAAGACCATTGGAATCTTCCTTTTTCCCATCTCCAGCTAAGCTGTCAGGGCTAGTGGAATAAGAAATAAATGTGCCAATAGGAGCTTCTTTAAACGGTGCAAAACCGTTTGAAACAGGTCCTCTTATAGTATTAATAAATGGATTATTTCTGCATGCATCTAAAATTATTATATTTGTTTTCTCTCTAAAATTACTTATTTTTCTTAGGTAATCATTAATATTATAACTTGTCGAGATTGCTGTTACCTCGTCTGTAGCTTCTATGTCAACTGGTGCAAGATAATTTTCCCCTTTTATTTGAAGTCCATGTCCCGCAAAGTATACCAAGGATGCTTCGCAGTCCTTTATATTCTTAATGAATCTTATAAATGTCGTCTCCATTTCTATATGTGTTATATCAAGATGCTTTTCTACTTCAAAGCCAAGCTGCGTCAAAACATCTGTGATATCATTCGAATCATTTATTGGATTCTTTAATGGAGAATTATAATAATTCGAGTTTCCAATTACTAAAGCAATTCTTTTTTTCATGCTTTCCACTCCAATCTAGCAAATGAATTTCAGATAACGTTCGGTGTTCACGACGTTCCTGAGAAGACTTACAGGTGAAGTCCTGAGCTTAGAAATGCCTTTCTTAGCGAAGGCAAGCCGACACGGTTAGTCTCGGGAATGTTTATTTCTCACTTTTCAGTCTCGTCTTCATAATTTAATTAATGATAAGAACATTTCCACTCACTTAATATGTACCCTTTACTTCAGAAAGAAGCGTTATCTGTTTAATCTGATCTTGAACACTAGCACTCCGTTTGTTTAATAAGAGTTTATATTTTCTAAACCCAAAAACTGTCCTCTATAACCTTCGTCACCTAAAACCCAATATAAAAGAATTGTGATAATAAAAACACCGATTGTTAAACTAAACCATGCAAAATATCTATTCTCTTTATTTATCAAAGGGAATAATACAACCAGTAGTGTACCAATACCCAATGTAATTAGTACCGTTATTCTTGCTACAAGAAACTCCCACACTGCCCTAGCCCCCTTTTTAATTTGTAATGTATGTTTTTAACTTAAACTATCGCTTCCGTTTGTTTAAGTGTAACCTTTCGCAATATTAAGATTTTAATGTGGGTAATCACCAATTCACATCCATATTAGTGGAAGTATGAATGCAATAATTGAACCTGTCATCCATATTACAAGAATAAAAAACATTCTTTTGTTACTAATTTTTCTATCTTTCCAATCCTCTACTGAAGGTAATACCCCATAACTAATATAAACTATACAAGCTACACTCAATATTGTTGAGTTTGACATAATTGCTGAAGTAAGAAAAAGAGGAACACCAATAATTAACAAAATATATTTAGCTAATTTAAAGGATTTTTATATTTTTTTTTAATAGTTCTTTATCCTTTTGGTAAAAAAAATAATGTTTTCTTTCTCCATATTCTTTCCTCCTTATATGTCAAGTCTTCTTGGTCATTGAAAAAATGCTCTACTTAGTATTAAAGTAAAGGCTTTAGTTGTATTTGAATTCAACAGGTATATTTGCTTTTTATTTCCCTAACTGCTTCTTTACTTCAACAAGGAGAGATACTTATCCTGCTTAGAAAAGTACCTCTCCTTGTTCCACATTCGCATCCGTTAGTAAAAACGATTTTTATTTACCAAGAAAATTTTTATCTATTACGTCACCGTTCTCGTCATTAATTAACCAACTACTTAAAATTTCTCCACTATGTGCATCAATATAAATTGACGATAGTTCTTTACCGTCATTTATTTCGTAAGAAACAAACCAAATTGCTTTATATTGTTCTGGATTTTCTATATGATAATACTTTTTAATTAAACTATTTAATTTCTCGGTTTCTTTGATTAAACTTTTATTGACTATTACAAAATCTTGATTTAATCCTTCTGTTGCTATTTTTATCGCTTGGTTTTCATCAATGATGTGATTGTTTATTAATAAAAAACTAATACCAATAAGTAATATTGAAATCACAATAACTTTTTTCATATTCCCCCTAAAACAATACGTTACCATTTTCTAAAATCCGCTTCTTCAACATAAGCCTCCGTTAGTTTAATTAAATATTTTTTCTCCACGTCTCTGTTTTATCATCAATTGCTTTGATATAATTGTTCTTGCCTTCTATATACTTAGCAATATTTGTAGGGAATTTCTCTGCCAATGTTAGTTTCAATTCACTGTACTTCATAGCTTCCTCTGGATGTGCAATCATATAATCCCTAAAAGCTAAGTGACGAACAATTTCTTCATTTCCTTCTTCATAGATATGAACATGGTGAGTTCTATTATCTCCACCCTTTATAAAAAAACGTCTTTTAGAAATTCCGTATTCACCCATCACTTCATAGCCTAATTGTTCCATTTTGTTATTGAACTTATCAACTTCACCAATGTTAGTAACCTCAACCATAATATCAATTACTGGCTTAGCTTTAATATTTGGAATTGCTGTACTTCCAATATGATAGACATTTAAAATTTCATTCTCAAACAAATCTCTAAGTTTCTCACTTTCCTCCTGGAACATTTCTAACCATTCCACACTATATGGTAAAACCTCAACTCTTCGCATTAAATCACCTCACACTACACAATAATTAAACAACTATTTTTGCACTATCCTGCCACGTTTGTAAATAAGTTCCACCAAAAAGGCGTTTATTCCTTCTTGAATAAACGCATTCGTTAGTAAAAAAATTGATTTCTATTTACCAAGAAAACTTTTATCTAATACGTCCCCGTTCTCGTCATTAATTAACCAACTACTTAAAACTTTTCCACTATGTGCATCAATATATATTGACGATAATTTTTTACCATCATTTATTTCATAAGAAACAAACCAAATCGCTTTATATTGCTCTGGATTTTCTATATCATAATATTTTGTAATTAAACTATTTAATTTTTCGGTTTCTTTGATTAAACTTTTATTGACTACTACAAAATCTTGATTTAATCCTTCTGTTGCTATTTTTATCGCTTGGTTTTCATCAATCATGCGATTGTTTATTAATAAAACACTAATACCAATAAGTAATATTGTAATCACAATAACTTTTTTCATATTTCCCCCCTAAAACAATACGTTCCATTTTCTAAAATCCACTTCTTCAACATAAGCCTCCGTTTGTTTAAGTACACTAATTCACAACACTCTGTTTTCAGTTTCATTTAGATTGTTTAATCCAAATTTTCCAATCTTCAATACCATCGATTTCAACAACATTTAAATTCTCAGTAATTGGAACGTTACTTTCAATATAACCAACTTCATATCCAAAGTCGTCGTTAATAATGAGTGTTTGAATTTCACCATTTCCTTCAAAGGGTCCGTTCATTTGGACAATTTCTTTAGCTATCCATTGACCGTCTTCTTTATGAACATCAGCAAGCCAAATATCCTCATCATTCATTACCCCTCTAAAAACTATTAAGACTAAATCTTCATTTACTTTATGAGTACCAAATACATTTATTTCTCTTTCTCCGTTTTCAACCTCTATCATCCTTAAAGCATCTTCTGGTGAATTAGCTGTTTCTTGACTACTTTCATTACAACCTACAAGTAAAAAAACAAATGACATAATTATAAAGATTATACTTGACTTCATTGTTCTCACCCTCTCTAAATTTAAAAAATATGTACGATTATAACAGATAGGAACTGTTCCACTAACCTGCTTCGTTACTTTAATAAATAAAGAGTCCTCTACTTTTTGAAGGACAGCACCCGTTACTTGAAGAAGGGATTTCTATTCCTTTTTTCTTTTTACAAATTGTACAAACCAATATAACGCAATCCAAGGTAATATAAATCGAGTTGCCCATTCAACAAAACTTACTATAATAGTAAATCCATCATAATTTAAAATAGTTAAGACAATAAAAATTAGGACTAAACCTGCGTAACCGTATAGGGAATATTTCATTTATATCTCCTTTCATATTTTGCTAAACTGCTCGTTTGTAAATAAATTCCACAAAAAGAACGTTTATTCCTTCTTGAATAAACGCCTCCGTTAATTGAACATCCCAAATATTATAACGACAGAAAATAATCCAATTACTATCCAAACACTAAGTTGTTTATTTATTCGTCTATTTAGAAATTCAAAATGTAATTCTACCTTACTTTTCGAAAGACTAAGTAAAGATAGCAGAACCACAAAAATTAAATATTTTTGCCACTTTTCAGCTAATATGGGGTCAATATAATAAAAGTAAAAGATAAAAGAAGATAACGAGACAACAAGATATAGTAAGGTAGATATTCTCATATATAACATCCTTATATATATTTTTATTTATTTGTTTTACGTTTTTTTGTAAAGAAGGTTTCACTTTTTGTATTTTTTTAAGGATGATATTTTTCATTAACCTGCTTCAATACTTCGATAAGAAGAGGAACCGTTAGCTAACGCCTTCTTTAGCTTAAGAAGTTCCCAAAAAATATAACGCAAGTTAAAACTGTCGATAACCCCAATGTGAGAATTATAGTAGTTATGCTTCTCGCAATTCCTTTCCAATCTTCAATACCCGAAAAACCAAATCCCCCTAAAATAAACGTAATCAATGTAATATATAAGACCAGATTTAAAGGGTGCGTACCCATTAAGGAATAATCAATTTGACCTGAAAAAGAAACGATTAAAAATAGCAAAATACATATTATTGAAGAGATAAATGACCAAATGTTAATCTTTTTCTTCATTTTAGAACTCCTCTTTTTTCATTCGTTTTAACTGGTAAACTCTTTTACTAAAGCTCTCGTCAGTTGAGTAAAGAATTTGACCTTTTACTTCAAGTGAAATTACAAATTCATTTACATATATTGAATGATCAAAATGAAAAATACACCAGTTAACCAAATTAGCAGAATAAAAAACATTCTTTGGTTACCGATTCTTTTATCTTTCCAATCTTCTAATGAAGGTAATAACACATAACCTATTAGGTTAATTATCAACCCTACAACCAGTAAAGTTTGAATAGACATAATTATTCCAATAAGAAGAAGAGGTGCACCAATAATTAATAAAATAAATATTCCAAGTTTAAAAGGGTTTTTTAAACTCAATTTAAATTGTTCCATTTCCTCTTTGGTAAAAAATATAATATTTTCCTTCGGCAATCCTTCTCCCCCTTATTTGATACGACCTAGGCTCGGGCGCACTCGTATTCGTTACTTAAATAAATAACCTTTATTGCATTTTATTTACTAAATCAAGCAGTGTTTGTTTAACTTCACCTGATCGTTAGCACCACAAGCGATAACCCTGTTCAACTAATGCCTCCGTTAACGTAAGTAGAACAATTCACAGACTGCACTTTTTATCAGCTGACACTGCTTGGTTTTTGAAATATTGTGTTGCACCAACTACTGCAATTAAACCTACAAATAGAGGTGTAAGTAAGCAAATGAATAAAGTACAAATACATTCAATTGTGTACTGCTACCGATATAATTTCCAATCAACAAACTTGAGCCAATAATCGCCAAAACTAAAAGCGGTAAAAGGTAGCGATTCGTCTCTTTAACTTTTATAAATACAACAGAAAATCCAAAAACTAAAAATATAATGGAACCTAGAAGCGTAGCGTTCCACATAGTAATCCAAAATTGTTCTGAAATCCATCCAGAAATTAAACTAAACCGATAACCAATGAACTCAAAGTAACTATTAGATTTACACATGCTAACTTTTTCTTATTTAGATTTAAAAAAATAATAGGACTTATTAGTAAACACAATATTGAAAACCCGACCATAAATGAATCCCTCCATTACGCTATTGTATTCCGTTTGAATAAGAAATTAGAAAGCTTCCCTATCTTAATTTGCTATCCCTGTGTCATAAAAAACCAATTAAATAGTGTGAAGAATGATATTACAACGAAAATTACTAAGAGGATTATTAAAATTTTCTTCATCTAAAATCACTCCTTAAATAAAATCTTCTAATTCAATTAATCTGCTCCTTTACTTCAACAAGGAGAGATACTAATCCTGCTTAGAAAAGTACCTCTCCTTGTTCCACATTAGCTTCCAAGTTAATGCAATAAGAACCGAGCTTCTATTAGCTGGTTTAGTATAAATTCGTTACTTTTTAAACCTTTTGTATAAACCAATTATTAAAATTGAAAATGCTATTAAGTTCACTGTTTTCGGAATAAGATTTAAGATTGCTACAAATTCACTTATACTTTTACCGAATGGTGGTTCACTCATATTATCAATTAATGGCTTGATAGTATGTGGAAAAATAAATGAATATAGTTGAAGAAATAATAAGATTAGAAAGCTATAAAACCCTGCTAAAAAGGAAGATTTCTTAGACTGGATTAAACCAAATACTAATAACCTAAGAAAATTAATCAATTGGTAAAGAAATTGCATTATCATTATCCACCCCTTTCCAAGTGAATTAACTAACGCACCCGTTGTGAAAAATCCCCCTTTTATTATTTTAATTCTGCATTCCTATTCCACTTTTCAACAATCTCTCCATTTTGGTCGTATCCCACAGCGTTTTCAATTCAGAAAAAACATTTCTACATCTATTGTTAAAAAAGATGGAAATTCCGTTATAAAGGTATTATTCTTTGCACTAATTTCTTGTATTTCTCCATTTTTATAATGAATCTCAAATTTTTCTATCTCATGTTCATCTGTTGTAATAGCACCATGAATAATATTTCCTATACCTTCAAAATGGTTAGCTGAAACTAAAAAGGTAAACCACTTTCCGATTCAAAAGTCATACCAACACTTGTTCATTGTTATATTTGTATTTTCCATTCTCAAATTCATAAACTCCTATAATATGCTGTGTTTGGTCTAAGTAATAAACTAATTGATTATTTTCATCTTGGTTAATAACCTTTATAGGTGTTTTCCAATGACTTTGAACAGCTTCTTCAAGACTTGGATAACCTGTGTTACAACCAGATAGAATAACTAAAACAGTAACAAATAATAAAATTAACCTCATGTGTCTCACTCTCCATATCATAAAGACTAATACTTAAAAATTTACAAGTTGTTGTGCTAAACTGCTCAATAGTTACAAAGAAAGCGTCACTGCTGCTTGTTCCAGTAATGCTCTCGTTATTGAATAAGGATATAATTTAAATTATTCGGTTGAGAATTATTCGCCTTTATCAAAACCAAGATGAACAGAGTCTGCAATCCTTTCATAGCCAATTTCTCTATAGATCTTATTTGATGTCGGATTCATCATATCTGTGTACAGGACGCAAAAGTTGAAGTCTTTAAGTAGTTCTCTTGAAACCGCCTTAACAAGCGTCCGAGCATATCCTTTTTTGCGTTCTTCCTTTGGCGTATAAACCAAACTAACGGTTACACCGTTCTTTGTAGGACGTGACTTCTTCATCATAGATACGATCTTTCCTTTATCCTCCCAAATAAAAACCTCTTGTTCCTTAAGAAACATTGCAACACGTTTTTTCACTTGTTCGATTGGAGAAATCGGCAGTCCGGCATCATTTTCGAATGAGTTGAACCACTTCTCTATAAGTGGAGAATCATTTTCTTCCGCATAACGCCAAGAACCGGGACTATGTTCAAGCGTTTCATTGACCTTATTTAAACGATACAATCCCTGATCCATAAGCAGTTGATGAGCCTTACCAGTTTTAATTTCCCACTTCTTCGCGACTTTGTATGCCCACTCTTTCAAACTGATTATCGAACGAAAGTCAATTTCAATTTCGACCATATTTCTTATGAAGAAATCTATTATTTCATCTAAACGGTTTTCATCGACAAAAATAAGATTTAACGGATGCGGGGGTGTCATTTGGAAAAAGGCTAATACATTTCCCTCTTCCTCAATTGTTGCCATAAATGGATTTTCATAATTACCAGCTTTAATCGCTTGCAGTACACCGTAAAAAAGACTGAATATATCTTCCTTCTCCAATAAAAACGACTCTATCTTTCTCTCAAAATCATTAGCATTATCATAAACTTTAAATTTCATTTTCAACACTCTCCACTCATAATCAAATAAAATCGAAGGCACCGATTTAGAAACACCTTTTCATTCTATTTGGTCCAGATTAAGGTATAAACGACTGCTCATTTCGAACAATCGCTATCGTTTGTTTAAGTACAATGTTTCACATAATATCCTTATTTGGGATTTTTGTATTATCACAGTATCATAGGAATACTGCCCCTTAAATAAGGGCTTACTTCTACAAAAAAGGCATCAATCCTGCTTGGATTAATGCCCCCTATAAGTTCACGCTTTACGACCAATATACAACAAATGTTGACTTGTACCAATTAAACTTTCATCAGAACTTAGACGATACCCGATTTCTATCCACTTCCTGTACTCACTTTCATCTAATGAATTTATCTCTTTTTCCTTACAACCTAAAATATTTTCAATCCCTGCAAATGTTACCTCCTGTAATCCGTGGCTATTCATAAATTCTTTTGCTTCATTAGGATTAATAAAATATGCAGTTGTAAAACCTTTGCCTTCTTTATTTTCTCCATTTTCTAAATAACCAAGTAATTCTTCAACAAATTCAATTGGATATAAGTGCAATAAATTATCTTGTATTGGAGCATAACTGGAGATAAAAGTAACAATTATAATTCCATTTGGCTTTAATAATTTTATCGCACCTTCGACTGCCTTTCTCCTATCGGATTCTTTTATCAAGTGGTATAACGGTCCCATTAGAAGGATAACATCATATTGACGCTCAAATTCCCCCAATTCCAATGCATTGCCGTGAATGTATCCCTGTAAAGTAATACCTTTTTCAAAGGATTTTCTTTTTGCTACTTCAATATTTTTTTTCGATAGGTCCAAAAGAGTTACTTTATGTCCTCTTTCTGATAAATACATGGCATATCTGCCTGGACCCCCACCAATATCGAAGATTTCTAAATTCTCCTCTTTAATAAAATCATCAAGGAACCGTTTGGTAATATCAAACTCAATTTTATGACGCTCTAACCTTTCCCATTCGTCGTATTCAGTATCATACCAATACTCGATTTCATTCATTTTGTTGCCCTCCCAAAAAGGAAATATTAAACAAATTATAAACCTCAATGAATTCAATCAATTACCAAATTGTGTCTATTTTCTTACATTTATTATTTAATACACCTGCTTCTTTACTTGAATAAGTAAATTTTAACACTATCTACCAATTACAAAAAGACAATTTTAAAAGAAAAATAAAAGGACCTGGCTTAATAAGTATCCAGGTCCTCCACTGCCAAATTTTTCACTGAAGCACCCGTTTAGTGAAAATTCCCCTATAAGTAAACTTTGAAAATTGTACACCGGCATTTTCTATTAAAGAAAAGTGATATGTTAAGTTAAATCTTCACTGAATAAACACCAAATTCTAGCCTTAATTCAATATATCAGCTAATACCTCTGCTAAATAAGATGCACTTCTCTTTGCTTCTTCAATTGTATTTTCGTGTCCACCTATTTCAATTAAAAAGGCTTTATTTAGCAGGTCCTGATTATAATTTCGGTGAGAAGAAGCAATAACTCCTCTTGCTAAGTTAGGATAAAAATTTTCTATTTTATAATAAAGCTCTTTAGCAAACTCTAAGTTCTCTAAATAGTTTTCGTGACCGTCACCAATAACAATATTAATTCTTGCAACCTCTTCGCCATTAATAGTCGTTGTAGTGATGCTTCTTGGTTGGACATCGCGATGAATATCGAAAGTCATTTCTAAACTTTTATGTGTATTTAATGCTTCCATTACTATTTCTCGAGATAGATTATAAGATTGAGCATATTCCATTCCTTTGTTTTCTAATTCTAGATGATAATTTGTGGCATCATGTAAGGCGGAAACGCCTCTTTTTTCAAGCTCACTACTTAAAAATTTGCCAAGTGACGTAATGTTCTCATTTTCGTCCCAGGCCATTGAAGGATCTGCTTTTTCTCCTAAAAATGCTTCGTAATTATGGGTATGGTAAATGAAAACAACAGGTTCAAAATCTTTATTGTATACAGCATTGTTCAAAAGATTCGGTTGATTACTTACAATTAGTAACAGGATTAGAAGGCTTGCAACAACCGAACTAAAATAAGAAAGATATAACTTGTTTTTTGACTTTTTAGAAAACTTTTCGACAAGCATTTCCTCAAGCTCACTTTCAAATTCCTTGCGGGGAGAATTTAGACTTTTCGTTTTCTTTAATTTTTTTATCATTTCTTCATTATTCATTCTCCAGCCACCTCTCTTCAAATAGGATATTTTCAGACACTAGGCTTTCTTTCAACAGTTTTAAACCGCGGTGATAATTTACTTTCACTTTTGATTCGCTCCAGCCCAAGATAGTAGCTGTCTCTTTAATTGTGAATTCATTAATTCCTCTTAAAACAATCACCATTCTGTAATCATATTTAAGGTTTTTTAATGCAGCATCAACATTTCTTAAATCCTCTTTCGCTTCTACAATTTCTTCAGTTGTTTTTTCTTTTGATGGAGTAAGTTTTAACAATAAATCATTAAAAATTATTTGTCTTTTTAGACTACGATAATGGTCAATAGCAACATTTTTTGCAATGGAGAAAATCCAAGTTTTTAAATCAGATCTTCCATTAAATCTTGGAAGTGATTTAAATAATCTAACGAAAACCTCTTGTGTTAGATCTTCAGCTTCATCATGACTGCTAGTAAAAGAGACAATAAAATGATACACATCCTTAAAATATTCTCGGTATATAGTCCGAATTTCTTCTTCTATGTTCAATATCTCAACCTCCTTTAAAATTTGTTAGATATTAGTCGGATAAGTATCAAAAGGTTACAACTAAAACAATAAAGTTTAACTAATTTTTAAAAAATTATTGGTCATAGGATGTTTACTACTTACTAAATATTAGAATTTACATTTAGTTATTGTTTTGCAAACTTTGAAAATTCAACAAACTTAATTTTTTAAAATTAGAAAATGCGATTACCATTCAGCAATCGCAACAGTGTATTTAACAATTAATTTGTGGATGAAACCACAGTATGTTCTATGTATAAAAAAAATCGCCTGAATATACATCTAGATGAATTAAAATTATTGTATATTCAGGCTAATATTATTCCAAGTTGTTCAACTATTGCCTCCGTTAGTGCAAGAAGTATTAAACAAATCAAGATTACAAGTTTCTGCACTTAATCGGAAAGTAATTTTTCACTTTTATTTTTTTGTGACGGGAAATCCAAAATATTTATATTTAACATTTAAGGTTTCAATGTTTTCTTCATAAAATTCAACTCTTATTCCATAGCTAATGGGTGTCATTTCATTTCTGTTTATTATTTCAATAACATTTTCAGAAGGAATCTTAGTAGGGTAAATGTTCTCTTTGTTTAAGTCCATAAATTTAATATTTGGGCTATCAGTTCCACTTTGTACAATTTGAAGAGTATCATACTTACACCAAGTGCTAATTCCTTTGGAGTTTTGTTATCATTAATAGTTACTTCTTTTAGAGTCAATTCCTTAATGCCCATATTATCTATATTAAAAACAATTTCTTTTCGCCCCTGTTCTTTATAAGTTGTAGAAACTCCGTTAAGAGAAATAGGATTACTAAAATAAAATGAAAATAATAAATCCTCCAATTAGTAAAAAAGTAACAAATGATGCTATTAAAATCCAAATTTTTTCAAAGTACCTACCTCCAGATCAATAGTAGCAAGTTATAAAAACATTGGTTTCAATAATTACGAAAACTTTTGTTTTCATGTTAAAAAAACAAATCAAAAAAGTATTGTTGTTCAAGTATTCTGCTCCTTTACTTCAACAAGGAGAGATACTAATCCTGCTTAGAAAAGCGCCTCACCTTGTTCCACATTCGCATTCGTTACTTGAATATTATTCTTTATTTAACTTCTCTAACTTTTCTAACCTGCTTTCAAGCTCTTTAATTTTAAAATCATATTCCATATTTTTAAATTGCTTTAATGAACGGTCAATTAAGCTTTGAACAATAAGGATAAATATACCAAACAACAAAGGAGCAAAAATTAATAATAAAAAAGAATCCAAATCAAGACACCCCATCTCTATCTATCCTACCTTAACTAAACTGCTTAGTTTGTAAATAAATTCCACAAAAGAAGCGTTAATTCCTTCTTGGATTAACGCTTTCGCTGAAGATTAATAACTTGTTTGAATTTCCTCAATTACATCTCCTTCAAAAGAAATTCCTTTGACGGTAGCATCCAGGAGTTCTCCATTCGCAATCAAAAACCAAAACCTATCATCGTTATTATATTTTATCACTCTGGCTTGATATTCTTTTCCGTACTTCGTGATAACTTGTACTAACTCAATTTCAGGGTCTGTTATTTTCCCTCTAAGTAAATCTGAATAACTTGATAGATTATCTCTTAATTCAAAATGCCCCCAATTCAACTGAGAGTCCTCTAACAGATATAGACTTCCTCCACGAACAATTTCCCACCCTAAGAAGTTTTTCTCCAAGATTACATTCCCAAATGATGAATTTTCTCCTGACCCCAATCGTAAAACTGCGACGGCTTTATTTTTTTCGAGTAATTCAATATGAGCTACCTTTAATTCTGGATGCTCTAATGCAATAACAGCCTTTTGAATTTCCACTATATTGTCTTTTGTTGCTACATTTAAAAGATAAATACCAAAAACAATAACTAATAGTAAATAAAAATAATACCTTTTTCCCCATTCTAAATCTCCTTTTAACTTTTTATCAGTCCTGCTCCGTTAGCATCGTAACAGCAAAGACAACTATTGAACTAATGCTTCGTTAGTACAACAACAGGAGCACCAGATTGTTCGGCTAAAACTTCTCAAAAACTATTTTTTATAAATAATGGTAATTAGGGAGTATATAAAGCCTACTAATCCAAAATAATTAGTGCGGTCTCTTTATTTAATATAAAACCGCTTAGTTCAACCCATTCTGGATATGTCATATAAAAGATTAGATGTCCAATAACAACACCCAAGATACTAAAAAATGGTGTCTTTAAAATTCCCCAAATATCTTATCTTTCTTATCTGTTGATAGCAGGTCTGTCACCATTGTTATAGGTAAATAGATGATAAGGAAAAAAATAAAACCCATTTTTACGCTACTATAAAATCCTACTTGTACGTGTTCAAATGGATAAACTTTTTTACTTTCTAAATTTTCCAAAAGACTAAATCCTAAAGCAAATAGCATGACGTAAAATAGTCCTAGAATTGATAAACGTTTTATAGTTTTCAATAAGGTCACTTCCAATCAGCAATAGTAGATATCTCAAGACAACTTCTTCTTTCGTTAATCTCCCCTTTAGGGACACAAGCGTTGTAATCGCTTGTTCCACTAAAGCCTCCGTTACCTAAATAAAGACTTTATTTTAATTAAGAAAAAACTCTTCCAATTCCTCAACTTTACCTGTTTGAAGGACTATACCTTTATTATCAAAAACCACAATTTGAGGGAACTCATTTAAGGATAATGCTTGTTTATAATCATAATCATGTGAAGAATTTTCGTCCAAAATTATATACGTTAAGGAATGAATTTGTTCCCAAAATTTATTAGCATCAATTAAATCATTATTGATACTACGTTGGTATTCTCCAGAAGGCATTTCATCATCAAAAACCACAATACTGTATTTACCTTCAACTTCAGATTTCAATTTATTAATAACTCTTTCTTCCTCAGAAGAACACCCCATTAAAATAAAAACTAAACTTAGTATAATTGCTAATTTCTTTTTCAAAACTCTCCCCCTTACAACTACTTACTTTAACATGAATTTACGATTACCCTTATTAAACATTACTGCTTCGTTTGTTAATAAATTCCCCAAAAGAAGAGTTAATTCTTTCTTGAATTAAGCTTATCATTAGTTGAAGAAATTCCATTTATTCTTTTATAGGAGTACCTAACTTCACGAAATACGGGGTTATTAGCGAAATAAGAATTGCAGACAATATAAATATTGTGAGTTCAATTAGTAAATTTATTTCTGAGTCTGAGCTAAAAGAGCTAAAATAATTATTAAACAGCAACTTTGAAAATATATACGCTCCAATAAAAATAATTAAGAAGAGTAAAAAAGAATTCCTTACAGGATACTTTGTGTTACACTTGCTACATTTCAACTCTTTAGACGAATAGTGCCATTCTGATTTAATGATTTCTTTCCAGTTAAATTGGTGATTGCATACATTACATTTTGGCAGTTTCATTAATATCTCCCTATCTATTGATACTTTCAATCAGTTTTAAAATAAAATTATTCTTCTTAAAGTTTTCTGTTTCTTTACTTGAATAAGTAAATTTTAACACTATCTACCAATTACAAAAAGATAATTTTCTTAATAAAATAAATAGACCTGGTTTAATAAGCACCAGGTCCATCACTGTAAAATTTTTCACTAAAGCACCCTTTACTTTAAGTACAACAAGCTAATACTTTATCCATATCTTTTTCTCTAACCCAAATTTCACCTTCTCTTATTTCATACTTTATATTTGAATGGTCTAAACGCTGAATTTGATTTTCTGTTTTATCTGTCCAATAAATATAGTTTTCTTCTGTATTACAAGAAGATAAGATAATCACTAATGAAAAAGTAACAACTACTAATACTAATAATTTTTTCATATTAAACCTCATTAAAATAATACTTTTTATGAAACCGTATTGAATAAACCTGCTCTATAGTTACAAAGAAAGCGTTACTGTTGCTGTTCCAGTAACGCCTCCGTTTGTTTAAGAATAATTTAATAATTATTGAAAAGTTCCACTTCCATTGTTGCTTGTATTTCTTAAATCCTTCTTATACTTAGTATAGGATACAAGGACTCCTATCAAAAATACCCCCCATATTATTGGATTATTTAATCCGATACCAACTTGAGAAGCACCGCCAAGTAGACTTAAAATTATAAGTAACGAAAAAAAGTATATCCCCGCAAAACTTTAAAGATAAATTCTTGTCTGCTTGAAGTGAATACTGGTACTCCTTTTTGACGAGAAAGAGCTGATAATAGAATAAAAATAACAAGTCCTATCACCCCTATCGACATACTTATTCCTATATCAGGGAAAAAGTCTATAACAACCATTAAAGTGAAAAACATTACGGCTAAAACTTGGGATATAAAATTAATTTTTTTCATACGTCACTTTTCTCTCCTTTAATTCGACCACAAAATTATTCTAACTATACCATTAACTTACTTTATTTGGATAGTGGACTATTAAAACACATACCCCATATTAAACAAATCTCGTTTGTAAATAAATTCCACAAAAAGAGCGTTTATTCCTTCTTGAATAAACGCTCATCGTTACTTAAACAACATTTTTACGGTCCTAATAAGAAACCTACACCCATTATTAAGAATAATACGATATAGATAACTATAATCAATAAGATAATTATTAATGACAAGAATTTAGGGGAATCCTATTTCTTTGTTTTTAAATGCACAAATACTCAAAATAATACTTATGAAACCCATTATAATAGCCCCATAGAATAGTACTTGCAATAATATGACAATCATACCTTCAGGTTGTACTGGAGCAATTGCATAAGAAACGAAAAGTGAAACAGCACAAATTATACTTAATGTTGCAGACCATTTACCATAATTCAAAAAAATCCCTCCTTTGTTTAACTATACTGCTCGTTAGCATTCCTGTAGAGCGTTAATTATCAGTTTTGAAAAAATAGAGCCCCTCAGTAAGATATGAGAATAGACACCACTCTAAAACTCAAAAATCTAAGGAGGAAGCTCTACTATGAAGTATAAAATGCAAGACAAACAAAATCAATTGATTGAAAGAATTACACATGAACACCTTGTCGTAGGAGTAGATATAGCCCAACAATTTCATGTAGCTCGTGCTGTTAATTTTCGTGGGATTATCGTTGGTGAGCCTCTTACATTTGAAAATAATGAAGATGGCTTTGCTAGATTATTAGAATGGATAAATCATTTAATCTCTAAGGCGAACTTTAAAACAGCTATCGTTGGAATGGAACCTACCGGACATTACTGGCTAAATCTCTCCAAATGGCTCTACAATCATAACGTTGATGTTGTAACTGTCAATCCTCACCTTGTAAAAAAGAATAAAGAAAACCGAGATAATACACAATCTAAGAGTGATATTAAAGACGCTCTACTTATTGCTGATATGGTCAAGAATGGGTACTATGCGTTTATTCGCCCGACTTCAGAAGCCTTCGAACAGTTGCGAGTACTTATGTCAAACCGTGACGTGATCGTTAAAAGATTAGTCAGTTCAATCAATCAGATTAACCGTTGGGTCGATATTGTATTTCCAGAACTTCGACAAGTATTTAAAGATGTCAAAGGCAAAGGAGCTATTGCGACTCTACGTTTATTTCCTACACCAAGCGATCTTCAATCTTTAGAACCTCAAGAAATTATTGATGGATGGAGAACTGTGATGCAACGACACTCTGGTTTACATAAAGCACGCTTACTGATTGAATTAGCTAAACACTCTGTTGGAAGTACACAAGCTACCGCAGCTTATAAACTTCATCTAGAACAATTACTTGAAGAATTTGATTTAGCTACAGCTCAACTTGGAAGGGTAGAAAAAGAAGTCTCAAACGTACTCAAACAGATTACTTTTACAGACAAACTACTTGCCATAAAAGGTATCAGTGAAATTTCTCTGGCTGGAATCCTTGGAGAAGCTGGAGATTTAAGTAGTTTCGCACACGGTAATTCTCTCCTACGACATGCTGGTTTACATCTAGCAGAGGCGAGTTCAGGCAAATGGAAGGGTCAAATTGTGCTGTCCAAGCGTGGAAGGTCTAGGTTACGCCGATTCCTTTACTTAGCGACTATATCACTTATTGTAAATAATCCTGAATTCAAAGCTTATCACGCCCACAATGTACATGTTAAAAAATCAAAAAAATGAAATCCATTATGAAATTGATTGGCAAACTTGCAAGACTTTTAGTAGGAATGGCTAGAAGAAATGAATCTTATTGTCCTAAAAAAATTCAAACATGTTCACCAATTGCAGCCTAGTTAGTTAAAAGCTAGATTATACTTTTCGAGTGTTGTCTTATTCGTAGGATTTACAAAAAAGCACGGAGTACTGGATCACTTACACAAAAGGGCACCGACCCGTTTCGTTAGCAAAACAGCCTCCACCCCTTGGATAGGCATGACGAAGGAATGAAAGGGCTTAGACCCGTTGAGACATGGGAGGGAAAGCCTCCAGGGGCGGCGTGGAGAATACGTGCAATATCTGGTAATAAATGGAGTTAGACACTACCTCCTTTATTCCTGCACGCCTTCATGTAGCTCTTACTCTCAAAAATCTATCCATTATTCAGTCATAGTACGATCAAGTGGTTTGAAATCCTGCGAATAAGTGAGCATTCGAGAGATATATCTATCTAACTGAGGGAGTTTAAGTGAATTAATTCACAAAGCGACTAACCTTCATACGTAAATAATACCAGAAAAGTACTAATAGTTGTTCTTATTTTTCATAAAATTGGAAATAATTCCTCTAAAATACACATAATACATAGGAGGGATCAAGCAGTGCAACTAACTAAAGCCTGGGAAGCATACAAAGCTGAGAAAAGAATTGAAGGATTTTCGCCCCATACCTTGAATGCCTACCGACTGCAAGCAAATCTCTTAGTCCGTCACTTCCAAGATATTAACCCTCAATCCGTTACAACTCAAGGAATTAAAGATTACTTAGCTTCATCCAGCGAAGGATTAAAACCATCGAGTCTTGCTCATCGTGTTCGTTTTATCCGGTCATTTTTCCGTTGGTTACACGAGGAAGGTCATATAACCGCTAATCCAGCTGCCAAAATCAAGGAACCCAAAGTGGGAAAACGAATCCCAAAGTTTTTAACAGAACGAGAAATTGAGCATTTAAGGGAAGGTTGCCATACCACAATGGAGAAGGCCTTGTTTGAATTTATGTTTTCGACGGGATGTAGAATTGGTGAGATCGTTTCATTAAATAAGAATTGTATTAATTTTGGGGATCATTCAGCAATTGTAAGAGGGAAAGGTGATAAGGAGCGTGAAGTGTATTTTAATATCAGATGTGATATTTGGTTAAAGCGTTACCTTCAAGAGCGAACAGATCAAAACCCTGCCATTTTTGTAACGGAGCGAAGTCCTCACCGAATGAGCATTGCCCAGATGAGGTATGTTGTTAAGCGGATATCGAGTCGGGCTGGTATAGATAAGACAATATACCCTCATCAATTAAGACACAGTTTTGCAACTCATTTACTTAATAACGGAGCTCCTCTTGATGTAATACAGAGTTTACTTGGGCATGAAAAAAGTGAAACTACTCGTATTTATGCTCAGTTGAGTGGGAAATTGAGACAAGAATTTTATAAAAAATACTTTTAATCTAACTTAGATTTTATTAATCATTTTTAAAAGAAGGTACCATGTATATTATATAAGGTACCTTTGAAGTATTTTATCCTCAATTTACTAACTCATTGTTCCGCTAAAATATAAACATTATCCAAAACTTAATGTTCATTGTTGCACAGTATACGTCTATTACGTAATATAAAGCTACTCAACAATCAGCCCTTGTTTGCAGGATACTTACCTTATTGAAAATCATCCAATTATTTCGTATAGCAATTGATCTCAAAAATATGTTTTTTGTCTTTTTCATCAAAAATTTTGAAGTGGTAAACAATCTGTCATTGTTCGGAGTGCGTAATTGTTCGTACCATATTTCTAACAGATAGGATTTAAAATAACCGTCCCTGCGCTAAAAAATAAAAGTAGATGTCCTAGTTAGACTATTTGCTCTTGTTTGGGATTTTTTCGTGCAATAGGATTATTCGTGTGGTGAAGGGCGGTGAAACAATGAAAAGAAACGCAAGAATCATCCCTGCACTTTCGTGTTTTAACTTTTTGTATCAAGTAACATTTATTTTCTATATGTAACTTCTGTAGATACAGTAGTACGATTTTTCAACACTAACTTTAGATTCAATTTTATTTTTTATGACAGAATATAAATCAACTTCTGTCTCAGGTGCCTCAATACTTACTATTAAAGAATATCTAATCTTTGAATTATATTTCTTTAAGTTCGTTCTCAGTTTCCACCATCCCGTTATTGGATAAACAGCTATTTGATTGCTTTGACTTAATTCACTTGCCGTTCCTTCCCAAATATCAGAATGAACGGATCCTACGTTTCTATTAGATGCCCCAATAACCCAACGGCTGCTATCGTTTTTTTACATCACCTTTATCTTGCTCATCATCTCGCATAGCCTTATTAATTCTCTTCAAGAAATTATCTTGATCCTCAGTTGAATTATTAACATCAAACAGCAGGCCACAAGAAGGATATCGGTATTTATCTTTCCAGCCAACTTCTCCAGGACCTGGTTCAGTAAAATAAGACAATGTAACTCGCATCTTTACATTTTTATCTTCCAGACTAAGTAATACATCATCTGGCCAAGGTATATTATGAATATGCATTTCTTTTGAAGTAATGCTTCCACTAGCCTTCTTATAAAAAGGTTGAATTTCATCTTCTATAATAAGGTTAACTCTATTAGAAACACTCCAAAGTGCTTTCGAAGATTTGGCACACCATACCCACAAGTTCTCAATAAGTTTCTATAATCCATTCTTTTTGGGGGATTATTCTCAAAACAAGCATTTTTCATTGCATCTGTCCATTCAGCTGAATGAATCATCAAAGCCCTTATTGTTTCTGGCCATAGTTCAGGATAATGATGTAGAATATTTGCACCCATCCATGTAGCTTGTGCTGTTGCAGAACTTGTCATACTAAGTGTATCGAATGATTTACCCGTCGCAGCATCTTTACTTGTCGTCAAAAGTTGTAGATCTGGTAATTCTGTATAAAAATTAGAATTTTCATCATAAGCTAAATTTCCACCCTCTAAAACTATATCTGGTTTCACCGGCCATTTAATACTCCACGTAAGTGAGCTAGAGGTAAATGGTGAGAAACAGCCAGGTTCCACAACTGGATGATATGTACCACTTAATTCTTCAGGTATTTGGTATTTGACTGTATAAGCACCTACAGTAATAGCATTCCAAGCTTGTGCAGGATCTTCAATTGCATGGTTGATGACAGCAGTTTTTACATCACCTGATTCGCTAATCTCTGTAACACTTGTATTTCCTGCAGAAATGAACATAAGCTTTCTTTTTATATCCGTTTCCTCTATTACATTTGCACCTGAAATAATAGAATCAATCGCTCCTGACCATGAGGAAGGTCGTCCATCACCTTTAAGTGTATTCGTGGGAGCCGTAATAGCCATACAAATTGCTCTATTAGTCTCAGGATTTTGTATTTCCGCTAAACTAATAGCACTTTCGGTAACATATCCATATAATTCTCTTTGATTATCATCACTACGATCAAATAACTTTACAGACTCTAAAAAGTGATTAACTACAACAGGAGTAGTATTTTCAAGTTTATCTTCAAGTGTAAAGTAAGATGCTATTCCAGCCATTCTTGTACCATGATTAGCAATGTCATACACGCCTTTGAAGGATCTACTGCATGCATATTTTCATCAGTTAAAAATGGCGCTAACAAATCATGACCATTATTAACACCTGTATCAAGTAAACAGACCGAAGTATTTGACTGTTCTGAAATATCTAGTCTTTCTACTAAATCTTTTACAAAGTCTCTTTGATCTAATTCAGAAAGCTCTTCAAAAAAGCTTATTGGGGTAACCATAATTCTGAATTCTGCAATTCTAGAACTTAACCATTGCAATTCTGATAATTGCTGCTTATTGGCTCTTACTCCTAATACGACCCTCTCTGGAAATACTATTTTTTGATTTTTATGCTGGATTTGTCTTTCATCACAAATTCGAAAAAATTCTCCAATAATGGTGTCCACTTCTTCTTTCATATCAAACATTAACCACACTTCACACCATTTAGGAGTATTGTTGGGTAATTCATTTTTATCGCTCATCCAAAGAGCATCGACCATTGCTAGATTAATACTCTCTATTGTTCCAATTACTTTTTCTTCAGTCTCTGTTTCTTTGTACTTATTTAATTTCTTAACAAAAAAATCCCTTTTGTTTTCAGGGACAAAAACAGTGGAGCTTACAACTTTTTGCTCCTCACCATCATCTTCACTTTTTATATTACAAATCCTAACTTTTTGCGTTGTATTCTCTAAGCTTTTAGTAATCAGATCATAACCAGCCTGACCCTTAATTTCTAAATATACACCGTGTTGAGAAGATACCGAAACCGCACCTAAAGTTTCCTGTTGTTTTTCAGCTTCTTCCCACGCTTTTGTTAAGCTTTCTTCTAATCGTTCTGCATGGCTACGTCTACTAGTTCTAACGGGATAATTACCTTTTCCACCGTTGGAGACAATTGGTGTGTAATTAACTGTTTGAGAGGATTGATTAATATATAAGTTGCTTAATTCTGGTTTCATTTATTGCCTAAGCCTCCTTATATTTATAATAATTCTTCCGATCTTTAATGTAATTTAATAGTATGTTTTTTGTAATCAGCTGATCCTCTAAGATAGAATACTTAACTGCTTCCTCACACGCTTTAACAATGTCTGCATGATTTAATCCTTTAGCCTCTTTGTACACATCTTCTGTAAAAATATTGTTAGATGCTTTGCCATGAAGCTTCATCTTAAATAACCTTGTGATTTGTTCGATATCAGGATTTTTATATTCCATCACATCATCAAATCTTCTAAATAGAGCATTGTCTAAAATGCTCGGATTATTGGTTGCTGCGATGATAATACTATAGGATTCATCATCTTCAAGATTCTGTAAAAATGAATTTAAGATTCTTCTCATCTCGCCTACATCATTATCTAAGTTTCTATCTGACCCTATAGCATCAAACTCATCAAATAAATATACCCCTCGAACTTCCTTTATCTGATCGAATACTTGTCGAAGTTTTGCACTTGTTTCACCCATGTATTTCGTTATCAACCGATCAAATTGTATTACATAAAGCGGTAAATATAACTCGTTGGCTATAACCGAAGCAGTCATGGTTTTCCCTGTACCAGGATCACCTGCAAGTAACAGTTTTGAACGATTCATAAGTCCATTTTTTCTTAAGAGATCTTTTTTGTGATACTCATTGATTAAACGTTTGATTTTTTCTTCTATCTCAACCGAAACGATTAAATCAGATAAATGGACATGAGTCATCTTTTGTTCAAGAATGTCTAATCCATTATTTAATGCTACAACCTTATTTTTGTTTAGATATTTTGGGTTTTGAATAATTTCTTTAATTTCACGAGCACTTGCTGTATGACCTACTTTTGCTTCGTGAGCCGCAATTTGCAAAACAACAGTTTTAAATTTCTCTTCATTACTATCGAATGCGCTCTTATTAAAGCTTTAATCTGTTCTATTGTTGCCATGCGGATTCACCTACTTTCTTTAGAAGTGCTTATGATAAAAATATAAGGCACATACGTCCTTTGCGCCTCAAAAAATAGTGGTAAAGTTTGCTTTAATTACAATGTATGTTAAATTTTTCATTTGTTAAAGTACACGATTCTCTCTTCATTTTATCACTCAATGTCAAGCATCACAACTAAATCACTTGGTTTCGTTTGATAACTTTAGCTTGCTCTTGCTGGATATGCCAACAATTATCTTCGTCTACCCAATACCCATTAAGTAGCTTTCTTCCACCGAATAATTTCTCGGTTAGTCTAACTCTGATGTTCTCAAGCCATGCTCTTTGCAATATTCATCATCTTCTTTGTTTCAGAAAATCTGCCACTTTCATCGTATATTCCTCTATCTGAATGACATCTTCAAAATCAGCTTCAGTACGACGAATGGCGTCCGGGTATTAATCAGCAGTAAGCCGAAGGCAATACTGGGTACCTCTCAATTGCTCTGAATATCTGCGCCATTTCATCCTCTAAAAAATATATGGGTTGGAATTTTTAAGATATTTAGCTAAATATCGGTAATTTAAAACGAAAACCAATGCAGCATTTATTACAACTGCATCAAAAAAGATCCTGTATAACTTAGTGGCACTAAGTTATACAGGATCTTTTTTTAATTCGTTCTACAGCTACGGTTTTTATTACAAATCTTAGTTTAAATTAATAAAGTTAAAGCAATTCGTTGCCTAAAGTTTCATAAAGCATATCCTTGCCTTAGTGGCAATAATATGGTTTAAGTTACACGGCTACGCGGTTGATGTTGGTAATATTGGTGGAGACGGTGGGACATGTTATTCCACGCTTTCGCGGTGGCACTGACTATATCTTGAACTTGAGTGTTCTCAAGTCCCTTGGCGTATTATGCAGAATGTAGTTTTGCCTTTTGGCAGGATCCTGCATCCTAGTACTACCTATTAGGTAGCCTATAAGTCGATACACGGCTGTTGGATTGCTCCACATACCGCTCGGTGTTACCGTATCGCGTTTGCGACTTAGAGTTCACCGATAAAGCCAAGTTATCACTTGTGTGTCACCACACAAGGCGACCATTTTACTAATCGAACCCACGTCCAGAAACATTGGCACTTAAGCTTCTACGAGTGTAGTCACTACATTAGCGTTTCGCAATCAACTTTGCCTAGTGACAGGCGTCCTTGATGCTAGTCTGGTTAATCTCTTCCTTCGTCCTCAGACGGTGAACAACCGGCGTATCCCACTAAGTTGAGCCCCGACCCCTACCACATGGGCGATGGAGGGAGGAGCAGCTACTTTATATTAAGCAGCTAAAGCGTAATTAGGTTTGCCAGTTATAGGCGTTGGCGTTTTAACGAGGCCGACCCCCTCGACTCGCCACTTAAGCTCAAACTATCCCTGTCGAATCCAAAACGTCCCCAGATTAACAAAGTAATTTTGAGTTTTGAGTTTGTTTATGCATTATCAGTGATGCTTTTTGAAGCAACTCTGAGAAGCTTTCAGTAACTCATAACTCATAACTTAACTTACAAATTGATTATAGCACAAAGATCATTCGACATAAATGGAAATTATTGTTTTTGTCGTTCTCTAAATGCTTTTTCGATTTGGCGCTTGGCATCTTTTTCTTTTAAAGACTCGCGCTTATCGTAGTTTTTCTTTCCTTTACCTAGTCCGATTAAAACTTTTGCGAAGCCGTTTTTTAAATAAATCTTTAACGGGACAAGAGTGTAGCCTTGCTCTTTCGTAATACCAATGAGCTTACTAATCTCTTTTTTCTTCATTAAAAGTTTACGTGTTCGTAAAGGATCGTGATTGTAGCGGTTTCCCTGCTCGTATGGACTAATGTGGGCATTCCAGAGAAATACCTCGCCATTTTTGATCCGGGCAAAGGAGTCTTTAATATTGGCTTTGCCAGCACGAATAGACTTTATTTCAGTACCAGTAAGAACAATGCCTGTCTCATACGTTTCTTCTATAAAGTAGTCGTGATTTGCTTTTTTGTTTTGAGCAACAACTTTCCCATCAAGCTTAGCCATTATAACACCTCTTTACAATCATCGTCCCTAAATCATAACATTTCAATTGAAGTTTATCAAGATGCTCAGGCAGAGCTTTGAGTTTTGAGTTTTGAGTTACTCTCAGGTATAGCTTCGAAGCCCAACCTAAAACCACTCAAAACTCATCACTCACAACTCATAACTACTTACTACGTTTTTTTCCTTTATTGCGTTTTGCTTTAGGTGCGTTTTCGTAAAATTTCTTCTTTTTGGCGCCGCCTGGTTTTTGTCTGTCGCTTGGTTTTGCCTTGCCATCTTTTTTAGGACCGGTACCGCTTGCTGCTCCACCACGTCCATCGCCGCCGCTACGATCTTTGCGTTTTCCACCGCCAACAATGACTTTTGGCTTTTCGCGTTGTGGACGTTCTTTTCTCGCTTTCATGCCAACGACTTCAAAATCGATCGACATCTCATCAACGTTAACGCCGATGACTTTAATTTCGATTTCATCACCAATACGGAAGACGTTGCCTGTTCGTTCACCGATCATCGCGTACTGCTTTTCATCGTAGTGGTAATAGTCATCAGTTAGATAACTTACGTGAACAAGTCCTTCAATTGTATTTGGTAACTCAACGAAGATCCCAAAGTTAGTAACCCCGGAAATCATACCTTCAAACTGCTCACCAATTTTATCTTGCATGAATTGAACTTTCTTTAATGTATCGGTATCACGTTCTGCTTCAACGGCACGGCGTTCCATTTCTGATGAATGGCTTGCGATGACTGGAAGTTTTTCACCCCAGTGACTTGTTGTTTGTTCATCTGTTTTACCTTCAATTAAATACTTACGAATTAGACGATGAACAATTAAGTCTGGGTAACGACGAATTGGTGACGTGAAATGCGTATAGTACTCTGTTGAAAGACCAAAGTGGCCTAAGCTATTATGATCATATTTTGCTTGCTTCATGGAACGAAGCATGACGGTACTAATCACCGTTTCTTCCGGCTCACCGCGAACTTCATCAAGAAGCATTTGGAGCGATCTTGGATGTAGGGTGTTTGCTGTACCGCGAACAACGTAACCAAAGTTCGTGATGAATTCTAAAAAGCGTGTTAGCTTCTCAGCATCCGGGTCTTCGTGAATTCGGTACATAAACGGTACTTTCATCCAATGGAAGTGTTCAGCGATCGTTTCGTTGGCAGCTAGCATAAACTCTTCAATGAGTTTTTCAGCTACAGAGCGCTCACGAAGGACGACATCAGTTGGTGTGCCTTCTTCATCAACAAGCACCTTCGATTCTTTGAAGTCAAAATCGATCGCGCCTCGCTCCATCCGTTTTTTACGAAGAATATCTGCTAACTCACCCATTTGCTTGAAAAATGGAATCAGTGGTTCGTAACGCTTTGTTACTTCTTCATCTTCATCATTTAATATTTTACGGACATCGGTATATGTCATTCGTTCGGTAGTGCGGATAACACTTTGGAAAATGTCATGGCTTACGACTTGGCCCTCAGGGTTGATTTCCATTTCACATGAAAGTGTGAGACGGTCAACCTTCGGATTTAATGAACAGATCCCATTAGATAAACGATGAGGGATCATCGGAATAACTCTGTCTACTAAATAGCAGCTCGTTGCTCGCTCAAACGCTTCTTTATCGATTGGTGAATCTTCTGTTACGTAGTAGCTAACGTCGGCAATATGAACGCCTAGCTTGTAGTTGCCATTTTCCAAACGCTCGACGTTGACCGCGTCGTCAAGGTCCTTAGCATCTGCACCATCGATCGTCACAATCGTTTGATCACGTAGGTCACGGCGTCCTTTAATTTCTTCTGGATCAATTTCATCTGGAACCGAATTTGCTTGCGCTAATACTTCCTCAGGGAAGTCAAGCGGTAAGCCATGCTTGTGAATGATCGATAGAATGTCGACACCTGGGTCATTTTATGACCTAGGATCGTGACTACCTCACCTTCTGCACTCATACGCCCTTCAGGATATTTCGTGATATTTACCACGACCTTGTGGCCATCTACGGCACCAGCATTGGCGTCTTTAGGGATGAAGATATCATTAGGAATTCTCTTGTCATCTGCAATTACAAAGCCATAAAACTTATTTTCAGAGTATGTACCTACTACTTGGGTAAGTCCTCGTTCTAAAATGCGGATGACTTGGCCTTCTGGGCGAGCCCCTTCTGATTTTGGATGGAGTCGCACTAATACGATATCCCCATTCATTGCACTGTTCATGTCAGCACTATTCACATAGATATCTCGTTCTGACATATTGTCTTCTGGGATGATAAAGGCAAACCCCTTGGCATTAGCTTGTACCTTCCCACGGACAAGATTCATTTTCTCAGGTAAACCATAACGGTTACTTCTTGTTCTAACGATGAGGCCGTTTTGCTCCATCTCATTTAATACTTTTACAAAATCCTTAAATTCACTAGAATCTGTGATTCCAAACGCTGCTTCTAGCTCAGTTACCGAAAGCGGCTTATACGCCTCTTCGCGCATAAACGCTAGCAACTGTTCTTTTCGTTTTGCATAATCCATGTTATAACCTCCTTTTTTAGGGGGTCTGACCCCCAGTGCTTTAAAGCGGTACATTGTTGGGGGACTGACCCCCACCACTTTAAAGCGTTGCATCACTGGGGGTCAGACCCCCCAGATCGTTTCTAGAAAACTATGCACATCTTCGTGGAGCTGGTCTTTTTCTGCTCCGAGGGTGATGACGTGTGTAGAGTTTTCATACCACTTTAACTGCTTTTCTTCTGACTGTATGTGGTCATGAATGATATCAGCACTTTCTGTGTTAATCATTTCGTCGTGGCGTGCTTGTACAACGAAGGTTGGTGTGTAAATCATATCAACATTATCTCGTACCTCTTGTAAAAGTCCTTGTAGGGCTTTTAAAGTAGTCATTGGTGTCTTTCGGAACTCGTCCATTTCCGTGCTAATTTCTGCTTCACTTTTTTGCTCCCGCTTCTTATATTCCTCAGCATAAGCTAGTACACCTTTGTACATGATTTCTTCGCTTTTAATGTGCATTGGCGCACACATTGGAATTATTCCCTTTACAGGTAAAGTGTAACCTAATTTTAAAGAAAATACCCCTCCAAGAGAAAGGCCAGCGACGGCTATTTCTTCGTAACCGCGCTCTTTTAAGAAATTGTAGCCGTCAAGAACATCCTGCCACCAATCATCTGGTCCTGTATGAACCAATTCTTCAGGGGGCACACCATGACCTTTATATTGAGGCGCGTGGCATGTATAGCCTTTCTTCTGCAAAAATCTGCCGAGCATGCGCACATCTGCAGAACTTCCGGTGAAGCCGTGCAGAAGTAGTACGGCGCGATCGCCTCCTTCAAAAAGAAATGGTTTTGGTGCTGCTACTTTCATATCGTTAAACCTCCATTAGCTTTCAAGAAAATGATTAATAATCTCTAATAGATCCTCGCGCTCTTCGCCGAGCCAAATATAGTGCTTTGAGTTTTTAAAGTAGTATAACTGCTTTTCAGTCGAACTAATCATTTCATATATATACTCTGCGCTTTTTTTCGGGGGAACTAACCCATCACATTCCCCTTGAACTATGAGAGTAGGAACTCTTACTTTTTTTAAAATTGGTCGCGTTATATAAACTGTTTTCGCAAATTCAATTGTCGCTTTCACAGGCGTATCAATCACCTTTTTTCGGTAGAGCTTGTAAAGGTGGTCATTTTCTAGCTCCCCTCGCCAGCCTTCAATGATCCACCCCTTCATATCCTGGATGATTTGTTTTGGATTTAGATAGTATGCCGAGGCGCTTAAGAGTATTAGTTTATCAACCGGATATTTCGCAGCAACGTAGGAAGCAATCATGCCTCCCATTGAAAACCCAATGACGTAAACCTTATCACACCGTTTTAGTAACTCTTCAGCAGCCACTTGCGCAGCATATAGCCAATGCTTAAAGTTCGCCTTCTTTAACCCATCTTTACTACCGTGGCCAGGTAGCGTTGGTGAATACACTAACCAATCTTTTTTCTGTTTCAAAAAATTCGTCAGTGGCTCTACCTCTTTAGCCTCTCCAGTGAATCCATGAATACATAAACAGCCAATCATTTTTCAACCCTCATTTCGAAAATGTAGAATATATTGGAAAAATGCTCGACGACTACCATCTTACTCTAGATATACGCTTGTGTCATTGAATTTGTTTCAGTTATTTCAGTTAAATACCATTTTGCAGTACTTGTACAATAGCTGATGTTATGGTAAATTTAGAATAATGTAAACTCACGTTGGAGGTGTATGTCATGCAAGCTTTCTTAACAGTATTATTAGTAATTGTTTCACTTTTACTTATTGCAGTTGTTTTATTACAATCCGGTCGTAGTGCAGGATTAGCAGGTGCCATCTCAGGTGGTGCGGAACAATTAGTGGGGAAACAAAAAGCTCGTGGAATAGATGCAGTTTTTCAAAAGGCAACTGTTGTTCTAGCAACATTATTCATCGTTTTAGCAGTATTAGTTGCTTATTTTTCATAATAGTATTGTAAAACTCTCACTTTGGTGGGAGTTTTTTTGTAATAGAAAAAAGCCAAGTCAATCGACTTGGCTTTTTTTAATCTTAGTCCTTAGTTACTATCGCAGCTCTATAATTAGTTACTCCAGCTTTTTCTGCCCAAACAATTAATACATAATCTCCGTTAGGTAAATTATTGCCATTTAATTGCCCATTCCATAAAAATTCATGGATTGGTGCAGAGGCATTAGTAAATTCACCAATTGTACCAAGAAGTGCTCCAATTGTATTACCAGGGCCAAGGACGTGAATATCATATTCTAAAACATCAGCACCACCTGGCAAGTAAGATCCAACATAATAATTTTCAGCATCTTCCTTCCCAAAGAACATACCTGTTACACGAGGATAATCTGGCTCACCTACAAAAAGAATAGATGGTACATCAATCGTTGTCGTTCCATCGCTTACTTTAATTGTTGCTTCATAGTAACCAGGCTTAAGTTTTGAAGTGTCAACTTGAACATTGAAGTTCACTTGTTGTGTTTTATTAGCAAGTACATTAAGGTTGTTACTTGTTGTAACTTTAATTGCATCCGGATTTCCTGCAAACTCTACTTTAAAGCTATAACTTTTTCTTTCGCTAGAAAGATTCTTAAGCGTAAAGCTTTGTCTTTCGACTTGTCGGCCAGTGTCTTTGACAAACTTACCGAAAGAATGGCTTCCAGGTACTACAAGAGTTGTAGCGTTGATTGCGTCTAATACACGGATACTTCCAGCACCTTGTGTATTATGTGCGTAAACTTTACCATTAGCTGGATTAATCATATCTTCAGCAGTATTCATTAAAGCTGCTTTCACTTCATCTGGACCCCAAGAAGGGTTTGCTTGTAAAATTAATGCTGCAGCACCAGCTACGTGTGGCGCTGACATACTCGTTCCTTGAAGAGCTGCATATTCTTCTCCAGGGAACGTACTTACGATGTTAACACCAGGAGCAGATACATCTGGTTTGATCATATACGTTAGTGCAACCGGTCCTCTAGAAGAGAAGTCTGCCATTGTTTCGCCAACAGCTTTATCAAATTCAATATTAAATGAAACAGTGTTGTTTCCTGCTTCTAATTCATCAAGAAGCTTTTGTCCGTCTGCTAATGTTGTTTTGATCGTTGGTACAGCCATCCCTGGCACATCCGCATGCTCTCCAGCAACGTTATTAAAGATGATTGCTCCGACAGCACCAGCATTTTTCGCGTTCGTCGCTTTATCAACGAAGGCAAAATCACCACGAGAAATTAAGGCTATTTTCCCTTCTAAATCTTTTCCTTCAAAGTCTTTTTCATACGCTAAGCCTACATACACAAACTCGTATTCTTTACCATTAAGCGCAAGTAATTCTTCGTCACTTGGGAAGCCCATTACTTTTGCTGAATGATATTCTACACCTTCAGTAGTAGAGATTGTAGATGTATATACATTGTAAGGTAATCGTGTAGCTCCAACAGAAATTGCATCACGAGATGTACCAGGTGAGCCAACTGTCCAGTTGTTTGGACCGCTGTTTCCGTTAGATGTTACTGCAACTACTCCTTCAGCCATTGCCCAGTCTAGAGCAATTGAAGTAGCCCAGTCTGGATTGTTTAACGTATTACCTAGAGAAAGGTTCATGATGTCAGCACCGTCTTTAACAGCTAATTCAACACCAGCAACTACATCAGCAGTCGTTCCACCATTAGGACCTAACACACGGTATGCTAATAAGTTTGCATCAGGCGCAACACCTTTAATTGCACCGTTAGCTGCAACTGTTCCAGCTACGTGTGTACCATGGTATTGACCAGGACCCTCTTGTGGGTCGTTATCATTGCTTACAAAATCCCAGCCTTTATAGTCTCCAAACGCATGAGCTAAATCAGGATGAGTATAGTCCACTCCCGTATCAATAATTGCAACTGTTAATCCTTTACCAGTATAACCTTCAGCCCATGCAAGGTCTGAACCGATGAAAGGAGCACTTTCCATCATGTTTGGTACTGAGTCAAAATCAACGGGTTGTAGATTTAACGAATCAACTGTATACGTTACGTTAGGGTAAACTGCTTTTACCCCTGGCGTTGATAATAGTTGAGGAATTTGATTTGCTGGTAACTCCACTGAAAATCCTGAGAATACATGATCATATTCTCTCTTAACCTTTGCTGCGCTTCCTTTAAGCGCTTTGATTACTTGTTCTCTTTCTTTCTTTAAGTTTGCTTTGCTTTGTTTTTGTCCTTTATTTTTCGCCTCAACAATTGAAGGCGCTTTCAATTCAACGATTACAGTTGTAAGGGCTGAAGATTTAAGGTCATGTTCTCCAAATAATTCTGCTAATTCTAATGGCTTAGCATTAAGGTTACCTTTGCTTCCATTTGCAAATACCCCCATGCTAAATGAAGATAAAATTAGAGCGAATGCTAAAAAAACTACTAATGAACGTACAAACTTTTTACTGATCATCCAATCCAACCTTTCGTAGTAAAATTGTAGTACAATTACACTGGTAAACTAGTAATTTATGTAGCTATTCACCTCCCTAATTAACTATGTATTTGAGGGTACAACCACAATAATTATAACTTTAATATTCTGAATTTTACAACAATTATAAAGTAGGATGTTTTCATTTAATTTCAACAAAAACCTAAGCATTTTTCATAACAGGTATCTAATACGACAATTTTAGTTAGGACTTTTTACTCAGTCATACTTATTCTTTTATAGATCTTTTAAAATCAAATTATTACTTCACTACTAGATTGTGAAAAATCCTCATTATTGTTAAATAGTAATTTCGCCTTTTACTCAGTTACTTTCTTGCCATTTGCGGTGGCTGCCCCCTTGTACTCTCCACATGGACTTTTTGTAGGTTTTGTCCATTTGCGGTGTCAGACACCACAAATGGACACCACAAATAAACAAAAAAATCCTGTCTAGAAATTCTAGACAGGATTTTTCTATATTAGTTCTTGTATAGTCCAGCTAATTCAGCAAAAAGTTCTGCTGAAATTGCAAGCTCGCCACCAAGTACTGTTAATGTTTCTACACCGTTCTCAGCAATGTAAGTCTTTAAGTTCGCACGAACTGAGTTACCTACTAAGAAGATACCTGTGTCCTTTTTAGCTGCTAAAGCTGCACCTGCAAGGGCATCAGTGAAATCATTTGTTGTTGCTACGTAGAAGTGCTCAGCGCCTTGGTTGAATTTTTCTACAACCATTAATGCAGTGTCAAAACGAGTTTTTCCTGCAAAACGCTCTCCTCCTGGAAGTGCATTGAATACATCGTCAGACATGACTAAGTGTCCGCCTAATGCATACGTTGTTTCAACGTTTAATGCTACTAATGCATCTGCTGTAGCTTTTGGTAACTTTTCTTTGTCTGTTAATAGAATTGGCATACCTTTTGCTGCTGCATAAGGAGCGATCGCTAATGCATCTGCATAGTCTCTACCGTAAACTACTACTGCTTCGCTAGATCCTTCAGGAGCTACTTCATGAGCGATTAACGCTGAAGTTTCCCATCTAGTTTTACCAGAAATACGTTTTACGTTTGGAACTAAAGCCTTAAGCTCAGCTTCTACAGCTGCACTTACAGCAAGCTCTCCACCTAGGATGATTACTTCAGTTGCACCAAGACGTGCAATTTCAGCTGCAGTTGCTTTTGATAATGATTTTGTGTTTGTTAATAGGATCGGAGCATCGTGTTTCTTCGCAAGAGGAGCTCCAGATAATGCATCTGTGAAGTCATCTGAACGAGAAATGATTACTACGTTCGAAGTTTCCCATCCTTCTTTACTTACATTAACAGCCGTATCAAAACGTGTTTGACCAGCAAGACGATCAACACGGTAATCTACTTCGTTTCTGTAAACATTTAATTCTTGTGTTGTTACATTTCCAGCATAGTCTACTAATCTTAATTCAAACTTGTTGTTACCAGGTTTAACTTCAAGAGTTGTCTCGAACGTTTTAGAAGCACCGTTTAAAAGTCCTCCAGCAACATTCGTAGATGGTAATAGATACTCTTGGCTACCATCGATTAAGAATGATAGGTAATGGAAGTTATCTTCTAATAAGAAAGAAGCTGGAACTTCTGTTACATCATGATTAACGAATTTCGCTACATTTGCTTTGATTGTTGGAGCTTGAGTATCAAGATATACTCTTCTTGCAATTGAGAATTCGTTTCCAGCAGCGTCAAGTGCAGTAACAATGATTTCTTCAATTCCATCTTTCTCGAATGTTAGAACAGTTGAGAAGCTGTAACGCTTGTTTTCTTCATTATAAGTTAAATCTACCTTTTTGCCGTTTACAGAGACACTTGCAACACGGTCATTGTCTGTAGCATAACCAGCAACAGTTACTTCATGAGTTCTGTGTGCTGAGAATGCACCTGGAGAACTTAAGAATACTAATGGTTCTACTGTATCACCAATAGTTCCAGTAGTGAAACCAACATTATTCACTTTGTCCGTTGCATAAACTGCTACATCAGCAATTCCAACTGGTGAAGCAAACGTATAGCTTGTTGTACCTGCGTCAAGAGTTGCAACTGGATCATTACCTTCACCAACAAATACGAAGATTTGGTTCACACCAATTCCAGCATCTGTTGCAGTAAACTTGATTGTATTTGACGCTTTGTCAAAAGAGTCAATTGTTACTACTGGTGCAGTTGTATCAACTAAAACTGGAACCTTTTTCGATTGCCACTTCGCACCTACTTTGTCTGCTACAGCTTTGATTTCATAGAAATATTTGCCATCAGCAACTAGTTGATTACGAACAGTACCATCCCACCCTCTTGCTGTAACCCAGCTATGAAGTTGAGCGTTTCCTGCATTAAAGTAATTTTTGCGTACATCAGTTTGTTGTAAAACACGACGTAATAATTTTTCATTCGTATCTAAAATGTTGATTTGAACTTCACGAGCATTACGTAAATATCCTGTAATTGGATTAACTGCTTTCATTGTTGCGTGAGCAGGGTTAATTACATGATAACGATCACCTTTATCATCTGTTAAGAAAGGAACAAATTGTCCTGCTGCGTTTACTACATCTGACGCATAAGGCGTAAATTGACGAGCTTCATTAAAGATTAATAAACCGTCAAGAATTGATGGCTCAGACCAGTCACCATAGAAACCAAGGAACGGTACTGATAAAGATGGTTGTTGGTCAGCTGTTAAGTTAACAAAACCTTCAACGAAAATGTTCTTAACTAGATCCATGCTTGTAGCTTGTCCACTAGTTGTTAAACCAGGAATTTTTGCCTCAGAAAAATCAATCGCTACTGTGAATTCTACAGAACCACCAGCAGGTACTGTTACAGTTTCTGGAGCATTTACAACTGCACCAATAAAGTCACCAGCGATTAAAGCATTTTGCTTAGGACCAGAAGCCATTTCACGGAATGTATCTGTTAATACTTGCGTGTCAACAGTATATGTTACAGCTTCGTTAGTTAAGTTTTCTGCTACTAATGTAAAGTCTACATTCGTTTTATCAAAGTCATAAAGCTCAACTTTTGCTTCGTTTGTTTCTTTGTATGTCACAACTACAGGTGTAGTTACAGCGTAGTATGTTGACATCATACCTGCACCTTGACGGCGAGGAGAGAAAGGTTGTCCATTTAAATCTTCAATCACATAACCTGAGTTCATTAATAAGGCTTTCGCTAAACGAGTGCGCTCAGATGCTGTTAAACTAGCAAATCTTTCATCTGACTTTAGATATTGTTGTACAAGTGCAGCACCACCAGCTACGTGAGGCGCAGCCATTGATGTACCACTCTTCACTCCATAAGCATCGCCTTGGATAGTAGAATAAATGTTTCCACCAGGAGCAGTTAGCTCAGGCTTTAACTCTAAACTTGGCGTTGTTCCCCAAGATGTGAAGTCAGTCATACGACCCATTTCAACATCTTCTTTTCTTGAAAGTTCGTTCGTTTTTAATGTTGTATGACCTGCAGCAATTGCCGCTTGTAAGTCTTTTCCATCTTGGAATTGAACGTGCATGAATGGAATATCCCATCCACCTTGGTTCTCCCAGAAAAATAAGCTTGGATCATTGTTACGAACAATGATACCAGTCGCTCCTGCAGCAGCTGCAGTTTCTACTTTTGCGATAAACGAGAATGCACCACGTGGTACAACAACTACTTTACCAGCAACGTCAACACCATCGTAATCTGCTAAACTACCACCTAGTTTTTCTCCAAGGTCTACTAACTCAAGACCATCAAGATCAACCCAGCTGTCCATACCATAACCAACAGCAGAGTATGAGCTGCCTTCTACAGTAATTGCCGTTTGGTAAAGGTAAGCTTCGTTGCCGGAAGCAGCAACTTGAATTGTGTCATAGTTTAATCCAGGCGCCCCAACTACCCCGATATCCGGGTTGTGGTGGAATGGATTTCTAGCACTATAGCCACGTAAAATATGACCTGAGTTACCAGCAGATACAGCAGCTACAACACCGTTGTCTACTGCTCTAGTAATAGCAACGTCTTCTGCACTATTAGCATCATAGAAAGAAGCAATTGAACCTAAACTCATGTTTAGAACATCCGCACCTAATTTTACAGAATCATCAATTGCAGCTAAGTATACGTCTGATGTCGTTGATGGATAGTTAGGATCATTAGAGAATACTTTCATGCCTAACACTTGCGCTTCAGGAGCTACACCCATAATTGCTCCGTTTGCTACGACAGTACCAGCAACGTGCATCCCATGGTGAGAAGCGTGTGGTCCAAGATCTAAAATTTGGTTGTTTAAGTCAAAATAGTTGTAACCGAAAGGTACTTTTTCGTTAAAGTACTTCCCATTGATGTTGTTTTCTGAAAGGATCGCATTTACACCATCTTCAGTTAAAGCAACATCAACACCGTCACTAATATTGAAGTCTTTGTGAACTGGGTCAACCCCTGTATCAAGAACAGCGACAACCATTCCTTCACCTTTGAACTGTCCGTCAGCCCAAGTTTGAATCGATTGGATGAATTGGTGACTCTTGTCCATGTTCGGTTCAACTTCTGGTCGATTGTATTCGTTCGCTAAGTATACTTTTGAAACTTGTGGTAAGTTTTCAATCTTTGCTACGTCTCCAAATAAAACGTCACCACTGAAACCATTAAAGCTTGTTGTGAAGTTGTATTTGTAGTCAAAGATGACGCCTTCTGAAGCAAGCGCATTCTTAACCGTAGTTTGTTCTTGTAACACTTTGTTAGTTAAAGATTGCTTTTCAGAATCACTTAATTCCTTGAAAAGAACATCTTTCTTTGTTGCATACTCAATAGGTGTTTCACCTTTTAATTCAACGATTACACGGACACTATCAGTTGCAGCAAAAGCAGCTACCGTTGCGTCTCCGTCTAGCGTTTCAACATCTTCTAATTGTTGTTGAAGGATGTTATTAATGACGTCTAAATTCGTTTTCCCTTGTGCACCTACTGCGCCCACAAAAGAGAAATTCGAGAATACTAGTAAAAATACTAGTAAACTAGCAAGTTGTTTACGAAATTTTCCCAATGAATTTTCCTCCTTAAAAATATAAATATAATACCAAAATAGTTTTTTAGTAGCAGACCCCCCATGTTTTTCTAAAATTTCGACTTTCTAAACATAATATTACTGACTATTCTAAATTAAGTCAATTGTTTTATTGTATAAATGTTCAGAATTTGTACATAATTGTTGGTTCATGTTGTAAACTTGATACAAAGCTATAATTTTGCTTTTTTAGAAAAAATAAATTTGCTAAAATTCGAAAAAAATTATATATCCTTCCGCGTAAAAACATAAATGTCAGTTTCGGTGTTCCAAAGTTTTACATTTTGAATACCATCAATTGGAATTACATAATATCCCAATAAAGTTGATATTTTATTAAAATAGTTTTTTCAAGATTTTTTTAGAAACAAAAAAGACTGCTTAGACAATATGTCTAAGCAGTCTTTCCTCTATTAGTTCTTGAACAAGTTTACTAATTCAGCAAAAAGTTCTGCTGAAATTGCAAGCTCGCCACCAAGTACTGTTAATGTTTCTACACCGTTCTCAGCAATGTAAGTCTTCAGGTTCGCACGAACTGAGTTACCTACTAAGAAGATACCTGTGTCCTTTTTAGCTGCTAAAGCTGCACCTGCAAGGGCATCAGTGAAATCATTTGTTGTTGCTACGTAGAAGTGCTCAGCGCCTTGGTTGAATTTTTCTACAACCATTAATGCAGTGTCAAAACGAGTTTTTCCTGCAAAACGCTCTCCTCCTGGAAGTGCATTGAAGACTTCATCAGACATGACTAAATGTCCGCCTAGCGCATACGTTGTTTCAACGTTTAATGCTGCTAGTGCATCTGCTGTAGCCTTTGGTAACTTTTCTTTGTCTGTTAATAGGATTGGCATACCTTTTGCTGCTGCATAAGGAGCGATCGCTAATGCGTCGGCATAGTCTCTACCGTAAACTACTACTGCTTCGCTAGATCCTTCAGGAGCTACTTCATGAGCGATTAACGCTGAAGTTTCCCATCTAGTTTTACCAGAAATACGTTTTACGTTTGGAACTAAAGCCTTAAGCTCAGCTTCTACAGCTGCACTTACAGCAAGCTCTCCACCTAGGATGATTACTTCAGTTGCACCTAAGCGCGCGATTTCATCTGCAGTTGCTTTTGATAATGATTTTGTGTTTGTTAATAGGATTGGAGCATCGTGTTTCTTCGCTAGAGGAACTCCAGATAATGCATCTGTGAAGTCATCAGAACGAGAAATGATGACTACATTTGAAGTTTCCCATCCTTCTTTACTTACATTAACAGCTGTAGCGAAGCGAGTTTTTCCAGAAAGACGGTCAACAGACTCTCTTACAACTGTCACTACTTTTTCTGTTTTATTTCCAGCAATGTCAAATACCTCAACAGTAAAGTTGTTTGTACCTTTTTCAAGAGCAACTGTTGCTTCAATAGTTTGATTAAATGAACGTTGCTGATATGGAGCTCTAAATGTTTGATTTAGTACTTCATCACCATCGACAACTACTCTTACTCTATCAAAGTTATCTTTTACAGTAACAGCTAAAGTTGCTTCACTAGCAATAGTTGAAGCAGGTGCTGCTACTGATACTTCTGCAGGAGTAGTATCGACTACGATTGTTCTAGAAAGAGTTGCTTCATTACCAGCTACATCTCTTGAATAGATTGGAATATCAAATACGCCATCTTTCTCAACTGTAAATGTACCTGAGAATTCATATCTCTTTGTCTCTTCATTGTAGTTTAATGCTACTTCTTGACCATTTACTTTGAATACATCCATCTTCGAATTGTTTGTAATGTATCCTGAAATTGGAATTTCTAAAGAGTCATAGATTCCAAGTAAATCAGGGTGAGTGACATACATATTCGGAATGTTTGTATCTCCAGCACCTAAAATTGAACCTGATCCGACATTGTTAGCAAAGTCAACGGCTTCAATCGTAATTGTTGAACCAACAGCGATTGAATCGAATGCCACTTCATACTCATTTGCTTCAATTGAAGGAATTACTTGCCCTTCTTCTAAAATACTTTCACCATTTACTAATACATTAAAGTAACTAACTCCACTTCCAGTATCTTCAGCAGACCAAGTTAACGTATTTGTTTTTGCATCATACTTAGCGTCAACAGTTGGCGCTACAGTATCTACCTGGATCGGGTATGTGAATGTTTGCCATTTCGCACCATCAAAGTCAATTTTCGCTTTTACTTCATAGACGTATAGGCCATCCTCAACCTGTTGGTTCTTCACTTTTCCATCCCAAGCTGCTGCTGGTACGATTGTGTATGGATTATTTAATCCACGGTCAAAGTAATTTTTTCTTACATTTGTTTGCGCAGTAATTGCACGTAACTTGTTACCATTTTCATCTAAAATGCTGTATTGTACTTCTTTCGCATTTCTTAGGAATGATAAAATTGGAATCGCATTTGTTAATTCAGGTGAGAATGCAAGATTATCTGTGTATCCAGAACCTGGCTTAAACCCTAAGAAATAATAGTCATTATCTAGGAAACCAGTGAAGCCATAGAAACTAGTAGCATCATAGATAGGCGCATCAATGATAGGGGCCTTGTCCCATTCACCGTTAAAGCCTACAAATGGTACGCTTAGTGGTGGGTTTGTATCGTTAGGATCAACGAACGTTACAAAACCTTCTGCAAAGTATCCGTTAGGGAAAACGTCTTTTGCAAGCGAACTAGGCTCACCTTGCGTCCAAGCAACTCGAGCTTCTGTTAAGTCTAGCTCAAAGCTAACTGTAACTTTGCCATTTGCTGGGATACTTACTGAGTCAACTACTTCTCCACCTATTTTTGCAACGAATGGAGCATTAACTAATGTCATAGCTTCAAGCTTATTAGGTTCCCAACCCATTTCGCCAAAAGCAGCTAAGTCAGTTTGTAATTTTTTCTGAATGTCATAAGTTACTTCAGCATCACTAAAGTTTGTTACATCAAGATCGAACTTTACATTGTTTGTTACTTGACGTAAAGCTACTTTCGCTTCACCATCTACAGGGTTAACAACATAAGCAGGGGTACTGCTCGCTGCATGTAAATCCATTTCACCAGCACCTTGACGACGAGGAGAGAAATAGTTATTTAATCCTAATGCTCCGTTAACAAGACCAGTGTCTAATTTCGGAACGGCTGTGTTTAATAGTAAGTTTTTAGCTAGTAAAGAACGCGCTGCACCATCATAGCCAAATTCTTTGTCAACACGCTCAAGAATTAACGCTGCACCTCCGGCAACGTGTGGAGCTGCCATTGACGTACCACTCATTAATCCATAAGAATCACCTTGAAGCGTTGAAAGAATGTTTCCACCTGGAGCCGTGATTTCTGGTTTGAAATCAAGGTTAGGAGTTAATCCCCATGAAGTAAAATCAGACATATTTCCTGCTTCCGGGTTTGCTGCAGTCGTTTCATCGCCGTTAAATGCAATTTTCACATTGTCTGCAATTAAACTTTGTAAATGTAAACCTTCTGTTCTAGCCATAAATAAATGCGGAATTGTGATTGCAGGATCATCAGCCATATTTACGTAGCCAGAAGCGTTGTTGAAGATAATGGCTCCAACTGCACCGTTAGCCTGTGCATTTTTCGTTTTATCAACAAAATTGTAGGTTCCACGTAAAATTAACGCAATTTTCCCTTCCACATCAATATCATTAAAGTCATCCGGCCCACCTAGACCTGCATAGACGATCTCATATTCACCATCAAGTGTTACTGGGTCTACTTTCCCCGAAGACATGTAAGGTAATAAGCCAGTTTCTCCACTATCAGAAGTGAATTGTAATGCACTCATGTTGATGTAGTTGTTCTCACTTGAAGCTACACCAATTGATTGATAGGATACTGAAGGAGACCCCGTTACACCGATATCTGGGTTTGAAGAACTCGGGAAAGGATTATCCCAACCATTTCCAAAATGCGCTGAGTTACCAGCAGAGATCGCAACAACGACGCCACTTTCTTGCGCACGCTTAACAGCTTGTTGTTCTGGATCATTCGGACTGACGAAACCAGCTGTTGAACCTAAGCTTAGGTTTAGTACATCAACACCTAACTTAAGTGCATCGTCAATTGACTTTACATAAACATCCCCATATGTAGTTGGGATTAAAGGATCATTACCAAAAACCTTTAATGCTAAAAGTTGAGCTTCTGGAGCTACACCTTTGATACCACCATTGTCCTCATCACCATTTGCACCTGCCGTACCACCAACGTGCATACCATGATGTGAAGCACCTGGTCCTAAATCAAGAATTTCGAAGCTCTTATCCATATAGTTGTAACCATAAGGAATTTTATCTGTAAACCATTTACCTGGTACATCTAAAGCTTGTACTAATTCCTTATCGATTTTAAACTCGACTCCATCACTTAACACCATATCTCTATGGGCTGGATCGATACCTGTATCGATGATCCCGATAACAAGACCTTCTCCTTTATAGTCGAATTCATCCCACGTTTTTTGGGCTTTAACCATTTCTTTACTGTATAACATTTCTGGAGCTTCCACATCCGGGCGCTCGTATTCGTTTACAATGTACACAGCCTTAACTCCTGCAGTATTTTCAATTTTTGCAAGATCTGCATAAGTTACTTCAGCACTAAAACCGTTCGTAACTGCAGTGAAGCTATGAAGCACATCAACATTCAAGCCTTGTTGTTGTAAGCTAGCTTGAACTGATTGTTGTCCTTGAACTGCTTTATTATGAAGTTCTTTTTGTTTTGCACTTGAAAGCTCATCATATTTCACACCGGATTGTACCGCATGAAATACCCCTGGCTCCTCTTTCATTTCTACTAATACACGAACGATATCACTAGGATTGTAGGTTTTATCTAATTGAGTAAAATCAAGCTTGATGGGCTTGTCCGCAGTTGCGTTTGCATTCCCCTTACTTGGAGCTCTTTCCGGTAAAGATTGCGCACTAACTGCAAAACCGAAATTTGAAAAAATAAGTAAAAATGTTAGTAATAAACTAACGAGTGGTTTCACTTTCTTATTCAATTCGTTTTCTCCTCTCTTTTTTAAAATAGATTTAAAATTGCGATTTTCCATAAATCCCCCTTCCTATGAATCTACTAAAGGTCATATATTAGCTATACGAAATACCTGACCCTACTAGTAATCTAACCATAATAATGTTAATTTTGTCAAACTTTTGAGATTTTTTAAAATAATAACAATTTTCTGCTTTTATAATCAAAATTTACGATTAGTGGACAAAATTCGTCAAATATCACTGTCGCTTGTAGTCGTTAATACGCAGTTCCACCATCTATTTCAAATGGAGATCCGTCTAGTAAAATAATTTTATCGTCAAATATTTTTTCTTTTGCTAGCAAAATAAAGATCGTTGGGTTTACTAATGCTTGTGTGACCAACGCACCTTCAGGAGGAGAATACTCTTCTAAACTAATAACTGTCTTCCCATCAACATTTGTTATTGCCGCAACTTCAATTCGGTAGCCTCCAGTAGGTTTCAAACCAGTCGAAACTGCAATTATTTCGTAACCATTTTCAGTGTATATTCGATAATCACTAATATCCTTGTTACTCACAAGCGTGTAAAACTTATATACTTGCGGATAACTCGCCATTATTTCTTGCGTCGTCAGCAGTTCAAATGGTATATTCCCTTCGTTCATGACTTCTTCTTCTCCTTTTTCGTTTGGATTTTCTTCTTCCGCCTCAGGTTCGCCAAGATTATTATCAGGACTTAACGACCCCTGCCCACACCCCGTGACAATTAACATAGTAAATAGTAGCCATAACAGATGTCTTCTCATATAGCCTCCTCCCATCACTACTTTTGGTAAAAGTTGTTATTAATTTAATATTCTTCATTGTTAGACTATTACCTTCTATTAAATTGTAAAAAGTAAGTTTTGATTAAGGAAGAGAGAAAATTATAGAGGTTAGAGGATATGATTGGACTTAATTTTATAGTCTTGTCTGGGGCTAAGAGCTGGGTATGGTAGAGGGGGACTAGGATAAGGGATGTTTATATTGGATGGATCGGTGACAATGAACATTAGGTGTGTTTGATAATAGATAGGGTTAGTGATATGGGGGGTTTGATAGGTTGAATTTTATGAAACTGCCCAATCAAGCGTCCAATTGACTCTACTATATCCCGTTTTTATAGTTACTTTGGTTTTGGTGTTTTAATCTTGGGCGTTGGACCAAGGATTCTGCTTTTTAAGGCAGTTTAGTGTTCCAACCGTGATCCTTGGAACATAAATTCTACATTTAATCCTATTTTTGCGTTCCAAGCCATTCTCTGAAAACTCACTTTCAAAGTCCCTACCACTGCCAACGACGCCTACCCTACTCTATAAAAATGCAATTTTTAATAGAGTAGGTTCATTTCTATGAAAACACGTTTTCTAGATTTCAACATTCATCACTACTCTATGAAAACGCGAATCCATAGTTTCGATTTCTCTAAAAACCGATTTTGAGATAACTCTATAAAAACGCATTTTTATAGAATCGCTCACAGTAATAGAGTTTGAGATTAGTAGATCCAATCAAAGCCGAGCCCAATGTATGAGGTACGAATTGTAGTGGGATAGTGAAGAATATCGACCTACTTTTTCAATTTTAGGATAGAATAGATTTCAGGAGGTGCGGTAGAAGATGTTGGAGTTATTTTTGGTGATGCTGGAGCGTCTTGGGATTATTGTGTCAGTTGCATTTTTGATGACGCGCTTAAAGTTTGTGCGTCATTTAATAGATAAAAGGAAGTTATCGAAGCGGCAGCAAGTTAGTGTAATCGTGCTGTTTGGTATTTTTGGTATTATCGGAACTTATACAGGGGTGACTGTGGATACGGAGGCCCATACATATTCGCGTTGGGTTCTGGAGCTTGGTGAGGATGAAGCGATTGCGAATTCTCGAGTGATTGGAATTGTAGTGGCAGGTTTATTAGGAGGCTGGAAGGTTGGCTTAGGTGCAGGAGTCATTGCTGGTGTTCATCGATATACACTTGGTGGTTTCACTGGACTTGCTTGTGGTGTGTCTACAATCATTGCTGGACTTATTGCTGGATATTTTTATCGTAATAATAAAAATAAACGGATCATTTCGCTGCAGACAGCTTTACTTGTAGGAATGCTGGCTGAGGCGGTGCAAATGGTGATCATCCTGATTATGGCAAAGCCTTTTGATCAAGCATTAACGCTCGTTCAAAGTATTGGAATGCCGATGGTCATTGCAAATGGATTAGGTACAGCGATCTTTATTATGATTATTAGGAATGTCCTGCATGAAGAGGAAAAGATCGGCTCGCTACAAGCGCAGAAATCATTAAAGCTAGCAGACTTAACGTTGAAATTTTTACGTAAAGGACTAACAGAAGAGTCAACGCTACCAACCTGTCAAATTCTTTTAAAGGAGATTGATGTCGATGCCGTTTCGATTACCAATAAGGAAAAGGTGCTCGCGTTTGTTGGGGAAGGTCAAGAACACTATTCTAAAAATGAAGACATTCAAACCAGTGCTACAAAACGTGTTTTAAAAAATGGTGAACTTGTCATTGCTAAAAAAGAAGAAATTGAGAATTGGCCTTTTACTGCGGCGATTATTGCGCCTTTAAAAATTAAGGATGAAACGATTGGTACATTAAAGTTTTATCTTAAATCTGAAAAAGAATTGTCGCCAATGATCATTGAATTGAGTAAAGGACTTTCGTCATTACTAAGTCACCAGCTTGAGTTATCTGAGGTTGACCGCCATTTGGAGCTTGCGAAACAAGCGGAAATTAAAGCGCTACAGGCACAGGTTAGCCCACACTTTCTATTTAATGCATTAAATACGATTGTTTCCCTCATACGGACTGACCCAATGAAAGCAAGGAAACTATTGATATCACTCTCGCACTATTTTAGGCAAAACTTAGCTGGAACGAGTGCAACGGAAACGTCGCTGGAAGAGGAATTAAAGCATGTCAAAGCTTATTTAGAAATTGAAGAAGCGCGTTTTTCAGACAAGCTAACCGTTCGCTATGAAATAGATGAAGAGGCACTAACAACAAAACTTCCGCCGATGACGTTACAGCCGATCGTTGAAAATGCGATGAAGCATGGGTTAAAGCAGCTGCGAAACGACCATTTTATTTTAATAAAAGTAAAAAAGGAAGCTGACCAAATTCTTATAAGCATCACAGATAACGGGATTGGGATTGATCCGTCTCGGCTTGAGAAGCTCGGCAAGGAACAAGTCGCCTCAACAACAGGAACAGGAATTGGGCTTTATAATGCACGTCGGCGCTTAAATATGATGTACGGCGACGATACGAAATTTTTTATAGAAAGCGAAGAAGATCAAGGAACTACTATTTCTTTTTCAGTAAGAGAAGGAGACAAGAAAGATGAAAATTCCAATCCGTACAGTGGTTATTGATGATGAGCCCTATAGTCGTGATGAATTGAAATTTTTACTCGAGCGGTACGGTGACGTCGAAGTGATTGGCGAGGCTGACTCTGGTGAGAAGGGGTTGGAGGTCATCATTACGAAAGAACCTGATGTAATCTTTGTTGATATTGAGATGTCGCAAATGTCTGGGCTCGATTTGGCAGCTGCGCTAAAAAATTTGAAAAAGACACCTTTCATTATTTTTGCCACCGCCTACCCCAACTATGCGGCAAAGGCCTTTCGCGTTGATGCGCTCGACTACTTGCTAAAGCCTTTTAACGAGGAAGAGCTAGACGAGACGATGAAGCGCGTCAAGGAGCGTTTAAATAAGAATAAAGTAGTAGAAAAATCGGAACC
>NZ_JACEHK010000016.1 GCF_025377685.1 Anaerobacillus sp. CMMVII | reverse complement strand
AGCTCTTCTTCTTTTAGATGGTTTAAGACTTTCACTTTGGTAACTAAATCTTTTAACTTAATTTTGTGGTTTTCACAAGAAGGAGCTGCTCTTTAACATCTTTCCTTTTTCGTTTTAAATCATTTAGGACAGTAACTTCTGCTTTATATTGATGGGTCAGGAAATATTCGGAAGGTAGTGTCGCAATCTTCATTTCCATTTTTTCAATTTTTCTATGTAACGAATGCAGCTCTACTTCTAATTTCAACAAGATGGAGTTTAATAACTTAATTGCTACCTTCTCTACCTTTGTTTCTTTTAGAGTAGCTAGAGAGGATTTTGCACAATTCACTAAAACTTCATTATAATCATCCAAATTTATTTGAATTTTCCGATGTTTATTTGAACAAGTGTACTTCCCAGACTCACCAACATGGCATTTTCTATAAACCATTTTTCGTTACAAATATCACAGTATGGATGCAAGACATTTTCGCCAGAACGCTCGTCCAAATTATTTTGTAATCTTTCAATAAATGGTTTAATAGCAACTTGTACAGTCTTGTATAGTTCTAGCGTAAGTAGTGGTTCTACATAAGATAACTTACTAAAACGGTTCCCAATTTGTTCATGACCGGTATAGAATGAATCCGTCAGCATTCGGAGGATATCAGTTGGTTGCTTCTTTAGTACTCTCGAAAAATGAGATAATAACTCGATAAAACTAGTAGCACTACTAACTTCGCTAGCAGTCTCAAATAATCGTAAAAGTGGCTCTTTGTAATGAAGTTGTAACGTATAATTCTTCTTTCCATCATCGGATTTGTTGGTATCAAGACCAAATTTCTTAGATGGCAATTTCCGATGACTCTCTGCAACCCTTCGTGCAATTGCTTTGCCTTCTTCTTCAATTAATATGCCGTTGAAACCCTCAACCAAATAGTTAGAGGTAAAAGCGGAATAACTGGCATCCGTTGTTGTAAAAACAACCTCTACATCATGGGTTATAAATAAATCTACTAGTTGGAGGTACTCATAAAAATTTCTCGCGAGACGACTTCTGTCATAAACATAAACCGTACTAACTTCTCCATTCTCGATTAGACGAATTACTTCAAGAAGTTTCTCTCTGTCTTTTAATTTAATTTTGTTAGCCGAGATTGCTAGTTCATTTACTTCAATGTACTCGTCGTCATCAAGTTGGTCGCGAAACTTCTTGTCGGCTTCGATTTGCATCTCCAAACTCTGATTTTCAGTACTTACCCGTCTAAAGAAGACCTGTAGCTTTTGTTGAAAAATTGTTTTGTTAACTGACATTTATATCATCCTTACCTTTGTAGTGTTTGCTTAATAGCAACGATTGAAGTTTGATTGGTAAATCTAGTTGTTCAAGTAATAATCGTTCTATTATTCTTTCTAACCAGATTTCACCTAATCGGTTCTCTTCTTCTGAAACAGTTATCTTCACATTCTTACTCTTCATAAACCCACCTCCAGTCATTAATTACATAATTGACTGAAAGTGGTTAATCTATACTGTTAATCTTCAAATTCAAAATTAAACTCTAGCTGATAAGATGCGATTTCTTTCTTGACATCTTTTCTCACGATGACAACTTTACAAGTTTTTGTACCTGGAACTTGTAATTTTTCTAGTAAGTTAGTATTTTTCATGCTTTTCACCATGTAACATCTGACTTACTTCGATAAATCTTTTAACTACTGACTCCGAAACATTGTTTTTCTGGCACGCTCTCTCAATCTGTGTATAAAAACTACCACGGGAACCGTTGTTGCTGTTGCTCACTACCAATCACTCCTTCAGCCTGAAGTCTGACTAATGTATTCAACTTTCGGTTACTACCGTTCCTAATTTTTTCTTCTTGGTGTTTAATTTGAAATCTCATCACTTTTTGCTCCTATTCATGTTGTATTTAATGACTAGTCATTTATTGTTTTCTGCAAGCTTGTAAGGTCATAATACACAAAAAAAAAGGGCTTGGACGCAAAACCGGAATTTATTTTTTCACATTATAAATTTATTTTTTTTAGCGAAAGTTTTTGGACGAATCCTGCAAATAGGGGTTTTATTTGGTATAATATTAATTTTTTTACATAACGTAAGATAGTTTTCGATTTTTCTTGACAATTTTCTCAAACTATATAAAACTTGTAAAAAAAGGAAATAGAAAGGTGTTGTTTACGATGCGAGAGGCGCTCCACGTTTTAGATAATGAGCCAGTTAGACTTCCTTTATCCGCAACAACTGAGGAAATTAATAACTTTAAGAAATTGGCTGACAAGGACCTTTACCAATGCCCATATTGTCATGCAAAACTAATTGTTAAGTCTGGGGAAGAACGGGGCTTGTACTTCTCGCATCAACATTCGGAATCTTGTGAGATATCAAGAAAAGTAGATAAGGCTGAAAAGAAGTACTCTAAACAAGTTGCCCGTGAAACTAAGAAACATAAGGTTATAATTGACATTATTTATGATGAGCTTGTTGTTCAATCAAAAATAAAACCAAATATCGAAGTAGAATATGGTTTTAAAGCAATGCCTGACCTTAACGAATATCCAGATATTTGGGTTAAAGTAGATAATAAGGAGTTGCAGTCTCTATTGTTACTGACGTAAATGCTAATGAGGACAGTAAATTAGCAAACCGAATTATCAAACGTCATGAGAATTTTTTTGACAACGGTCTCAAGCCATTATGGTTTATTGAAAAAAAGGAGCAATCCATAGAAAAAGAAAAAAGTAGTATTGTTTTATGGGATGCAGAATTAAAGATTTCATTAAAAACTAATGAGGATAAAATCTGGGATTCACATTTAGGGGATATTATTCAAAACCGAGAGTTTTTCAAATATTTTAATTATCCAGTTTCAATGGAGAACTTACAGATAGATGTAAGGAGTATGTACTATATCTATTCAAACGATGAACGAATTGTAGTTAAAGTTCAACGATTCCTAAAAGACCGCGCAGTTAAGCCTTACCGTGCCTTTATGTTAAATGATGGATATGAAATCCCTTTTGCAGATGCATTAATAATTAACAATGAGTTCTTATTAAGTAAGCCTGAATTAGAGGAAAAGAAGCGTGGACAATTTTCCCAAAAATACTTACAACTAAACAATCATTTGAGGAACAGCTGCGTTTAAAAGAGGAAGCAGCTCGGTTGGAGCAGGAGCGGTTAGTGAAGTTAGGAGAAGCTAGAAAACTAGAAACCATAGAGAAAGAGAGTAATATTAGGAAAATACAACTAAATCGTAATACGCCTTTAAAGGCTGAACATCCAACATCATCAAAAAGGAAAATGATAATATTTCCTATAACTCACTTAAGTCACTTTTAAAAGAAAAAATTAATTTAACTCAAAGGGAACAATGGAGTTGTGGAATGAATACATTCTTAAGAAAAAGTTACGCCCAAATGTAATACTGGATTTAGTTATAAAGCATGAATGTAAATCATTCGATGGTTTACGATTATTACTCCATGAAAAAACGAAAGGAATCAATTAACTACTTCATATTCCCCATACCATTTATATATGGACTTTGTATTTTTTTATTATATTTTTTATTAATCTCTTCTACAAATTTATGATAAAATATTCCAATTTTATATAAATAAAGTAAAAAACTGTGATATATTGTAATAAAATGTAGAATAAAGAAGGTGATGATTTGGTTGTTGTTAATGAACATCTAACTGCCACACAACAAGAAAGAGATGGAGGTTATTACGCAGTTAAGGGATTTTTATACCAATTTGACTTAACCATAATGAAAATACTCGAAAATCCTGACTGCGAAATTAGCTTTGAAAATCAACAAGATATCGATTATGAAGAATTTGTTATTCAGGTCAAGCATAAAGAAACACAAGTATATCAACCTAGCAAAATAAAAGCCCCTGTTATCCAGCTTCTAAAACTTTTTGACATCAATAGAAGTAAAACCTTTTGCTTGTATTGCCACTTTAAAGACACACCACAACATGATAAGCAGCTTTCATTGGAAGAACTAAATACGATTTTAGGAAAAGAAGGAAATTCGTTTTCTACGGAACTTAAAAATTATTTCATTAAATCATTTACACTAAAGTTCCTTCATGATTATGAACAAACCTTTATTAATTTAATTGAAAAGATAAAAACTGTCTATAGACTAAAAGCTAGAAACGAATCCCTTATATACCACTCAATCTTTCGTTCTGAAATACTTAGGTTAGTTATTAAAGAAAAAAAGTTTAGAATTTTAAATAAATTAGCCTTGGATGAACTTATAAAAAAAACTCAGGATATAGTCTTTCATTCTGTTTATGATAACTACTTGACAAAAGATTCCTACGAGGACTTTATCAGAAAAACGTTTTTTACCCAAAGAACACCCAATTTACAAAATTTCGAAAGGCTATTTATTATTGACACGAGTGGCTACTGGGATTTAACTGACCTTCAAAGCGTGATTTACAATATTAGTAATAAATATTATAGAAAAGAAAAGTCTCCTGCCCCTTACATTTGTTTTCAAAATATCAACAAGGACACATTAAATATAATTAAGCAAGATTTAATTGATGCTGGTCTATCATTTTGTGATGGTACTTATTTTAATGGTGATAAATTCAGGTTAGATAAACTAATTACGAATAACTGGGATAATAAAGTGAAATTCATTGACCGTGAATTTTTAGAGCAACTAGTTAAAAGCAAAAACATCCAAGAAATTTACCAATTTTACACTGAGAGCAATTTTGAAATAAATACAAATTACAAACACATCAAAGTACAACTAAATGACATAACTCAAGTAAATAAAATCCTAAAATAAGGAGGAACTATAAGTGACTAATTCTATACAAGAAAAAATTGCAAAAGTGGTTCAAGTGTTGCCAAATAAAATTAAAATTCAAGTAAAAGATATAGAACGTTTTAAAATTGAAAATGAAAAATTTGCTGTTGGCTCATATTTAAGAGTTTCAGATAGTGAAGATTGTGCATTAATAAGTATAATTGAGAATTTTACCATTGAAAAAGAAGAAGATAAGACTAGCAACTATATTCTAGAAGCTACTCCAATCGGTTTTCTTGATAGTGATGGGACGTTTACTAGAGGTGGCAACAATATCGCTATCCCACCTACTGATGTTGAATTGGCAAGAAAAGATGAAATTCAAAAGATTTACAATTTTATAGATGACCAGCGGAAATTCTGTTTTTCAAAACTTTCCCAAGATAATGAAATTAATGTACCTGTAAATGGCGATAAGTTTTTTAACAAGCACATCGCAGTTGTAGGCTCTACAGGTTCGGGAAAATCGCATACTGTAACTAAAATTCTACAAGAAGCAATAACCTCAAAAACGTGGGTTATCAGGGTATAAATAATTCCCATATTATCCTATTCGATATTCATTCAGAATATAAAAGTGCCTTTCCAACTTCAAACTATATTGATGTAGAAAAATTAATTTTACCTTATTGGTTAATGAACGGAGAAGAACTTGAAGAGTTATTTGTAGAATCAGGAGAAAATCAGTCTTATAATCAATCGTCAATCCTAAGAAGAGTAATTACTAGAAATAAGCAAAAATTTAATGATTACGATGAGAATATCACATTTGATACGCCAGTTAAGTTTTCTATTCACGAGGTACTAAATTGTATAATTAACTTATCTAAAGAAACGCGAAAGTCAAAGCAACCAAACATCGTTTGTTTACAAGAAGAAAAATTATTTGAAAATGAGCAAGATAAGTTTGATTTTTATTTTACTGATGATTTCGAATTCCAGGAAACAAAACAGGGTTCAATTAAGAACGGCACTTATAATGACGGTACATTAGAAAAATTTATTTCAAGAATAAGAAATAAAATAATTGATAAAAGATTAGATTTCTTATTTAGTGAGGCTGCATTAAATAGTTCATTTGAAGACACTCTTAGACAAGTGATTGGTTATACTTCTGAGAAAGAAGCAAATATTACAATATTAGATTTAAGTGGTGTTCCTTTTGAAGTGCTGAGTATTACAGTATCACTAATTTCTAGACTGTTATTTGAGTATGGTTATTATTACAAAAAACTGGTAAACGAGCAACCAGAATTGCAAGTTACTCCGTTTCTTCTTGTTTATGAAGAAGCTCATAAATATGTTCCAAAGCTTAAATCAGCTAAATATAACGCCTCTAGAACATCCATTGAGCGAATTGCAAAGGAAGGAAGAAAATATGGTGTAACCGCAATGATTGTAAGCCAAAGACCATCTGAAATTTCAGAAACCATATTTTCCCAATGTAGCAATTTCATTTCAATGAGACTTACTAATCCTGAAGACCAGAATTATGTTAAACGTTTATTACCTGACGTTGTTGGAGCAATTACAGATTCCTTATCAACTTTAAAAGAGGGAGAAGCGATAATTATTGGAGATTCTATAATTATGCCGTCACTAGTTACTATAGATAGATGTGAACCACAACCATCATCAAACGATATTGCTTATCTTCAAGAATGGAAGAAAGAGTGGCATAACACTAATTTTGAAGAGATAATAAAAAAGTGGATAAAATAGTAAAAGGAGTGCAAAACAATTGCACTCCTTTTTATTGTCATAACTCAACTTCCATTATAATTTATTGTCTATACCAAGTATAATGGAGCATTAACTTTTACGATGGTATCGCTATTACCATTCTCTTTTATTTTAACTTTTAAGACTATTTATTTTGTAAGGATTTATTATCCCATGATTGAAGGAGAGTATACCTGACTCTATTGGTCTATAGCCTGTAACTATTACCAAAGAGTTTAATTGAATGAGTTCGTATATTCCTTTACTCTTTTCAAATTGGATGTAATGATTGACATCTCTCCAGAAAACATCATTGTGATTTATTGATAGTCTTTCATTACTTATATGGTCGCTTGCAAAATCACAAAAAGGTATATGAGTATTTAAAAACTTAAAGGAAAATTGGTCAAAATATATTTTTCCTAAACAATCATCTTTCCCTATAAAATTCATGGCTTCTAGGCAAACTGTTTCATTACTAGGATATTTTTCACCGTCTTTAAAAAAATTTACTAATACTATTGAAAATGGGTCTTCAGCAAATACTAGTTTATAATTCATATATGGCAACTCTTTTAGAACTGTATCTGCCCCCGAACCATAAAGACCGTAGTCAAAAGTTGAAATAACCTTACTTTTATCATACGCTTCAATAATAACTTCTTTCAACTTAGAGTTTATACTTTGTGGAGAGGATAATATTTCTCTAGAAAGTGGAATTTCACCTTCAAAAGCTAGCATTTTCCTATATACCAAGTAAGTATGTTCATATTTTTTTTCTGCCCTCCATTTAATTTCACTCATATTTCGCACCTCCTAAATTCGACAAAAATATATTAGTATCCACTAGTTGAATATAAATCTAGTATATCCCAAATAAATCCCAATAAGTCGAAATATTCTCTGAAACACCATAAAAAAACCTATTTTCGTAGAATAGGTTTTCTAAAATTGGTCAAAGTTAATATGAGGTAAACACTACTACATCTCAACACACCTAAAGGAGTTGAGATGTAAATGAAATGTGCTGTATATATAAGGGTTTCAACAGATAAAGAAGGGTAGCGTCAAGTATTTTGTGTAAGCATTAAAAGTAGGGCCCTATGAATTACTTTAGTTAGTTTCTGAATTTTCAGTCATGTATGGGCGGGGGAGCCCGTACATGACTGAAAATTTTTCCATTTTTTAGTTATATCGTTTAGTAAACATTTCTTGTAACTTTGATTTTGATTGTGCAAATCCAGCAGATATTCTAGTTGACCATTTGTCATTCATCGATTTAACTGTTAGATACAAGATCTTCTCAGCTGCTTTAATATCAGGTAGGCTATTCATTGGTTTTACACGTTTTCGAAACTCTTTTATTGTTCTTTCAATCCAATTAGTTGTATAAATACCAGATCGGATATCCATAGGATATTTCATAAACGTCAATAACACTGGCAGATCCTGTTCCCAGGATTGAACTTCTTTTGGATACTTTTTAGACCATTCTTCTTTAAACTTCTCAAATTGAATTTGAGCGATTTCTCTTGTTGGAGATTTATAAACTAACTTCACTCCTTCAGATATGTCAACTTGGTCTTTTTTTCGTACTTGGTTTAAGGTATTTCTTACTTTGTGAACCACACAACGCTGTACATCAGCTTTAGGATACACAGCTAGGAAAGCCTCTTCGAGGCCGCTTAATCCATCAAAAACTCCTAATAAAACTTCTCTTAAACCTCGCGTATACAAATCTGCTAAAATAGTATGCCATCCAGTTGAACTCTCACGTCCCCCTACGTAAAAGGCTAGAATTTCACGGTGACCATCTTCATTTACCCCCATGACAACATAGACAACTTCTTTATCCACCGTATCTCGGCGAACTTTAATATACATTCCATCTAAATATAGTACAGAATATCTCTTATTTAACGGACGTTTTTGCCAAGCTTCAATATCTTGATGCACAACTTCCGTTATATTACTAATCGTTGTCGCGGAGTTAGTTGAGCCGACCATTCTTTCTACAAACTTACCAACATCACGGGTGCTCATCCCAGTTTGGTACATACGAATAATGGCTTCTTCTAACCAACCATCTCTACGCTTGTAAGGCTCAAATAATTGAGTCTTATATTCTCCTTGGCGGTCACGAGGTACAGAAATATCCTCAATTTTACCGTATTTTGTGTCCAATGACCTTTCATAGTAACCGTTACGTTGAAGCCCTTGATCAGGTTTCTCTACTTCAATAAAATTCTTAATTTCTTCTTTTAAGTATAGCTCCATTTTATCTTTTAAAAAGTTTTTTACTAAATCTTCAAGTTGATTCGTAAATTCGTTAGCAGGTATAATAGATTTCATAGTAGGGTTTTTCCTCTCTGTTTGGGATGTCGCAATTCCGAGGATACCCTACTTTTTTTATTTTTTGGAGACTCCAAATTTTGGCCATTTATGTCTTACACAAAATATTTTATACCATCTAAAGAAGAGCAGAAAACATCATTAGAAAATCAACAACGCTACTTCTTTAATGTAATTGCTGAAAAAGGCTGGGATTTATATCGTTTTTACGTTGATGTGGAGACAGGAACAAAGGATAAGAAGAGGAAAAACCTTCTTCAATTAATTAAGGATGCAAAGGAGCGCAAATTTGACATTATTCTTTCTAAAGAATTATCTCGCCTCGCTCGTAACGGTAAACTTTCATATGAAATCAAGGATATTGCGGAGAAAAACAACATTCATATTGTCACATTTGACAATGCTATTAATTCAATTGATGGCAATATTCATATGTTTGGACTCTACGCTTGGCTATACGAGCAGGAATCGCAAAGGACTTCTGAACGAATAAAGGCTGCACTTTTCACCAATGCAAAGAAAGGAGATTTCCATGGCTCAAATGCACCATATGGGTATAAGGTTATTGATAAGAAATTATATCCATCAGAAGATACTACCCCTCATATAACAAAACGGATTTATGACATGTATCTGTCAGGCATGGGTTTCGATTCAATTGCGCGGTTACTTACAAGCGAAGGAGTTCCTACACCAGCAGCAGTTGCTGGTAAAGTAAATGCTGGGGAGTTTTGGCACGGTTCTACAATAAAAAAAATCCTAATGAATCCACACTATACAGGAGATTTAGTACAATGTAGGGAAACAACAAGAAGTGTAAAATCTGAAGCTAGACACCCACTCCCAAAGGAGAAACATGTAATCATCAAAGATGCTCATCAACCACTAATTTCCCGTGACGATTTTGAAGCAGTTCAACATATGATAACTACACGAAAAAAGAATATCACCAAGGGAAAAAAGCATCTCTTTACTAATTTGTTGTATTGTTCTGATTGTGGAACAGGAATGTGGTACCGACAAAATCGGGATGGCTATATTTGTGGTCGCTACGCTCGCTATGGTAAAAATGCTTGCTGTCAAAGAACCATTAAAGAAAAGCATTTACAATCGTTAATCCTAGCCGATGTAACAAAGATGTCGCTCTTAGTTAATAGCGACTCATTCATTAAAGATTTCAACGCTACGTCAGAAGAAGCAAAAAAGCGGGCACAAAAAGATTTACTTAAAATTGACAAGAATGTTGAAGAATTAAAGTTAAAAAAGAAACGTTACCTCGAATTGCTAGCAGCTGATGCAATTACTCACGAAGAATATCGTGACGCAGCAGATGCAACTCAGGAAGAGTTAAAAATTTTATCGCTAAAAAGGAGTGAGCTCAATGCATCACTCCAGGATGAAACGTATATGAATGAAAAAGTTTTAGAACTCAGAAGGGTTATTAATTCCTTCCTACCACTAAACGAGGTTACCGATGAGCTACTTCATTGTTTTGTAAATCGTATAGAGGTAGATAAGAACGGAACGCCTAAAATTAGTTATCGCTTTTCTATTTTACCGGATTAATCCTTTAAAACTATCTGCGACACTACCTCAACATGTGTGGAGTGTATTTAACAAAACATGGGTTGTTCTTGGGTTTTGATTTACAAAGTTTCTAAAATCTGAACTAAGCTTACTAATTTTGTCTTATATCCCTTAATGATTTTGTTTCAACTAAAGCTTTTGACTTTTGATTAGAAAGGAAAACTCCGAAAAAGATTGTTATTAAGCCGATAATTAGGTTACTAGTGATTGGTTCTCCTAATAATACATTCCCCCACAAAAGTGCAGTAAGGGGGATTAGGTAAGTGACAGTACTAGCAAATTCCGCCCCACCATTATTAATCAAATAATAATAGAGTAAATGTGCAATCCCTGATCCTAAACAGCCTAAACCTAATACAGATATTAGAAAAAGTAAATCAATTGATTCTAATATGTTCGCAAATGATGAAGAGTCTGTTGTAACTACTCCTATTGCCCCTATACAAGCACCAACAAGTAAAGAGAATATTGTAATGATGACGACATTTAAACTTTGGAGGTATCTTCTAGTAAAGTGAGTAGCGAATCCATAACAAGTGGTCGCTATGATCATTGTTCCAATTCCAATAAAATTGCTAGAAAGTAGATCGTTAATGTTAAAATTCATCAAGATTAAAATTCCAATAAAACCGAGAAAAATGCCTCCCCATTGCTTTTTGTTAAGATAGACTGAAAAGATAATAAATCCAATCAAACCTGTCAATATTGGCGTCAAGGCATTAAGGACTGCTGCTGTATTACTAGTAATATTCGTTTGACTAAGTGCAATTAGTCCCCAAGGCAATCCTGCATTAAAAATCCCAACGGTCACTAGTGCTTTCCATGGTAGACGTTTCGGAACCTCTTTTTTCTTCATCTTAATTAATAAAAATGGTAATAGGATGATAGCACCCGCGAGACAGCGTAAGAATACCGTTCCCCATACACCAGCTGTACCAATTAAGTTTTCTATAAACACAAAGGATAATCCCCATATTAAACTTAATACTATTAAAGGCCCGATTAATCTCATAAGCTAACTCCCTTGGCAGTTTTATACTTTTTTCTATAAGCGATTGGTGACAACAGCTTTTCTTTTTTAAACAAGGTAACGAAGTAAGAGGTATTAGCATACCCAACTGCGGAGCCAATTCTTGATACCGTTTCGTTTGTGTTTTCCAAGTAATAGATTGCTTTTTCTACTCGAATTTTCCGAAGGTATTCCACTGGACTAATTCCTGTTGCCCGCTTGAACGTTCTCTGAAGATGATATGGACTCACATGAAAAGTTTCTCCAAGAGTCGTTAACGTAATAGCTTTCTTATAGTTTAAGTCCAACCAACTCAAAATGGAATTCACCCACTTCTCCTCAGGAAGTTCGATAGTATCCGGTCTACATCGTTTACAAGGTCTATATTGAAAGGATTGTGCTACGTTCGCATCATGGAATATCCTAACATTATCTTTATTAGGTGGTCTTGAATGACATGATGGACGGCAGAATATCCCTGTCGTTTTGACAGCATAGTAAAAAACTCTATCATAACTGGGATTATTTTCTAAGATTGCTTTCCAATATTCTTCTGGTATTTCCTGTTTCACTCGAACACCTCATCCCTACCTTCTAAGATACCAAAATTCAAAATATAGGCAATAGCTTTCGAATGTAATAGCAAAAAAACAAAATAACGGCTCAAATCCTGTGCCTAGTCACTCCCCCTAACTACGCTTTTATATTATTTCTTTTCCCTTACGGATAGGATGCGAGCCTTTTCTCCGTACTCCAATCGCATTGTTTTTCTTACATCGACAGGCGTTCTCGCATTAACGGACTTGGTTTGCTTTTCACCCATTAGCTCTATTTCAACGAGAAAGCATTTGGATCCGCACCTCATGGGAATTCCCTCTTTTCTGTATTACTTTACTCCATGACGATAATCGTATGTTTGATCTGGAAGAATCAAAGTAACATTATTTATCTATACTATGTTGTCATCAATCCACTCAAGGACAGCTTTTTCTCCTCGGTATTCCCAATATATTTCCTTAGATTTTTTATTGTTTTTATCAGGATCTTTTCTAAAACATTGTTGCTTTTTCAACTAAGATAATTGAAAAAATTACTTAAAAGAAGATATCACCCAATAAATTTAGTAAGAAAAGAGCAATACTTACTAATAGTAGTCAAATTTTAGTATGTACTTAAGCAACAAACTTTGCGAAAACAGCCTTTTATTAAAAAACTAGTTCTCCAAGAACTGAATAGTTAACCGTAGCTCCACCATTATATACATATGCATTAATCGTATACGTACCTTCAGGAGAGGTTAATTCGATAATTAACTCTTGTTTAAATAAACTCCAATCAAAAAAGGTATATTGTACACTAAATACTATAAGACTGACAAGTAGGAATAAAACTATGATTGGGGTCTTTCTTACAAATTTCAAGTCAACTACCTCGATTTTAAAACTCCACTTTTTTCCTAACACAAAATACCAGACAGTTTTTACAATAATTCACAAAATGTCTTTCTCGCATGTTGAATGAACAGTTAAATTGCCATTTCCTGCGCTTGCCCGGGAAAAGTTTTGAATTTCAGGAAAATAAAAACGGCATTTCGTAAACGCCGTTTTTAAAAAGTTAATTAGCCGTACTAATCTGTTTTTTCTCTTTGCCTATACTTTGTTTCACAAGTGCTTTCTTCTTCCAATTTCCTGATAAGTAATAGGTACCTGCAATAACGTAAGCCAGAATAAAACTTAAGGCCATTCCATACCAAATTCCATCAGTCCCAAGAAAATGCGCCAATATATAAACGGCGGGAACTCGTATCGCCCATAAAGAAGCTGCTGTAAGGATAAGACCCCAAATCATATCCCCTGCTCCCCTTAACACACCTGTAATAATAAACATGAAGCTAAATGGGACGAAAGCGAACACTACAATTTTAAGATAAGAAGCACCTTCTTTAATAACTTGAGGATCGTCTGTAAATAAAGCTAATGCTTGTTCTCTTAAGAAAAATAATACCAAAGATAAGCTTCCCGTAATAACAAATGTTAAAAATAGACCAGAACGGACAATGCTCGGGATCCGTTCCCACTTTCCAGCTCCGATATTTTGACCAACCATTGCCGAAATTGCCAATCCCAAGGACATGGCAGGTAGCATGATAAAGCCATCTAACCTCGTTGCCGTACCAAATCCTGCCACAGTAGCCGCTCCTTGCATATTTACCGCACCCATCACTGCAACTACCGCTGATGAGACTACTACTTGCTGCAGCCCTGCAGGAATCCCCATTTTAATCATTCTCATAAGATAGAAATTCTCTGCTTTCCCCTTAAACAATCTCATTTTAAAACCAAGGTCATGTCTTTTGATGTAACTTAATCCTAACCCAAATGCTAACGCTTGAGAAAGGACCGTTGCTAGTGCGGCACCTGCTACGCCTAGTTCCGGAATTGGTCCCACACCAATAATTAAAATAGGGTCTAAAATAATATTTGTTACTGTCGCTACAATTAGAAAATATAAAGGAGTCTTTGAATTCCCTAAACCTCTTAATATAGCACTTAAGTAGTTATATCCCCCAACAAATAATAATCCAGAGAAAAAGATCATTAAATATGTTTGAGCCATATCAAAGATTTCAACCGGGGTTTGTAAAACTCTTAATATGTAAGGCGTAAGAAAAATAGCAACAACGGTTAATACGAGAGCAGCTAAAGTTAGTGCCTTTACTGAACTATCAACCGTTTTCTGTAATGACTCTTCGTCTTTTGCCCCTTTATATTGTGCAACCATTGTCGAGGTTGCAATGACAAACCCAAAGATAAAAGCCAGCAAAACAAAGACGACCGAGCCTGACACAGCAATACCTGCTAACGCATTAGGACCAATAAATCTCCCAACCCAAAACGCATCAATTAATTGATTTAATGACTGCAGTAGGTTACCAATAAGTAATGGAAAACTAAAAAACAATAAATGCTTAAAGACATTGCCCTCTGTTAAATCTCTTCCCCTACTCTTTTTTTCCGTTTGACTAGACATGAAGTACCTTCTTTCTCTGCTCTATTAAATTATTTAGATAGTCTAATTATATATAATTTTAGACTGTAGGTTACTATTTTTCAAATATTTTGTAAATAACAAAAAACAGCTTCCAAGCGCAAATTATAAAGATTTTATATTTTCCATTAAAACATTCTTATTAAGCTAGAACCTACCACTTCAAAATTCGTCACAGTGACTCCCCTAAGTTTCTTGTTTCACAATGTTTAACGATTTATCAACAACGCCTGTGAAACCTACTTGCGAAACAAAATTTTTCGGGGTGTCACTGTGACGAAATTATATTGACAGAATATTGTAATTTTGAGAAAATGAACGCGTGTACATAACGATAAAAGCACTTACGTAAAAAGTTTGACAGCTGGTAAATATCTTTTGGTGTAAAGAATGGAGGGAATTTTATAACTAAGAGAATTGATGTTGCAAAATTAGCAGGTGTGTCAGAAGCCACAGTATCCCGGGTGTTTAATAATGTTGGTCCCATCCGTGAAGAAACAAAACAGAAAGTATTTGAAGCAGCTAACGCTTTAAATTATCAGCCTAATGCCATTGCTCAAAGCTTTGCTAAAGGCAAAAGTGGAAACATCGGTGTCATCGTTCCTTATCTTCCTAAAGTTCATTTACTATCTACCTATTATTTTTCTGAAATCCTAAGTGGAATTGGAATGAAGCTAGGGGAACATCAGTACAATCTACTATTATTGTTTCAAACTCCTAATGAACATAAAGATAATGTCCAGCTTTTTCAATCACAAAAGGTAGATGGCTGTATCATCTTAGGGGCACGGGATGTACCTAGCGAAAAAGAAGATATTGCTAGATTGCATACACGAGGACTTCCCTATTGCCTAGTTAACCAAACCTTCGATGATGATGAACCGTTTAATTCGATTGATGCCAAACATTATGATGGAAGCTTTGAAGCCGTGTCACTACTAATAAAAAAAGGCTACAAACGCATTGCTTTCTTAAATGGACCCATGGAGTATTCAAATAGCTCTGAGCGTTTAAAAGGTTATCAGGAGGCACTTCGTATAGCAGATATTCCCTTAAAGGATAATTGGGTATTCGAAGGCAATTACAGTCGTTCAAGCGGGCTCAAAATCGCACAGGAGATAGGGTCTATGTTGTCAGAGGTTGATGCAGTTTTTGCTGGGAATGACCGGATGGCAATTGGACTCATGCAAGGCTTAGGGGAACAAGGATTTCAAATTGGTCAAGATTACGCTCTGATTGGCTATGATGACTCAGATGTAGCTAGTATTATCCAACCTCAGTTAAGCTCAGTCCATGTTCCATTGTTTGAAATGGGACAAATGGCTGCAGAAAGGGTTTTACAAGCACTTTTACAGGGTAAAACAGAAAGTTATCAAGAACGATTGCCTGTATATGTTGTAGAAAGACAATCAAGCAATAGAATTAATAGGGGATGATTGGATGAAGTCCGTTAACGTTGGGATGATTGGTTATAAATTTATGGGAAAAGCACATAGTCATGCGTATCGTGACCTTCCGATGTTCTTTCCAAATAGCCTTAAACCTGAAATGAAGGTCATTTGCGGGAGAAATGAGGAAGCTGTGGCTCAAGCAGCTAAACAATTTGGCTGGGAAGAATACACAACGGATTGGAAAAGCCTAATCGAGCGTGATGATATTGATGTAATTGATATTAACGCACCTAGTGATGCACATAAAGAGATTGCGATTGCAGCTGCTAGAGCTGGAAAACACATTTATTGCGAAAAACCGTTAGCGCTTACATTACAAGATTCTCGTGAAATGTTAGCCGCTGTACAAGAAGCAGGTGTAAAGCATATGGTTGGGTTTAACTATAGATTTACTCCGGCCGTTATGCTTGCAAAAAAATTAATTGATGAAGGTCGTTTAGGAGAAATCTATCATTTCCGTGCATGGTTTTTACAAGATTGGATTATTGATCCGAACTTCCCTCTTGTATGGAGACTTCAAAAAGAGGTGGCTGGTTCTGGATCGCATGGTGACTTAGGAGCACATCTCATTGATATGGCTCATTATCTCATTGGTGATATTTCAGAAGTTATTGGTATGAGTGAGACGTTTATTAAAGAGCGTCCTATTCCTGCTAACATGACTGGCTTATCAGCTACAAGTGATGAAAACTCTCCAAAAGGGCCTGTAACAGTAGATGATGCGACTTTATTTATGGCGCGATTTGCAAATGGAGCGCTAGGTAGTTTTGAAGCCACGCGTTTTGCAACAGGTCACCGTAGCACAAATTCATTTGAAATTAACGGTAGCAAAGGTAGCGTAATCTTTGACTTTGAACGCATGAACGAGCTACAGGTTTATTTTACTGATGATGCAAAAGACGTACAAGGCTTCCGCCGTGTCTTAGCTACAGACGCTCCTCATGCTTATTCTGAGGCTTGGTGGCCAGCTGGACATACCATTGGCTATGAGCACACCTTTATTCATAGCATGGTCGAGTTAATGGAAGCATTCACTGAAGACCGTCAACCAGTTCCAAACTTTGTAGATGGAGTAAAATGCCAACAGGTTTTAGAAGCGGTAGAACTTTCGGTTGAAAAAAGACAGTGGGTAAAAGTTTCAGATTTGTAAGATTTCTATTTTCCTAGTCTAATAACAAAGGAGCGAAAAATGAATATGACAAAAAAAGCACTGATTGTATGGGGCGGCTGGAACGGCCATGAGCCAGAACAAGTGGCTGGTATTTTCAAAGGAATCCTAGAGGAAGAGAATTTTGATGTAGAGGTTTCTGATAGCCTTGATTCATATGCAGATCCTGAAAAATTAAAATCACTTGACTTAATCGTTCCTCACTGGACAATGGGTCAAATTGAAAAAAAGTACGTTGACAATATTTCTAAAGCTGTGATGAGTGGTGTTGGATTAGCTGGGTGTCACGGGGGGATGTGTGACTCGTTCCGAAATAACGTCGACTGGCAGTTCATGACTGGTGGAAATTGGGTGGCTCATCCTGGAAATGACGGAGTTGAATATATGGTCAATATTAAACACTCTTCTAGCCCAATCCTAGAAGGTTTCCATGACTTTAAAGTAGTAAGTGAGCAGTATTATTTACATGTAGACCCTGCTGTAGAAGTACTTGCAACAACTCGCTTCCCAATTGTAGAAGGACCACATTCTTTAAATAAAGCAGTTGATATGCCTGTTGTATGGACAAAGCGTTGGGGCGTTGGCCGCGTATTTTACAGTTCTTTAGGTCATCTTGCAAATATTGTATCAATGCCTGAAGTATCCCTTATCATGCGCCGAGGCTTCTTATGGGCGGCAGAAGGAAAAACTCTATATGCAAAAAAGGAATCGAATACGTTTGCTGCAGTAGGAAACGGCAGCCGCATCTATACAGGTATGGGAGATAGTCAATAATCACAGTGGGAGGAAAGTTCAATGAGTAAAGTGAAAATAGGGATTATCGGTTGTGGAAATATAAGCTCTATCTATATGCAAAACATTCCTAGCTTCGATCATCTAGAACTAGTTGCTTGCGCAGACTTAGATGTGGAGAGAGCTCGTGCTCAAGCTGAGAAATTCAATATTCAAAACGCTTATTCAGTAAGTGAAATCCTTGACGATCCTGATGTTGATCTTATCATCAATTTAACAATTCCTAAGGCACATGCACAGGTTTGTATTCAAGCTCTTGAGGCTGGAAAACATGTGTATGTTGAAAAACCACTTGCGGTAACACGTGAAGAAGGTCAAATGATTTTAGATGTGGCAAAAGGAAAGGGCCTACTTGTTGGAAGTGCACCTGATACTTTCTTAGGCGGCGGGATGCAAACCGCTCGCCATTTGATTGAAAAAAGTGAAATTGGTACACCCATTGGCGCTTCTGCATTTATGATTGGGCGTGGACATGAGCATTGGCATCCAGACCCAGGTTTCTACTATGACGAGGGCGGAGGTCCAATGTTTGATATGGGACCTTATTATTTAACTGCACTAGTAAATTTATTAGGACCAATCCGTCGTCTTTCAGGTTCTACTCGAATTAGTTACCCTGAACGTACGATTTTGAGCCAGCCAAAAGCAGGAACCATTATTCAAGTAAAAACCCCGACTCATATTGCGGGTACCATAGAATTTAGTTCTGGCGTTATAGGAACGATTACTACAAGCTTTGATGCATTTGGTGGTTCCACTCTTCCACCAATTGAAATTTATGGAAGTAAGGGTACATTGCTTGTCCCAAATCCCAATACGTTTGGTGGACCTGTTCGAATTCGCAAACGCGAAGAAAAAGAATTTGTTGAGGTCCCCCTCACCCATCATTATGCTGGTAACAGCCGTGGTATCGGTGTAGCAGATATGGCCCTTGCCATTCTAACAGGCAAACCGCATCGAGCGAATGGAGAATTGGCATTCCATGTATTAGAAGCGATGCACGGTTTCCACGATTCCTCTGAAAGTGGGACCTTCTATCGAATGCAAAGCACCTGCGAAAAACCTGAGGCGTTCCCAGAGAATTATCAATTTAATCCATTGGCTAAAAATTCATAATTCTAGATAAATCATAGACCAAAGGTTTATCAATCTGAGTTAAATGTATACATTAAACGATCCTAGGCAGAACCAGGGAATTTTCATCTATACAATAAGCTGTTTTCGCAAAGTTTGTTGCTTTCGTAAAAATCCCAAAAGCCGGATTTTTACACAAAAATACTAAGATTTCACAACTTATTTAATAAGTAGTGCTCTTTTCTTACTCATTTTATTGAGTGATACCTTCATCTAAGGAATTTTTCCAATTATTTTAGGTTAAAAAGCCACAATGTTTACGAAAAGAGCCTTATAATAAAATAAAGTGACCAATCAAATTGGTCACTTTTTTGTTATCTTCCTACATAATAGGTTTCTGTTGGTCCTAGATAGCTATTTGCAGGTCTCTTTCCTTCGGGATAGATGACGAGCTTTTCTAATACAAATCCAGGACTGACTGCGTAAATACGTAAGGTATTTACTCCTTCATGACAGTTTATTTTAATCACGTGCCTGTCGATATTGTCAAGCACCCTAATTGCCCAGTTGTCATCATCAACACGATACCCTTCAGGAAGTGTATTCACAATGTAAATTTCATCATCATTTGTTTGGATGCCACAGAATATCGTGAAATCATTCGATACTGGGTTAGAAGGCTGCATATATAACTCCAACTCATAGGATCCAGCTTCCTGTACTACGAATTGATATTCAAGGTTAGGAGCATCCTTTCCTGGAGTAAAGTACTCTGTCGTCGGAAAAGCCTTTACAGCTGATAATGTTTTACCATAACCATCAAGCACTTCGAATTTATGAACAGCCCCCTGCTCGCTCTTAACTTCCTGTTTTAAGACATAATGCTCTGCTTCGATAGAAATATATCCTTTTGTCTGAATAAAAGTCTTCTTAGCTAGGTTACCGATGTCGATTGGTGATGCGATTACAATGATTGTACAAGTACCTACTGGTGTTTCCACTACTATTCTACCTTCAGTTTCTCCATTTATTGCACTACGATCAATTTTTACATCAACTTTTTCCGTTGCTTTTTCGATACCATCTAAGCTCCCACTTGTCTTAGAAAACTTTAACCATTGGTTTTCGCACGTGATTTTAAACTCTGCATTAAGGTCACTAATACTAGAGATTGTAAAAGAAGCTTTCTCCACATCAGGCTCTAAAAAGTCATTTAAATTTAAGGTGTTTTTATGCCATGGGCTTCCTTCACTGTGTTGATCTGTTCCATCCACCCTAACCATTAGTCTTGGTTTACTAGCAGGCATGACATTCATTAGGATTGGGTACTTGCACTCATCTTCATTCCAATGAATAAAACCAATATGTTCAGATAGGCCCATACCATACCACTTGCCATCCTCAATCGAATGATATTGCTCCACTAGTTCACGATCTCTTTTTAGACATTCTTTAATCTGTTCAGAGAGTTGGTTTGCCTCCATTTGACCTAATTTGGCTGCGTGGTTATTTTTCCCAGTAAGTAACCACATTTTCTGTAAATTAAGGTTACCTACAGTCGGATAATAAATTAGTGCAAAGTAAGCTGGGAAGTGCTCAGGATTCACCTGCTTATAAAGTTCTTCTGCAAGCTCTAATAGGTAATGGATTCGCGCTAATAAATGATCCGTTTCCTTGTAATTCACGGGATGGTATACATCTGCATTCATATGCTCAGGTCTACGATTATGAGCAATCTTTGTATAACCTGTCAGTAGCTCCCATACCTTTTCCATTTCATCCGGACCAAACACACCACCAAACTGTTTTTCAATCCATTGTTTGGTATATAAATCCGTTGAATTTAAGGCACTCGTTCCCCATTTTTCAAAATCATAAGCCATATCTAGGAAATATGATAACGGGAATTCCTGCGTGCAAACATCACCAACATTTACGATCCAAAGATCGCGGATACCAAAGTCGTAAGCCATCGTCATCTGTTCCCATATCTTCGGAAGATAAGAACTGTTAATCCATTCATAAGAAATTGGCCCACCATGGTAATCAAAATGGTAATACATACCATAACCACCTTTATGGTTACGCATTTCTTTCGTTGGTAATGTTCGAAGATTTCCGTGATTGTCATCACAGAGCATCAAGATAACATCCTCAAGCTCCTTAGAGTTCATTAATCCTGGTGTATCCTTATCTCCATAAAAGAATGGTTCTACTTCTTTATATAAGGCAAGCATCCTAGGTACTTCAGAAAGATTAGGATTAACGTTTTCTTGTATCAATCGATTTTGTGTCTGTAATACAACTCTTAGCAGTTCAATATTGTCAGCTAATGTTGCATTTTTCCCCATGATGGAAGTATCTTGTTCGCCACGCATTCCTACAGTAATCACATTTTCAAATTTTCCGCTGCGCTTTAGACCGTCTTCCCAGAACTTTGTGATTCCTTCTCTGTTAGAAATAAAATTCCAGGCATCTCCGTAAATTGAATTCTCTCCACGGAGATATTTATATTCCTCTCCATAACGCAAGCAAGGCTCATGATGCGATGCGCCCATGACGACTCCATATTCATCTGCCAATTCAGCATTTGCGAGTCCCGGCCCTTCATCACTGAAACGAGCTGACCACATTGCAGGCCAGAGGTAATTTCCTTTTAATCTCAATAGCAGTTCAAAGACATGATCATACATTTCTGCATTAAATCCGCCGAAATTTTTCATCGTCCAGTTACCAAAGGCAGGCCATTCATCATTGATGAAAAAGCCACGGTAACGAACTGACGGCTCTTTAGAAATATATTTCAAGTCTTTACTCAAGGAAAATGCTTCTTTACGCTGTGGCTTTACACTACTCCAGTCAACTAGCGGAGAAACACCAAGACGTTCAGATAAGTGAAATAAACCATAGATCGTACCCCGTTTATCACTTCCTGCAATGACTAGAGCGCTTTCAACACCTTCAAATGGTTGACTGATCACTTGGAATAGATACACTTCTCTCTTACCTGTAATTTTTGATAGATCAATCAGCTTTTTCTCTTCAAGTTCCTGAAGAAGCGGACTATGACCGATTGTGCCATAAAAAATAGCCTGTTTTCCAAGCTTCGCTCTATCGCTCGTAGCTTGTGGTGCATATTCAAAAACTAGCTCTATATCATGCATCACCTTACTAGCAATTTTTTGTACACCACTAAAAGCCTCTTTTTCCTGATACAATAATGGAACGGTTTTTAACATTTCCTGATTAATCACAAAGTCCATAAAACCATCCTTTCCGAGACAGAGGGACAGGTTTCTCGTCTCACACCGTTATGAATACAGGTACTTTTTGCCCGTTGATTGGGACAATGTTCCTGTCCCTCTGTCCCGCCCATACATTCGTAAAATCAACAGGTATCTCGGCTAGCGCCAACCACCCATGAAATTTTCACCTCAAAAACAAAACACCTTTACAATATCTCTGTACCTTAATTTCCCTTGGCGACTGAAGCTTGATCCATTTGTATGCTATGATAGAAGGTATACCACTTTCCATTAATCTCCACGATGCTGCCATAATATTGCGACCATAAAACATTGTTTATCGGCAGTTTTGTAAAAATTAATATAAAGATCATTATTGCCACTATCAAAAGAAGCTTCAGCACTGAACAAGCTGTAAAGAATAATGGCAGAGATAAAAAAATTCCAATATTATTATTTTACCTCTTGAACATCTTAAATGTCCTCCTTACAAAATATACTTTTGCACCACTAGATTAAAGAACTTTGTGGTGGGACAAGGGGACAGGTTCCTCGTCCGACTCCGCAAGTGGTGTGAATTTAGAAGGTGCGGTGCCTACCCGAAAATCTTATTTCACAAAATCGTTTCACAGATGTGCAGATGCCAATAATATTTACTAAAAACAAATAGGTCACTCAATACGAGTAACCTAATTTAATATATCAATATTTATATCAACTCTAAACTCTCTGATTTCAAATACCAAGCTGGTAAATGATTATTTCTCTTATCGTTAGTTGATTTTGTTCATCTGTATATTTCTTTAAAATATCTTGTACCATTAATAACCGTTGGCGGTTTGATAAGTTTGAGGGCATATTTTGAGCTCCCTTCAATTGTAGTTAAAATAATAGAATTGTTAATTTATAAGCTCAATTGTTAATTGTTCGTTACATACTGAAGTAGTAGTATCAGACAGATAAATAAGTTTACTGTCAATTTCTAAAAGCTGCTTTGCTAGATAAAAAAAGCGAAGTTGTGGCTCTCGAAGCCTATCTTTCTCTTTTTTCACTTCAGCAAAAAAACAAGTTTCTAAGTTAAAGACAAATAAATCAGGATTTTCAATTGAAATTCCTTGTTGAATAAGGTGCTGAACCGCCTCTTTAAATTGCTTTATTTTATCAGTGTTTACCATGGTTGAAATTATTTTATTGTATCGTTCGTATTTTGATGTTTTCGAAAGTAAATTAAATTCATTTGTTAAGACATAATATCCATGATTTCTAAAATACTTTTCTGCCACCCATTCTCCGAATCCATATCCATTACTAACTCCAGGGCCTTCCCAATCTAATATAAACGCTGGTACAATACCGCTATCTCTATGCTTCCATTGTTGTAATTCTTCCTTAAGATAAGGCAGTGTTATTTGATCTAATTCTATAACCGTCATATCTATCCACCCTTATCAAATTTTTTGAACTATTTCTACTTACTTAATATTATCTCTTAATAGCTTCTTGGCGTGTTCTGAGATAACCGGACTTTTGTATAACTTTACAATTGCTTTTATCATGTCTGCTTCATCAAATGCAGGAGCATTATTTACTGTTTTACCGTTTTTTGTATATCTCATTAACAATTCTTCATGTTCCAATTTTTCTCCATCAATTTTGGGTGTACAACGATCAAATACAATATCGTATTCATTGTTAACATTGTGTGAAATCCGTTCATTTACTATATAATTTATTCTTCCAGTTTTGCTCATTACTAAGCCTCCCTCGTTTATACTTAATATTTTCAGACCCGTTTTTTGTGTGTTTGCAAATTACAATAGTTCGACAACTGCTGTTAAATTCCTCCAATTCGGTGTAGGGGAAAAATATATTACGACACCATACAATATTAAATATTTTAGAAACGACGTTGCCAGGGAAATGGTTAAATAACCATAAATACAGTAAATACAGGGAAGTATTAATAACTTCCCTGTATTTCTTATAACGCTAACCCTAATTATAAACAAAAAAGTGCATCTCTCCTCTTTTAACACGATAACTATTTTCTCAACTAAGTTAAGGAATTGATATCAATGTTCTCGAATATACTAAATGGTTCTTATTCTTTCTTTAACGCTCTTTTCTAAAAGCAACAAAGTTTACGAAACAGCCTTCTTTAAAGAGGCATTTCTTATCTAATAAATTAATCTAGGCCATTTTAGTTATCTTTTCTATATTCCGGACAAACATCTTTATTTAATGCATACTTATCAGGTTTAACTTCATAGACTAAACATTCAACTACACTTTTATAATTTTGACAGTCACTGCATTGAGATGGTGTAACCTTAGGCTTGTAATCATCAAACCTCTTTTCACTACTCACAATAATCTTCCTTCCACAGAGAATTATTTGTTTTCCTATTCAACCCCTAGAACTCACCTAAAAGATTAACTAACTCTTGTCTTATTGCATTATTATATCCGGTGTCACTTCCCGGAATTGCTCAACGGTCATATAGTAAAAATAAAAGCGCTATACTACGATAGCGCTTAAAAACATTCTATATTTTTGTATAATTAACTGAAAAGCATCGCGTTATCACATAAACATTTGATAGAAATTCACACCATGTTTTGGAATAGAAAATCCATTTATATATTCTTATTATTATAATCCTAACAAATTGATAGTTCTTTATTTAATGGCTATTATCTAAGATATCCCATGCAGTAATTATTCCTAGCAATTTTTCATTTTCTTCTCCATTCTCGGTTATTAACATGGCATCAATTCGATTGGAGTATTTCTCGAAAATATCTTTTGCATCATAAATAGATTTCTTTCTGCTGATAAAAATAAAATTATTTTTTTCTTCTTCTAACGACATAACATCACCTATTGACGTTTCTATTGTGGATAATAAAAGGTGATCATCTTCTACATTATAGGACAACCAATTAGTTATTCCATTATCAGTTAGTAAACCTTTAAATTCCCCATTTGAACTATAAACCGGAAAATTCGTATACTTTTTAGTTTTAACTTCTTCCAATACTAAAGAAAGGGGATCATCTACGTTAAATCGAACTACGTCTCTCATAAATCTCGGTATTAATAATTCAGGTTTGGTTAATTCGTTATATATGTTATTAAATTTTTCAACTATTTCTGGCGAAGGGTGTGCCACATAATAATTTGGATTTGTTTTTTCATGGATCATTAAATTTCTTAATGTTGCATATAGTTGAAGTTCATCGAAATATCTTTTTATAATCGAATTTTTATTTTTTGCCTTTTGAGAACAGAACTGTACCCATCTTCGTCCCTAGCTCCAATGGTCTTCTTCATCCACTTTTCCGTTTTATTAAATACAGCAAGAAAATCTTCTGCACTATTTTTTTCCAAAGAAATCTCTCCTATTTACTTTATAAATTTTAGTAACGTCTATCTCCCAAATTCTTCCGTTCAAGTAATCGATGTTATTAGAACTACACAATACATATTTCGACACATTTTGTAAAACCCCTTCAATATCACCTTTGAAAAACAAAAGAGTGATCTCCTTTTTTGGGAAACCACTCTAGTAATAATTAATTTTCTAATTATGATGAAGTTAATCTAGTGCTTCTTATCTATTTACTATGCAGCAAATAGCCCACTTGTTTTTTCACCTTACTTATGATGCAGTTCTCTCTGGTTTACTATGTTATTGGCTTTACTTAGCTAATTATTTCGATTTGAGCACATTTGTCATACTCTATATTATTTTCCACTCTCTTTTTTAAACTAGGTCAATTACCAATTTTTCTACTACCATTTAGTTCCACTCTAAAATAATCAAAATCTACAAAGCCACCAGTTGTTTTTGTGGCATAAGAAAACAAAGCAAAACGATAACCCATGAAATGGTCTAGTTTATAGCTCATCTGAAGAGTATTCCCTATTAAATTCCAGTTAACATTATCTAGACTATAGTAAAAATATGCCTTGTCTGTCTGATTTCTGTAATCAAAATCAATCCTAAAATATACCTGCTCCTGATCAATGGGGATGCTTTCTATTTCCTCTGGTATACCAGAACTAGCATTTACCATTACAATCTCTTTAAAACCTTCGATCATTTTCACACCGACAAAGCCATAATCCTTTTGAAAAGCAGCAAACCCAGCAATGTCCCCGTCCTTCATATGTATCGTTTCTATTTCAACACTACCGGAACATTCCGGTCCAAATGTTCTTTGGGTAAGGGTATTTCTTGCATCTTCCAACCCCGTGCTGACTTTTCCATTTCTCATCCTTAAATAACCAGGACGTTCCGTTAAGGACCAGTTCTGATTGTCCGGATTATGATTCCATTGCCAAGCCATTTCAAGGGAGTTATTATCATAATTAAATTCATCAGACTTTATTATGTTATTTTTAATATTCTTACTACTAACTGGAATAGACATATGTTTTGGAACAGTACCTTGCTCACCAAATACTGGCCAGTTATCTCTCCATGTAACTGGAATAAGACAAGGAATGCGACCTACTGATCCATGATCGCGAAACAGCAATCCATACCAGTTTCCATCAACCGTATCAATAATTCCTCCTTGTGCCGTACCACTGGGATCATCCAATGCAATCCTGCCCTCATACTTACCATCGATACGATCAGATCGGTGAACAAGCTGTGTTCGACTGCCATTCTTGGGCCATGTTATCGTAAACACATAATAATATCCATTGATCTTATGGATATGTGAGCCTTCTGCCTCAAGAAGAACGTCTTCTTGAGCACTTGCCACTAAACTAGCATCTGGAATAATAACTTTGTTTAGCCCTCCTTCTTTAATGGCTGTTGTATCTTCTGTAAGTTCAATAATTTTTATATCTCCTCTGTCATACACCAAATACACGCGTCCATCATCGTCAAATAATATAGACATATCATGGTAATATTTTTCTAGAGTAGAACGTTTCCAAGCACCCAATTCAATATTATCAGTGGTAAAAATATATGTCTTCCCGGTAGACAACGAACCGACAACTAAATAAAAAGTGCTTTGATGATAACGCAGACTACTTGCCCATGAACCTTTTCCATATTCATGTTTTCCGTTTGTTAGCGTTTGTTCCTCATTTTCGGCTAGAACATCATAGGCGTAACTAACGATTTCCCAATTCAATAGATCATACGATTTCATAATCGGTACCCCAGGGTTCATGTGCATAGTAGTACTAGACATATAATAGACATCACCTACTCGAATCACATCTGGGTCTGGTACATCTGTCCAAAGGATAGGGTTTTCAATAATATGTTGATTCAATAAGTCTTCTTTCATGGACTTAAATTCCTTTCCATTTTCCTATTTTTCGCGGTTAAATAGCTTGATAGCCAAATCATAATGAATATGTCTCGTCTCTACTTATGTATTGGGATCAGTAAATCTTCATCCTTTTTGTTAAGCTATTCACTGTACTTTCAACTGCGGTGCCAGATACGGTATAAAGTTTATCCATTTTAAACCACTTACTTCAAACAGCTGACATAATAAACTTCAAACCCAATACCTCAACAAAAGTGGCTATGACAACCTTATATCTGTTACCATAGCCACTTCATTTAATTTCTAAATATGGTCCTTATCACCATTCTCCTCGAACACGAGCCTTAATAACATCTGTGTAGAACTGCTCATAGCTTTCTACATCTAAAGCCCTATAAGCTGAAACAAAATCATTCCACTCTTTTTCAAAATCAGCTTGATTAGCCAATGCAATTCTTGCGTAGTGACGTCTTATAATTTCATTAGCACGCTCATTAAATACTTGTGGGTCAGACCCTTGGATCATATTGGCACTCCAAGCTGGGTACCAAGGACGATCATCCGGGGAAGAGAACAACTCAGAGAATGTTTGGATACCATAAGCGTTAAGGTACTCTTTGTCAGCATCCGTGTACGATGCTAGAGCAACCTCAGGTTGTCTTCGTGGTTCAACAGCATTTCCTTCTATGAAAGAACCATTAATTCTTGGCCAGTTCCATTCGAATGTCTTCATTCCTATTTTTTCTCTTTCTTGCTCATTTTGAGTAAGTTCAATTTGTTCAGGTGTGCGGTAGTAACGACCCTTTTCATCTACATTGTAATGTTCGTCTTCAAATCCCCAAAAAACAAGCTTTTGAATTTCTTCTTTAACTAATTCATTCCAGAATTGAATAATTCTTTCCGGATTTTTAGCATTTACCGTGATACCTACTCCACGGTTACCTACAAACGCAGGCGGATCTAGATACTGATCTTTAATATTCTTATCGAATACAATTGGTAAAGCCATAAACTCACGATCAGGGTTTCCGGCATCTCTCAATGCGTTACTTGCATCTCCAAACTGCCAGCCATAGTCAAAAAACCCTAAAACACGACCAGAAGAAAGCTTTGCAATATACTCATCGTAGTTTGAAACAAAAAGTTCTCGATCAAGTAATCCTTTTGCGTTAAGATCATTTACAGTTTTTAACCAGCGCTTCGCATATTCAGAATCAGCGTATACGCTAGCTTCATGGGTTTCCATATCAACCATTACACCACCATCGTTAGGATAACCAGCTAAATGGTTTGGAATATTGGAAAATGCAAAAAATCTCCAATCATACGTCAATCCAGTAAATGGAATTACATTCATTCCATCAATTCTTGGGTTTTCTGAAGCGTAGCGCTCTATGATTTCCATATACTCTTCCAATGTCTTGATTTCTGGAAAACCGTATTCTTTAAGGATTCCTCGTTGAATCCAAAATGCACCTTGATCAATATTTGGGTTAGGAATAAATTCATTTACATCTGCACCAAATGGTATATAGTAAATATTCCCATCACCCATCGTAAATCTATTAAGATATGGACCATAAACTTTAAGAATTTCTTGACCATGTTCTTCAAGAAGATCGTTTAGCGGGATAAATGCTCCAGCATCTAGCATTGTATCAATTGCGGCATCCGGTATTACAACGTCTGGGTAGTCACCGCTCGCAACCATTAACCCAATTTTTGTATTCATGTCACCAACAATATGTTCAAGCTTAAAGTTAACACCTGTTCTGTCTTCAAGAATTTTCCCAATTCGAGTCGTATTGGTATCAAGATCTTTCCCAGGGACTGCAGCGTTATAATAAGTATACGTTACTGGTGTTTTATTTTCTTCTACTTCTTCCTTGTCAGTCTGTGGTTCATCTTTATTATCTGAAGAAGTTTCATCAGTTTTTGAACAAGCGGTGAAGAATAAAAGCATGGATAACACTAATAATAATACCGAAAATTTTCTTTTGAACATCTAAATATCCCCCTTTGAATTTTTTTGTACTACTACATAAATGAAGTTTTAAACCTTCTCTATACCTATCACCCCCTAAAAGTAAAGTGAAAATTTTAAGCGCTTTCATTTACTAGTGTCCACCATTCTTTTTTACTGACAATACGCCCAAAAATAAAAACGTATCAAACATAGGTTGGTAGCCAATTTCCATGTGCTTCAATTAGATCGTCACAGAGGGAAACAATATCATCAATTGATAATTCTGCAGCCGTATGCGGATCAAGGAGGGCTGCTTGATAGATATACTCCTTCTTTTTTGTCATAGCTGCTTCAATGGTTAAAAGTTGGGTATTAATATTGGTGCGGTTTAGCGCCGCAAGCTGTTCTGGCAGGTATCCAACATAAGTAGGGGTAATTCCACTGCGGTCAGCTACACAAGGAACCTCAACGCATACTTTTTCAGGTAAGTTACTTATTAATCTACCTGTATTTAAGACATTTCCTCCAAATTTAAACGGAGTGTTTGTTTCCATTGCTTCAATAATACGAGAACCATATTCCTGTGAACGTTTATGGGTAAGCGACTTGTTATTTACGAGATTATCCCGCATTTCTTCCCAGCCCTTAATTTGGTTCTCACACCGGCGAGGGTACTCGTCCAATGGGATATTATATTTATCAATGAGCTCCGGATAATTTCGCTTAATAAAATATGGGTGGTATTCTGCATTATGCTCTGACGATTCGGTTACATAGTATCCGAATTTATCCATTAACTCAAAACGGACCATATCATTATGCTTGCTTTTCTGTTTTTCCTTTGCTCTCCGTTTTATTTCCGGATAAAGATCCTGCCCTTCCTTGGAAATTTCCAGAAGCCAAGCCATATGGTTAATTCCGGCAATCCTTTCTTTTATACCCGTTGGATCCATGTCTAATGATTTAAATAAGTGATCTGTACAAATTTGAACACTGTGACATAATCCAACCGTTTTGATAGGGGTGAAGCGGTTCATCACCCCTGTTAGAACAGCCATAGGATTTGTATAATTGAAAAATAGGGCATCTGGGCAAACCTCTTCCATATCCTTTGCAAAATCAAGCATGACTGGAATTGTACGGAGATTTCGAAAGATACCTCCAATCCCTATAGTATCGGCAATGGTTTGCCGGAGACCATATTTTTTAGGAATCTCAAAGTCTATCACAGTACTTGGTTTATATCCTCCAACCTGAATTGCATTAAATACATACTTTGCCCCACGCAGTGCTTCCTTCCGGGAAGTATAAGCCTTAATCGTAACTTTTCTATCCAGACTTTCCGTTAAATTTATCAGCATATTCTCAGAATCTCTTAATCTCTGTTCGTCAATATCATATAATGCAAACACAAATCCTTCTAAAGCAGGAACAAGCATACAGTCCCCTAATACATTTTTGGCAAATACGGTACTACCAGCACCCATAAATGTGATTTTTGACATTTTCTATCCTCCTAAAGTTAACCTTTATCAGAGTATGTTTGTGTTAAAATAATCATAAACAAGAAATGAGAGTTGTCTCAACGGTAAGATAATGTGATTGGAGGGTAAAAAATTGTCTGGTGAATCCGTAGTAACACCTTATGGCTCTTATCGAATTAGCTCTCTGTTTAAAGAAAATGAGCAGTCTCAGATTTCAAGCATCTATGTTGTAGGTTGGGAAAATCGAGAAACAGTAGATTACTATTGGGATGGATTACATAGAAATGACACAGGTACCTATGTTTTTCAATATACGCTCTCCGGAAGTGGAATACTCGAATATGATAACATCAAATATCGCCTTAAATCCGGCGAAGCGTTTATTGTAGACATTCCTAGCTCACATACTTACTATCTGCCTGATGATAGTGAAAGGTGGGAGTTTGTCTATATAACCCTCCAAGGACAGGAAGCGTTAAAATGCTGGAGGTATTTGCGAGAACTATTAGGTCCTGTATTTCAAATTCAGGCTGATTCGGAACTCATTCAGCTACTTATGCGGATATATCGAGACGTTGCAGAAAGAAAGGTTTCAGACATCTACATTTCTTCAGCAAAGGCCTATGAATTTATTATGGAATGCTATCGTTTTGGTAAAAGCAAGGCACTTGCGATAAATGAATTACCTGAAGCTATTTCAAAAGGTGTTTTTTATATAAGAACGCATTATGAAAAACAGATTAGTGTGGAGGATATTGCGGAGTATGTTGGATTTTCAAAATATTACTTTATAAAAAAGTTCAAGGAACATATGCATATGCCTCCGCTTCAATATTTAACGAAAACTCGAATGGAACAAGCTTTCCGGCTACTAACACAAACGGAATTGCCAATTAAGGAAATTGCCGAAAAGGTTGGTTATACTGACGCAAACTATTTTCATAAGGTTTTTAAAAAAGCTGTTGGAATATCTGCAGGACAATTTAGGGAAAATCGCTCAAAGATCCCGTTTGAACATTTATTAATTGAGTAGGTCCCACCAGCCATAAGTTCCTAACCCCTGGCACAAAGCTTTACCCAGTCGGATGTGGTCAGGAACCAAAATTAAAGAAGATGTCTAACTCTAAGTAACCCAAGAAATGAAAAAGAAGCCTTTCAAAAGTTTAGTGAACTTATGAGTAGCCTCTTTTTCATTACCTATGTTAACTAAATGTTAGCATTTCACTCTCACCTTACTTACAAACCCAGTTCTACCAAAGGTTCAAGGGGCAGTCTAGCTACAATGGCTAGTCTCTCGCATCATAAACTTACATCATAGTCCTATCCTTTCATAGAAGGAGACTATTTGACGCTTACCTTTATTTCCTTTTTTATTGAATATTATCGTTGTACTGCGCAACAGCTAGGTCTGTTGTTTTTCGTCTTTCTTATTCAAAATTCCAACCTTGTTTTTACATCTAAAGAAGCGGTTCTGCGTGTTGCTATTTGAAGGCTATCTTGTACTGGCCATCATTCTCGAAATTCCTCCACCATTTTCAAGGTTGGTGAAACCATATGCTTTGAGAACCTGCACTGCATAGGCACTTCTTGCGCCTGACTCACAGTAAAGAATTATTTTTCTATCCTTCTCTCCAAGTCTTTCTACTTTAGACTGTAATTCGTCTAGAGGTATATTTATCGCGCCAGGATATGCACCGTATGAAAATTCCCCGGCAGTACGCACGTCAACAATCAAAGGTTCATTTGAATCTTCCTTTTTCATTTCAACTGTTGGAGCGTTCTTCTCTTCCACATTGCTTTTCTCTCCAATTTTTTTTGGTTCTGGAGCAGGCAATTCTAAACGGAAATTTGATGGAGTTACTGCCCTAACATAGCTGGAAAGACTTGCAAATCCTCCGCTTACATTAAATACATTGGTAAATCCTGTTCCAACGAGAGTACGCAATGCCTGATGTCCTTTTTTTCCTGTTTGGTCATAGACAAAGATTAGTTTATTCTGCGGAAGCTCATTTAGTTTTGATGGAAGAATCTCTAAAGGTATATTCACTGAGCCTTCTATATGAGATTTTTCGAATGCAAATACATCCCTTACATCAATCCAGAGTGCTTCTTTACTATCTATATGAGTATCTATTTCAGAAACTGTCAATGTGGGAGAGTACCCTGAAATTCGGTTCTCGGCTACATATGCTGCCATATTCATGGCATCATTTGCTGTTCCAAGAGGTGGTGAATAGGCAAAATCCATATCCGCAAGATCAGAAACTGTGAGCTTTGTTGCCGCGGCTGCTGCTAGAACATCTAGTCTTCTGTCAGCACCTGCATAACCTGCAGTCTGTCCGCCTAGCACCACTCCGGTTTCTTTGTCATAAACCACAAGTACAGTAACCTGTTCTGCTCCTGGAAAATAAGATGTGTGATGTTCTTTATGAATGACAATTGCATCTGCATTAAGTCCTGCAGCTCTAGCCCCTTTTAAAGAAAGTCCGGTAATTCCTGCAACTGCTTCAAAAACCCTGACAATAGATGTACCTATAGAGCCTTTATATTCATGTCTTTTGCCTAGGGCATTTTCTGCTGCTATTCGCCCTTGACGATTAGCAGGGCCAGCAAGAGGAATACGTACTTTCTTGCCGTGCACTCGGTGTTCAAGTTCAACCATATCCCCTGCTGCATAAATGTTGTCGTCGCTGGTTTTCAATGTTGAATCGACAAGTAAGCCGCCCGCTTCACCGATAGTAAGACCTGCTTCTTGAGCAAGTTTAAGGGTAGGCCGCACACCTATAGATAACAGAACCATATCTGCATCAACTCTAAGTCCATCCTTAAGAGTTACACTGTTTCTTCCTATATCGGAAACTGCTTTATTTGTTAGAACATCTACTCCATATGACAACATTTCTTGCTGGATAAACCCTGCTATTTCGGCTTCCATAATAGTCATCACATGTGGCATCATCTCAACCACAGAGACCTTCATTCCCCTCTTAACAAGTGCTTCTACCATTTCAAGGCCTATAAATCCACCGCCTACAACTACCGCTGTCTTAGGCTTTTTATTTTCTATAAATGAATTGATCTTATCCATGTCTTCAAGAGTCCAAAGCTGGAAGACATGATCCTGTTCTGCGCCAGGAATGGGCGGAGCGATAGGTTTTCCACCCTGAGCCAGAATCAGCTTGGTATATTCATATGTTTTCTTTTCTCCAGTACGTGAATCTACAGCATGTACAATTTTGTTTTTTCGGTCAATCTCTGTTGCGGTTGTATATATATGAACATCTGTCTGATACTGGTCATTAAAACTTTCAGGACTTTGAAGGATAAGCTTTGATCTGCTGTTTATGTCTCTTCCGATATAATATGGAAGTCCGCAATTTGCAAATGAGATATCGGGTCCAGATTCTAGAATTGTAATTTGAGCTTCTGCAGAAAGTCTTCTAGCTTTTGCTGCCGCTGTTGCTCCTGCTGCTACACCACCAATAACAACAATTTTCTCCATGTTTATCGCCTCCGAATAATTTACTTAGTAAGTTCTGCCCATACCTTCATCAATAATAAAATTAGATTTTGAGCTGTATTTTAATGCACAAAAATCATCAAATACTTAGTGTCAGCACAGATTTTGCAGATATCTTTTTATTTACTATGATGGAATATCGATACCTACAACACCTTTGATGTATACCCCACTAGGTATATAATATAAGTTTTTTCTTTAGTTGTCAATCCTCGCGATTATGTAAAGTTTTAACTTATAAAAGTATAGTGTCGGCCTACTCAACATTACCCAACCTCTCAAGCTTGAGCTATCCACCACCCGCAACTTTGAAAGTAAAGTAGGAACAGGTTGTTCTGTTTACCTTTAACTCCAAATATTAAATAACGAAATTACCAACTACACTTTTTGTGTTTCTGGTTTGCTGTGTAACTGATTTTGAATGTTGTTCATATTTGTAACGCAAAACAAATAGCAGCCCTGATGATTGTTTTCTCATCAGGACTGCTTCATTAATTAAATACGTATGATCGTAGTTCCAGGTTGTCATAGTGAAAGTTTCCAGTCCTGGCATGAAAATAATCCTCATTAGTACCTACTTCCCACACCAGCATTTATTTCGACCCAAACGTCATGTCCGTGCTTTTTAAACTCTATGATCCTCTTCGCTCTCCCCCAACTAATAGTTATTAAAACATCAACTATCCCTTGTTCTGTACAGCTGCATTCCATTTCTTTAGGTTTTAAATTACTATTAAATAGTCTCTTCTACCGCTTGAATAGCTTCATTTAAAATGCTGATTAATTTATCGATTTGGTCTTTATTTATCGTTAATGGAGGTGCGAACACAAGCGTATCTTGGCCTTCAAAAACAACCGATCTACAAACGAGCCCTCGCTTCGCGGCTTCTCCAACAATTAATGGAGATAATGGTGTAGAAAATCTCTCATTTGTTTGTTGATCTTTTACAATTTCTATACCACCCATTAAGCCTAGGGCTCTAACCTCCCCAACAATATTTCGGTTTTTTTGTATCCATTTAAACCCATTTAACATTTCGTTCCCCATGAATGTCGCATTGTCGATCAAATTTTCTCTTTCAATGATTTCTAAATTTTTTAAGGCAACACTGCAAGCCATTGGGTGACCACTATACGTATAGCCATGCAAAAGTGTCCCAGTTGAAAGCTCAATAAAATCTTGATGCATTCGTTCAGAAATAACGACACCACCAAGCTGTGCATAACCACTTGTCACTCCTTTTGCAATACACATCATATCAGGAGTAACACCATAGTGCTCCATACCGAAATATTTCCTGTACGCCCAAAACCAGTGATCACTTCATCAGTGATAAATAAAATACCATACTCATCACAAATCTTTCTAACCTTTTTAAAGTAATTGTCAGGAGCAATATGAACTCCTCCAGCACCTTGTACGGGTTCAGCAATAAAAGCAGCAATCGTCTCTGGACCCTCATTTTCAATCACTTCTCGCAACGACTGTGATGAGAAATTTTCCACATAACAGAAATCAGGAGCTAATGAATTCGTAAAATCTCGAAATGCCTTCAAACCAGTTGCACTTGTCGCCCCCATCGCTACTCCGTGGTAAGACTTTTTTCTTGAAATAATTTTTTTTCGGCTTTGTTCCCCTTTTAAAATCCAATAATGTCGTGCTAACTTATAGGCAGTATCGTTCGCTTCAGAGCCACCTGATGTAAAAAATGTAGCCGTCAAGTTACTAGGAGTAATTTGCGACATTTTTTCAGCTAACTTGATCGCTGGTTCATTACTAAATGTTGCAAAACAAGAACTAAATGCTAACTTAGACATTTGCTCCATGGCTGCTCTTCCCAACTCCTCTCTACCATGACCAACATTCACATTCCATAGTGATGACATCCCATCGATTACCTTATTTCCTTTAATGTCCTCAAGGTATATTCCCTCACCTTTCATAAATATAAAGGCCGGTCCTTGTTGATGTTGTTGCTGAATCGGTGAAGTTGGGTGGAAAAAGTACTTTTTATCTAATTCCTCTAACTCTTTAATGTGATCTACCATTATATAAACATCCTCTCATTTTAAAAACTAGATTTACCAAAACATTTGCAAGAAACATGCCACCTTTAACAACCAGTAATATTACTCCACTTAACCCTTCAACCTACGTTGATTTAATTTTTAATTAAAAAGAGGGGAAATTTGATTTAATTATTGATTATTCTGTTAATTTTAATTTATAGTTTAATTAACTTACTATGAAATGGGCGATGATCTTGAACAGCAATACATTAGAAATGGAATTAAACAAAATAATCGAAACTTCTAACAACAATATTACAATCACTGATGAAAATGGAATTATTTTACGCTCCAATCCAAATCATTGGATCATGTATGGGTTAAAACCTGATTCATATATTGGAAAATCCGTATATCAATTTGAAGAGGAAGGCGTACTTTCACCTTCGATCAATGCCTTAGTTCTTAAAGAAGAAAAATACGTCCGTGCTATGCAACATACTAAGACTGGTCGCGTCGTTATGTCTACTGGTTTCCCGGTTTTTAATCATTCTGGTCGTTTAATTAGAGCCATTAGTTTTAGTCAAGACCAAACGGAAATTTTGAATCTTCAGTCACAATACAAACAATTACAACAAAAGATTAAAGGCTATCAAACAGAGGTCGAGGAACTGCGTGGGAAGAATTTGGGTCAGCACCCCTTTTTATTTCGAAGTACAAGTATGCAGCAAATTTTCAAGACCATTTCTCGAGTTGCAAAAACAGATGCAACCATTCTTTTTTTAGGCGCCTCAGGTGTAGGGAAAAGTACACTCGCTAGAGCCGTTCACGATCAATGTCTTAGAAAGACCGAGCCATTTATCGAAGTCAATTGCAGTACTATCCCTGAAACGTTATTTGAATCTGAAATGTTTGGATATGAACCAGGGTCCTTTACAGGAGCTCATAAAACAGGGAAACAAGGTTTGATTGAGCAAGCTGATAACGGAACGTTATTTTTAGATGAAATTGGTGAATTACCCCTCGCCATTCAAGTTAAATTACTTAAAGTACTTCAAGAGAAAAAAATAATGCGCATTGGCGCAAAGAATGAACGTCACGTCAATTTCCGACTGATCACTGCCACAAATCAAGACTTAGGGAAAATGGTTAATGAAGGAAGATTTAGGCTTGACTTATTTTATCGTTTAAACGTCATCCCCCTACAAATTCCTGCTTTAACCGAACGTAAGGAAGATATCCCCATCCTTATCCAGCATTACCTTCAAATGATGAACGAAAAGTATCAGACATCAAAGAAGCTACAGCCTTCTACCTATGAAGTATTATCGAATTATGATTGGCCCGGAAACGTTCGTGAATTAGAGAATATAATCGAACGTGTTGTTTTAACCATTGAGGAAGACACAATCTATCCACAGCACCTTCCTTTTCCCCTTAGACAAACGCTAAAAGAACCTGTCGGTAACGAATATTGGAACCTCGAGAAAAAAAATGCGGGCAAGAAAAGTTTGAAAGAAACACTAGAAGAAGTAGAAAAACACTTAATTAAGAGAGCCTTCGAGGAATGCAAAACTACGTATGAAATGGCAAAGTATTTAGGGATAAGCCAACCTTCTGTAATTTATAAGATGAAAAAATATCAAGGAGAACTCTAAAGAAGGGAACCGTCCCCACGCTTCCTACCAAAGCAAAAGGCTACCTTATTAATGAAGGTAGCCTTTCTGGTTATTTTAATGAGGTAGTTCTTCCTCGTTCATATCAACATCAATGTAAAACTTTATCTTATTTGCGTATAGATAGTATTTTGAATAATGGACTGGAACATCATATTCATCTCTGATAAGTTTTTTTATTTGTACAAGGGGTTCGATTCTGGAAACATCTAACAGGTTGCTAATCTCAGGTGAAGGTTGAACGATTTCCATTTCTTTTCTCGCTTTGCCGAACTTAATGCCGTACTTATTATGAATAATATTAAATGTTGAAACATTATCTTCTATTAAATCACTAATACCAGGATAAATATCTAAGGGGAAATAGGCAAAGTCAACACTAAATGCCTTATTTGAATCTTTTATAAGTCTAGCTAATTTCAATACCTCAAATGGTTCTTTTCGCTCAAATAGTTCCATTAGCTTCTCATCTGCTGTTACGATTTCATTGCTTAATATTTTCTTTGTAATCGAGTTTTGCCCTATCCACATTCCCTCTGTATATCCTTTTAGGTTAAGAATGTGGATTTGTTGCTTTGTTTCTCTTACGAACGTTCCACGACCATGCAAAATTTCAATGACACCCTCATTTGCAAGTTCCTTTAGCGCTCTACGTATCGTAATTCTACTTGTATCAAATAGGTCACATAATTCACTTTCATTTGGTAATTTCTCATCAGGAGCAATTTCACCGTTTGCGATCATTTCCTTAATCTTAATAATTACCTGTTCATATAAAAATACTGGATTCTCTGAACTTATCGATTTTTTTTCAGTCATAGCTACCCCTAATTCACTTTAATTATATCTTTATTATAACGTATTAGTTCGTTGAGACAAACTCAATTGACTCATAATTAAGAAAAAATGTAAATAAAGTCCGTCCGAAGAAGTTCAATTTGGCGCTTGAACAGGAGAGCTTTCAGTCATATAAGGATTATTCAGACAACTCTTTTGGATACCCAAACCCGCCATACACTTTGCAAGTCTCACTTGCTTTTGTCGCTGCGAATGTAAGGGAATCAGACATATTTTGTGTATCAACAAAAGCTGTTAAAAATCCAGCAATAAAACTGTCACCTGCTCCCATTGTATCGACCACATCGGTTTCAACGGGTTCCTGATCATACCTAGTACCGTTATAAATGAACAGGGCAGGTTTGGAACCTCTTGTAATTCCAATTACTTCGAGCTTGAATTTGGAAAGGGTATCAACTAGCTCTTCTAGCTCTGAATCGCTTAAATGAGAACCTGAAAAAAATCCGTATGAGATATGAGGACAAACTTTCTCTAGATAGTCATTCGTATATTTATCTGAAAAGTCAAAGGAAATTTTAATATAGTTGGATAAGCTAGGTAATTCTTCTTCCATTGACGAATAACAGCTAGAATGACAGAGATCGAAGTCCTTAATATAATCATAATCCTGCTGAATCAACTTAAGCTTAACAATATGTTGAACTGTATCCCTCGGACCACCTACAAAAACACGGTCCCCATCTTCCGTTAAATTCACTCTTGGTTGACCACTTACACCCTCTACTGTTCTTGAGCGATGATAGTCAATCCCTTCTATTTCTAACACTGATTTCAGATGTGCAGCCTTATCATCTGTGGCAAAAATTCCAATATAGCCCACCTCACTTGCTCCAGATCGCTTACAGTTAACTGCAACGTTCACGCAATTTCCCCCAGGGTAATAATTTCCCTGATCTAAGTAACAATCGACAACATTATCTCCAACAGCAATAATTTTCATAAAATCTTCCTTTCTTTTTAACCTTTAACAGATCCCTCTGATAAACCTCTTACTAAATGTTTTTGAAGTGCAACTAAGAGTACGATCATCGGCAATGACGAAATAACCATCCCCGCTAATAGAACGCCCCAATCAGTCCTTAATGCATCCCTAAAATTCATTAAACCTGATGGAATGGTCTTCAATGAGTTAGAATCTATGAAGATAGTAGCAAAGAGAAACTCATTCCAGGCAAAAAATGCGGTTAAAACTACAGCTGTTATCAAAATTGGTTTTGCGATAGGAAGATAAATCTTCCAATAGATGCCAAATTCGCTACAGCCATCAATAATCGCAGACTCTTCAAGTTCTTTAGGAATACTTAAAAAATAGGAGCGGATTAATAAAATGGTAATCGGCAATCGAAAAGCGATATAAGGTAATATAAGCGCCCATCTTGTATTGATAATGTCCAAAGAACTTAAAATCCCAAACAATGGTACAATGGCTACTTGAGGATTAATCATCATCCCGGCAATAATAAACACGAGTGCAAGGTCAATCATTCGAGTACGATACCTAGCCAATGAAAATGCTGCCATTGAACCAAAAACAATCACTGCGATAATAGTGGTTCCGGTGACTATCACACTGTTAATAAAGTAACTTGAGATCCCCTTTGACCATGCTTCGACGTAGTTCTGGATTTGCCAGTTACTAGGAAACCCCCAAACATTGTTATAAATTTCATCATAGGTTTTCATTGATGACACGACCATCCAAAAAAGAGGGTAAAGAATAACGATGGCACCTATAATTAAACCTAGCAATGTCAAACCTTCTCCAAAGCCAAAATGCTTATTTTTATAAGATGATTTGTTAAAAACCGCCATTTTAATCATCCTTTCCGGTACGAGACAAACGTATTTGAATTAATGCTAGTATCGCTGTGAGGACAAAAATGACCACTGCTAGAGTTGAGGCATAACCCATATTATCCTTTACAAACCCCTCCTGATACATATGAACAGCCATCGTTGTAGAGCTAAAACCTGGCCCACCATTTGTTAAAATATAAGGTTCGTTAAATACTAACATTGATCCCGTAATTGTAATGAGCGTGTTTACAAAGATTGCCTCTTTTACCTGTGGTACAGTTACACTGACGAATTTGCGAACTCTCCCAGCCCCATCTATGTCTGCTGCTTCATATTGTTCTTTTGGAATTTTCTGAATAGCAACGATAAACAATACCATGATAAAACCTATACTTTGCCATTGTGACATGGCAATGACAGCATAGATAGCTGTGGTAGAATTACCAAGCCAAGGTTTTGCAAATTGTTCTAGTCCTATCAATTCTAAAAAACTATTTAATAGGCCCATCTGTGGATTATATATAAATCCAAAAAGTAGTGCAATAACTGAAATTGAGATCATTACTGGCATAAAATAAACGACTCTAAAAAAATGGTGCAACTCTTCTAAATACTTTTTCTTCTAGTATATAGGCTAACACTAGGGCAAAAGCAACCTGCAAGGCTACTGAAATAACAGCATATTTTACGTTATTTGCTAAAGCAACTTTCACAACTTTATCGTCCCAAAATATCTTAAAGTTGTCCCATCCTACAAACGTTTTTGTCTGAGAAAAAACCGAGAAGTCATAGAAACTATTGTAGAAGTTTTGTATTAGAGGTATAAATACAAAAATGAGAAGTAAAACAATACTTGGGAGCAAGAAAAGAATTGAAGCCATCCTACTTCTATACTTAGGCAATGGATGTCACCCCTAACTTAGTAATTTATAAATCTAAGATTCAGGACGTCCCTGAATCTTAGATCAGTTGAGAAATAAACTGTTATTCAGTTCTCAGGCGAGCTGCACGCTGTTTGACATCATCGACAATTTCTTGAGGAGTCATCTGACCAGTTGCTAATGACTGGCCACCTCTCATGAAAATATCAGCAATGTTAATATTAACAGCATTATCAAACCATGGGACTGGGGCTGTGGCATTTAATACAATGTTATATGCTTCGAAGCTTTCAGGACTTGTATTCCCCTCATCAACTCCGCCTTTAATAGCATTTAATTGCCCATCAACTTTTGTAAATTCATAAGCAGTTTCTTGTGAAGTTAAAAACTTCAAGAAATCAACTGCTTCTTGTGGAGCATTTTTGCTTAACATCCAACCTTCTGGAGCACCTGTTAACGCATCAGGGTCTCCTTTTCCATCTGCGAATTTAGGGAAGTTAAAGAAGCCAAACTCCACCCCACCAATGTTTTTCACTAGCTTAATTTCTGCAAACTGCATATAAACGATAGGAATATCACCATTGCCGAACATATTTCTTGCTGTTTCATGGTCAATTGCAGTCGAGAGATCACCCATATAAGTAGTTAACTCTTGAAAGACCTCTAATCCTCTAATGTAACCAGGATCAGTAAACTCACCAGTCTTCGCATTATAGTCAGCAGCTAACACCTCAGGATCTAGCAATCTTTGAAAAATGGATCCCATATAGTGCGATACTGCCCAGGCATTTGTTAACCCTTCTACCAACGGCGTTTCGTAACCAGCAGCTTGTAGCTGATCTAATGCATTAATGAACTCATCATACGTTTTTGGCACTTGAATATTATGTTCCTCAAAAATTTCTCTGTTATAGAAGAAAGCCTTACCATCCATTGTAAATGGAACACCATAGGTAACACCATCAAACGTAAAGCCACCATATTGAGATTCGATAATATTTCCTGACCAAGCTTTATCAGCCTCTAAAATTTCATTTAAAGGTTTAATTCGCTCTGAAGAAACAAGGTTAAGTGCAAAGGAGTCTGACCAAGATGTAAAAATATCTGGAAGATTATCATTTGAAACTAGTACTCTAATTTTTTCTTTATAGGAATCGTTTAGAACAGCATCAACATTAATTTTCACATGTGGATTTGCATCCATGTACTCTTTTATTTTATCATCATAAAAAGACTTACGTGGCTCATTTGGCCATCTATGGAAGAAATTAATTTCAACGGTTTCCTCGCCAGTTACTTCTTTAGAAGAATTGTTTTCTCCAGATGAACAAGCCACAACTAGAGGAACAAGAAACAGTACTAGAATGACGAATGCAAATAATCTTCTCATTTTTACTACGCCCCTTTTTAAAATGTTAGTTTGTTTTTAATATTCCATTTTCCACATATAACGTCTAACAGATAACGGATGCCCCGTATGTTCAGCTAATCCATCAGCATACTGACGTAAAACAACTCCAGCAATTGCAGGTCCAAAATATTCTTTTAGATCTTCATCAATTCCCTGATAATCAAGCTCTGCAATATCTACGACTTCTACTTTTTCACTAAACTTTTGGACAAAATCAATTGCTCTCTCATCTAAAGGTCTACTAGCGCCTTCTCCTTTGATAATTAAGAAAGGAACATCATAATCCGTTACTTCAAACGGTCCATGGAAGAATTCACCAGAATGAATGGCATTAGAATGGATCCAAAGCATTTCCATCAATAAACAACTAGTAAATGAGTAAGCTTGATGAATATATGCGCCACTAGCCATTGTGTAAATAACTTTTTCCCTTTTGTTGACTTTACCAAAGTTAAAGGCTGTTTCAAATGTCCTTTTTTTGTTAACTTCGAAAAGATTTTCCAAGTGATTTAGTTGATTTAAGACTCTATCATACTTTTCATTTGGAGAGATCGCATTAAGAATACCGAAAATTAAACTATAATAAACCCCAGTCTCGCCGTCAATAGCATCAGACCCGTCTTTGTAATTATAGTGGACCACGTATTCTGCCGCTTGGCATAAAGGTGATTCAACCTCCATTGATATAGCTATTGTTAGGGCACCTTTTTCTCTAGCAAATTTCGCTGCCTCAACTGTCTCTGGCGTCGTACCTGAGTGAGAACGAAGGATCACGACACTGTTACTCCCTAATCCCTTTGGGTTACTATGAATGAATTCATTGGAAGTATACACTCGACTTGGAACATCAATTTCCCGATCTAAAAAATAATCTCCAGTTGCTAGTGACGCCATCGAACCTCCACACGCAACAAAATAAAAATTCTTAACCTCTTTAGCTTTAACGGCATTAACAGCATGATTGATTTGTTCTACATGTTCTAATTTCAAAATTAGCACCTCCGATATAATATAACATCATATGATGTCTTAAATACATCTTAGTTTCTTTTAAGATGAAAGTCAATCAGTTTTTAAAAAATTCTGTTAATTGTTTTTCGCTGTTTTTCAGCAAAATATGCATAAATTTTAATAGAGCATTCCTTGCAAGGTCACCGACGTTAAAGTTTTTCTAGTAGTCTCGTGCGTTTCAGAAGCGTGGGGACGGTTCTCGCGCTTCCTACACCTCAGACTTTCGTGCAACCGTCCCTTTGTTTTGTTTTCAAAATCTTCTTATTGTTTTACGAAAGATAAGTGGTCTAAGTGGTATAATTTAGGAGCGATTAGGAATTTTTGTTAATTAGTTATTACACTGTTCGCTTGAAGCACTGGTTCAAATAAAAAGTTTCATAGCATGAAGCTATTCATGTAACGGAGGTGTGAAAAATATCAATGAATTCAAATGAAACGCAAACAAGGTTACTTCAGGGCCTTTTGGACCAACTAATGGGTATGAAAGGTGTCAGGCATGCAATAATGGCTGTGGAGAGTAGAGATGGTTCGTTTAGTTGGAGTGGGGCTAAAGGCATTGCGCAGCCTGATGGAACGCCTATGGCGATTGATACGCCATTTTGGATCGCCAGCATAACAAAGCTCTACATTGCTTCATCGATCCTCAAGTTACACGAAACAAATAAGCTTTCCATTGATGACTTAGTTATCAATTATCTCCCTGGGGATCTGCTAAAGGGGGTGCATGTCATAAGCGGTGTAGATTATTATGATCAGTTAACGATCAAGCATCTAATGAGCCATTCCTCTGGGATCCCAGATTATCTGGAGGTTAAGGCGAAAGGTGGTAAAACAATAATCGATAGAGTACTAGAAGGAAACGACATGTCCTGGTCTCTTGATGACACACTACAAATAATTCAGAAAGTGAATACTCCCCTTTTCCCGCCTCAAGACTTTAGTAAAACGAAATACCGGATACGTTATTCTGACACCAACTTTCAAATGCTAATTGCCATCATTGAAACGGTAACAAAAAAAACTATAGAAGACGCTTTTAAGGATATGCTTTTTCAACCTTTGCATTTAGTAAATACATTTCTTCCAGGCTCTAAACCACTAGAACCTTTGGGACCTGTTGCTACAGTTTGGATTGAAGACACACCATTTAACAATAAGCCACAGGCGATGCGAGCTTTCGGGGATCTTAATAGTACTGTGAATGATCTCATCAAGTTTATGAGGGCTTTAGTCGATGGTAAAGTTTTTGATAAACCAGAAACTTTACAATTAATGCTTTCTCAGTGGCAAACATTTGGGTTTGGAATTAGTCTGTTAGCACCAGGTTGGCCGATACAATATGGACTAGGGATGATGCGCTTTAAAATGCCTCGTCTTTTTACGCCTTTTCGCCAGATGCCTGAATTAATAGGGCATACTGGTGCTGTTGGATCTTGGCTTTTTTATTGTCAAAAACTAGATATCATTGTTTCAGGAACTGTAAGTCAAGTAACAGCGGCTCCTGCCCCATTTAAAATAGTGCCAAAGCTGCTTCGGATACTAGAAGAAAAGGATTAGTTAAAGAAATCATTTGTGAAAATCCTCTTTTGGTGTGGACGATATTGTTTTTGGGGTGTATATCCTTACATTGCGAGTTAAATAGGTCAAATGAACCCACCACAAGGAACAAAGGTATTAAGGAGGGATAATAATGAAAACTTTGTTTGATTTAAGGGAAAAACAAGAGGATGATATTTATGATGCCATCCAAAATCTTTATAATGAACCATTGAACATCGTTAAATTAGAGGATCAAACTATAACTCCATGTACTGGCTGTTGGACATGTTGGCTAAGGACCCCTGGTAAATGTGTAATGAAAGATCAAATGACTGAATTTTATCCTAACTATGTAAACAGTAATACTGTAATATTACTAATGGATACAGCCCAAGGATTTATCAACCATCAAGCGAAAGCTTTTTTGGACAGGACAATTCCCCACTACCACCCATATATTGAATTGATAGATGGGGAGTGCCATCATGTTGCTAGATATGACTCCTATCCTGACATGGTATTTTTCTATGATACGAAAGGCTTAACAAATCAAGAAGAACAGATTATTGAAGATTATTTGTATCGTACTGCCTACCATTTTAAATCATCTAAAGTCTACCGCATTGTAAAAGGTGGTGCTCTTCAATTGCACCACCTAGAATCAAGGATGGCGAAAAATAAGATTATAGACTTTTCATCAATTGAACCGATAGAAAAACTAGTGATTTACAACGGTTCTCCTAGAAAAAGTGGTAGCAACTCAACACTTATCCTGAATAAAGTGAATGAAGCCCTTGGTGATAGGGTTGAGATACGTGATTTGAAAAAACGAGGTAAATGGGAGGAGTGGGCAGAATCTTTTAAAGGTGAGAAACATGTTATGTTCTTTATGCCCTTATATGTCCATGCAATGCCTTCCCACGTAATGGGATTTATCGAAAAGCTTCAAGTTTCTAAAGGGAGTATAAGCTTTTTTGTACAATCTGGTTTTCCTGAAAGTAGTCAATCTCACTATCTCGAGGCATACTTCGAACAATTGGCGCTCAGATTAGGAAGAACTTATAGTGGTACAGCCATTAAGGGCGGGGTTGAAGGTTTGCAGGTGAGACCGATTAAAGCTCAAGAAAATATGATTGAACCGATCGTAAAAGCCATTGTGAACTTAGTGTATGAAGGGTACTTTAACGAAGCAACTATTCGCAGATTAGCCAAACCAGTTCGATTTAATAAAAGTGGGCAACTTTTCTTGAAATTATTTACGAAGATTGGACTATTAAACTATTTTTTCTGGGATCCACAACTGAAAAAAAATGGTGCGTATGAAAAACGGTTTGATCGTCCTTACTGATGTGACATGGTGACGGTTCTGCTGCTTCTTTCGTTTTGCTAAACGAAAGAAACAGTAGAACCGTCACCGCGCTTCCTAAATACGTTTTATCACATCAGCCAACCCCATTTCTGCCATCGATCTAAGACGTAAATGGTGATTTACAAAAGGTAATGCTTCAGTAACAGGGTTAGGAACGATGACGCATTTTAATCTAGCTGCTAAAGCTGCTTGAAGTCCATTTAATGAGTCTTCAAAGACAACTGCCTCGTTGGGATGAATATTTAATGCTTCAAGTGCTTTTAGGTACAAGTCCGGTGCTGGTTTTACTTTGTCAACATCATCCCGTGTGATAATAAAGTCAAAATAGCCTATAAGCCCAAGTTCAGTTAAATAGTAAGTGACCCATTCTTTTGTTGAACTAGACGCGAGAGAAATTTTGTATCCTAGCGACCTCGCTTCATCTAAATAATCCTTCACACCTTCACGGGCCTGGGGAGATTTCATCATTTCTTTATGTAGCCCTTTTGCTTTTTCTTTTACCTCCTGAATATCACAACTTTCCCCAATCTGTTCTTTCAAATAAGTAAAAAAGAAGTTCCATCTGAACCTACTACTTTAACAAACTGTTCTAGATCCAACTCAAATTCAAATACATTCAAAGTTTCTTTATAAGCCTGAAACCATGCTGTCTCTGTGTCTATAATTAAACCATCAAAGTCGAAAATTACAGCTTTTATCACTATACTTCCCCCTATTTAGTTCCTTTAAGTAATATAGGTATTTATTTTTTGAGCGTAAAACCTGACTGCCCTAGTCCACACCTGTACCTCCAATTGCTGTGCTACATTTCCATATCTCACTATACAGCTAGTTAATAGAAAATTCTATTTTTCATTGTTTAATTATGGAAATACAACCGTTCGGAAATGCTATAATGAAAATGTGTTTATTTAATAATTTCTCAAATAACGCTACATAATGAAAGGAATGATTTTTGCATGTATCAAATTGGAGATACGATTATTGCAGATATTGAAGGACAAAAAAAGGAAGCTGAAATTGTAGAAATTGAAAAGATTTTTCGTGAAACGGATGGAAACGGAGATTTTGTGGAACATGGACTCATTTTACTTGAAAGTGCAATTCCTACCATTCAACTTCCATATGAATACCATGAGGATATCTTAATCGTCTTTTATCCAGAAAGTAAAATTGAAGAAAACAAAGACGATAACAAAGTCATTTATCGATGTAAGGACCATGCGTATACACTACAGATTGATGATTACCGTATTGTTGTAGGTGAAGAACAATTGATTTAATCAATTCATTCGACTGACACCCTTTCTTGGTAGGAATACACCTGTTACAAATCCATTACCATTAAAGCTAAACATTGCTTTGCAAAATTATCCGCAGCCTTTTCATGGGGAATGTTTCGATACTTCTTCTTCTCCTTATATGTGTAACCGTGTTTCATTTCTGAAACAAAGCGTTTGTAGAAGTATTCTCCCTTATCGAAATAATCAAAAATGCGATCTCGTTTCTCCTTCCCATTTCCGCCAATCAGGCCATGGAAAAGGTGACCGACTTCATGAAGACAAACAAAGGCAGCATATTCAAAGCATTTAACTTCACTTTTATTCATTTCAAGTACATATTCCTTATTTTTGTAGTCTTCTGCAATGGCCATAATGTTTAAATAGATGACCGCTTGAAAATGTTCCTCATCATACACCCCTAATTCGCCTGGGAAATTGATCGGTTCATCCGTAATATTGAAAACAATATCTTCGATTACTTTTTGATAAATTGAACTGGTCAACCAAGTAATTGTAGCATGGATACCTTTCAAAGCCTCTGTCATATGAAGCTTTGAAACACCAAATTTATCTTTAATATACTCGTCTGCTTCATCTAAGTAATCTATCATTTCAATAATTTTCATTTTGAGCACACCCTGTTTTTTGTAGTAAAAACACTCAACGATACCATTGGCTCATTAAACTTCCTTATGAAATGATATTCACAAACCACTTACTTATGTATTTACGACATTTACAATATGTTTACATATGTTTTCCTCGAAAATTGCGCTATTAAAATAGCTAGTTAAATGACAAAAGATGTCCGTATAGCACTGTTTCCGACTACAATCAAGAAAATATTACTTGATAAACCTCCACCATCTTCCTATTCTGGCTGTAAGTGTCTATTTTGTGTCTTTTTATTTCCTTAATTTACATTTTGCAAGTCTTTTTTTTTGAAGTTGTTAATAATAGTTTATTATAATGATTATAGAAATAAGAATAATTATTGTTTGCTAGTTTGTAAGGTTTTCGACTAGAGGCATAATTGTTCACTACTTAAATTACAGAAAATGAGGAGGAAAAACGATGGATGCGAAAGAAAATGCTAACATTGGAAAATGCCCATTTAACCACGGCGCCACTACTAGCCCTAAATCTAGTGGTACGTCAAATCAAGACTGGTGGCCAAACCAGTTGAACTTGAATATTCTCCATCAGCATGACAGAAAATCTAACCCTATGGGGGAAAGCTTTGATTATGCAGAAGAATTTAATAAGTTAGACTACGCTGCTCTTAAGCAGGATCTTTACGACTTAATGACAGACAGCCAAGATTGGTGGCCTGCTGACTATGGACATTATGGTCCATTCTTTATCCGTATGGCATGGCACTCGGCTGGTACATATCGTACAGGTGACGGCCGTGGTGGTGCTGGAAGCGGAACTCAGCGTTTTGCTCCACTTAACAGCTGGCCAGATAACGGCAACCTAGATAAAGCCCGTCGACTACTTTGGCCAATTAAGCAAAAGTATGGTAACAAAATCTCTTGGGCTGACTTAATGGTTCTTGCGGGTAATGCTGCTATCGAATCAATGGGTGGAAAGACATTTGGTTTTGGTGGAGGACGTGAAGACGTTTGGCATCCTGAAGAAGATATCTATTGGGGTACTGAAAAAGAATGGCTAGGCGATAACCGTTACACGGGTGATCGAGACCTTGAAAATCCACTTGCTGCCGTTCAGATGGGTCTTATCTACGTTAACCCAGAAGGACCAAACGGTAAACCAGATCCACTTGCAAGTGCTCGTGACATCCGCGAAACCTTTGCTCGTATGGGAATGAACGATGAAGAAACTGTTGCCCTAGTGGCTGGTGGCCACACTTTTGGTAAGGCACACGGTGCAGGGGATGCTGCTCATGTTGGTCCAGACCCTGAGGCTGCTCCTATTGAAGCGCAAGGCTTAGGTTGGCTAAGCACACATGGTAGCGGTAAAGGTCGTGACACAATTACTAGCGGTATTGAAGGTGCTTGGACTGCTAATCCGACACAGTGGGATAATGGTTACTTTGATCTATTGTTTGGATATGAATGGTGGCTTACAAAGAGTCCAGCAGGTGCGTATCAGTGGCTAATTGTTGATGCTGATGAGAAAGACCTTGCACCAGATGCTGAAGATCCATCAGTTAAAGTTCCAACCATGATGACTACTGCAGATATGGCACTGCGTTTTGATCCAGACTACGAAAAGATTTCTCGTCGTTTCCATCAGAACCCAGAAGAGTTTGCAGAAGCATTTGCTCGTGCTTGGTTCAAACTAATACATCGTGACATGGGTCCTAAAACAAGATATCTAGGTCCAGAGGTTCCTGAAGAAGATCTTATCTGGCAAGACCCTGTACCAACTGCTGATTCTGATTTAACTGATGCAGAAGTAGCAGAGCTTAAAGCAAAAATTTTAGACTCAGGGCTTACAGTTAGTGAGTTAGTTACAACTGCTTGGGCTTCAGCTACTACATTCCGTGGCTCAGATAAGCGTGGCGGTGCTAACGGTGCCCGCATCCGTCTTACTCCACAAAAAGATTGGGAAGTTAATCAACCAGAACAACTTGCAAAAGTGCTTTCTGTACTTGAAGGTATTCAAGCCCAATACGATAAGGAAGTCAGCCTTGCTGATTTAATCGTACTTGGTGGTAGTGCCGCAGTAGAAAAAGCTGCACGAGTGGCAGGCTTTGATGTGACTGTTCCTTTTGTTGCTGGACGTGGCGATGCCACGCAAGAGCAAACTGATGTAGAAGGTTTTGCAGTGTTAGAGCCTGTTGCTGATGGGTTCCGCAACTATCAAAAGAAGCAGTACAGCGTAAGTGCTGAAGAGCTATTAGTAGATAAGGCACAATTGCTTAACCTTACTGCCCCAGAAATGACTGTACTTATTGGCGGTATGCGTGTTCTAGGTACAAACTACGGTGGTAGCGATCACGGCGTATTTACTGATACTGTAGGTACTCTTTCTAACGACTTCTTTGTTAACTTGCTTGACATGGGAGTACAGTGGAAGCCTGTAGACGAAAACGTATATGAAGGACGTGATCGCAAAACAGGTGAAGTGGTACGTACAGCAACTAGAGTTGACCTAGTGTTCGGTTCAAACTCAGTTCTACGTGCTATTGCAGAGGTTTATGCTCAAGACGATAACAAAGAAAAATTTGTGCGTGACTTTATAGCTGCTTGGGTAAAAGTGATGAATGCAGATCGTTTCGACCTTACACGATCTGACCTTAAGAAAGCTCAATTAACTAGTAAATAAATAAGAGGAAAACCGCCGTCGATTGACGGCGGTTTCTCTTGTTTAATTAATATTGTACCTTTTGGATACGGTCCTCAATGGTTGCGTTAAATGGTTGTGGTAATGATTTGATGTAATCGACAAGCGCATCTAAATCAACAGGACCTGTTTCTCGATTTGTGCCATCACGAAAAACTGTAAAGCTATCTCCTCCACCAGCAAGAAAACTATTCACAACAACAGTGTAAGTTTGATCAGGATCTAGTTCTGATCCGTCTGGTAAAGAAATACTTAACACCTTTTGACCTGGGGGTTGAAGAGCATCCCACATATAGGATAATCCTGAAATTTGGAGCATCCTTGTCGTATTCGGTTGCCATTGCTGATTAAGAGCAGTACGAATTTGCTGCCCCGTTAATGTCATTTTTACAAGCATATTATTAAAAGGTTGAACGGTATACACGCTACCCCATGTAACTTCTCCCATATTGATGTCTGCTCGAATTCCTCCAGGATTCATAAACGCAAAATCAGCATTCATCGCTTGCCGCTGTGCGTCGGCAATGAGGTTTCCTAAAGCAGATTCGCCATGTTCATTTTGTTGTGTTCGTAGTCTAGTCTCTGCTGTTCCAACGACACGTTGGACAATAGCTTCGACTTGTTGTTCGTATTGCGCAACCCACTCTGTATATTCTGGATCTGGGTCAATATCTTCTTGGAACACATTGACAATTTCAGCATTTTTCGTAACAATATCCTTTGTTCGAGGATCAATTTCGATATCGACATCCGAGAAGGCTGTTGCAAATGAATATGATTGAATTAGGAGCTTGTCATCAACTAGTGCGTTCATATACGCATGGTTATGACCACCATAAATGATATCGACCTCATCATCCACTTCATTGGCAATTCTCACTAAATTACCTGTAGCTTGTTGGCCATTCATATTTGAACTACCTGGATTATGAGCCAGAACAATAATTGCTCTTACTTTCCTATTCTTTAGCTCAGCAACTGCTTTGTTAATCGCTTCTACTTCATCGATAAATTTTAGTCCAGCAACACCACTCGGGATAACAATATTCGGTGTATCGGTTGTTACTACTCCAATAAAACCAATGTCCATGCCATCAACTTTTACCACTTTATATGGTGGTAAAATTGGCGTACCTGTTTCTTCAGTTATGACATTAGCTGCAAGCCATGTGAAATCTGAACCACCGAATTCGCCAGTTTCTTCATGGAAACCACCAGCGTCGATCCGCAGTAGTTCATCTACGCCACGATCAAACTCATGATTTCCTACCGCTCCTATATCAAAATTCATTTTGTTTAAAAATTCAATCGTTGGTTCATCTCGTAATAACGCTGAAATAGGCGGACTTGCGCCAATCATATCACCCGCATGAACAAATAATGTGTTTTTATTATCAGCTGCCCGCTGTTTTAAATAGGCTGCTAAATAATCGACACGTCCAACAGGTCTGTTATTGACTCGACGGGTGACGTTTAATTGTCCGTGAAGGTCGTTAATCCCTAAAAGTTGAATTTGTTTAAAGCGTGGATTAGCCGCTGGCTTCTTCCCTTTCTTTTCTTGTGTTGGGCGTCTGTCGATATGGCCATGTTCATTAGACGATTGCCCTTGTTCGTTCCAGCGGTCTTGATTGTTTCTATTTTGTCCGCGTAATTGGCCCTGTTCAGTCTCCCAATCTTGATCGTTTCTATTTTGGCCAAATAATTCTCCTTGGTCTCTTTGGCGGTTGCGATTATGTAGACTGCCAGTTCTCCCTTGTTGGCGATTGGCCGTATGGGTGTTGTTGAATGGTTGCAAGTGAGCCGTATCAGAGTCAGTCACATTTCTCTCCTGATACCCATACCCTTGCTGAGGATTTTGTGCCCCCTGGTTTACGCCGTTGCACCCAATTAAAGAAAATATGAAGAGCAACATAAACGCATTCATAAGAATTTTTCTCACCGTAATTCCTCCTTTTAAGTTATACGATGGTATTTTCTCTTTTACTTGAATTTGTTATCCATATTAAACCGGAAACTCATTTCCTTTATATGTAAACTTATAAAAATAAAGTCAGATCTACATTTTTTTAAAGGCTATTACTCTTTTCTTACTCAATTTAATTTATTGGGTGATATTTTCATCTAAGGAATTTTTCCAATTATTTTAAGTTAAAAAGCAACAATGTTTTAGAAAAGAGCCTTTAGAAAAGATAGGTTAGAATTTAAAGTGACTAATTATGGTTAGTAACCAAACATTTTTGCCTACATATATATGGTACTACTAGCTTGATTAGAAACGCTATGCGTTAGACATCATCTAAGATTTTTATAAATATTTTTTAAAAAAGGAGGCGTTTCATTGCCCTATTTCATAGTTTTCGGAATTATGGTGGGAATGTTAACTTACCGAATTACACTAAGTAACATTATGTATATGGATCATTGGAGACAGAAGGTAGTAAATTACCTAACGATCCCAATTATTTTCAGTTTGTTCTATAGTGGTGTTATCATTATTTTTTCAATACGACTTAGTTGGAATATTCATTTAATCATCGGTTTTGTTATTGGGTTACTTACGCAATACTTTATGATCAAAATTAGAAAAAAATATTATAGGGAACTACTTAAGTTAGAGAGTTTAACCAGAAATGAACATACTCCTGATTAAGTACGTATACCGCTTTCAAGCCCTGTAGAAACACTGCAAGGCTAATTTTCTTTCCTAAGAAATCCCCCCTATTCCACAGAAATACCACAGTCTACGAACTGTGGCAGCCCTAATTTACAAACTTTTATAGTACTAGATGACTTATCCTTTTACGACATATTTATTGGCATCATTACCGGTAATATGGATAGGAAGGATAGCCGAAATACGGGTATGGATATGGCCTTGGGTATGGTCTTGGATAATATGGGTAAGGCGGGTAGGCATATCCAAAGCCAGGTCCTGGAGTTAATAGTGCACCGGTAGCTAGGCCACCTAAAAAGCCAAGTCCTAATCCTAAACCTGGCACAAACCGTTGATCATTGACATGATAGTTATATGCCTGAGGGGATGCCATGTATTGATGATAGTTAGTCAAGATAATTCCTCCTCCTGTTATTTTCATTACAATAAATGATATGCGTCTATAGGCAAATGGGATTGGGTTAACGCCCTTATCCTTAAAATTTCCCACACAATCCAGGTTTGGCTATCCCAAAATCTGTCACTACTCCACCGTTTTCCAAAGTTAAAAGCAAAAGGTTCAAGCTCAGTGGAACTGAACTTGAACCCTTGAAGCTTCTTTCCCTTAGATATACAAATCCTTACCATGGACCTATGTTATTGCTATTGGGTGGATTATGTTTTTGAGTTTCATCTTTAATTTTTTCAATGTTTTCTTTAACTTTTTTATCAGTCACCGATTTATACCTATCGGTTCTTCTATCAATGAAATATCCTAACACCAATAACGATACGACAAAAAGTAAAATTAGATACCATACCATCAACTTCGCCTCCTTTACGATAAAAAACTAACCAGATTTAGTAATTAGAAATCCTATGCAGATATCTATGAATAGTCTAAGTTGCTTATTCCTAGATAGGAAAGTTCTATTCTTAGCCATGGTTATATTTTCTACCAAGTGTGTGCTACTATTTATATATGGTACACACTCGCTAAAGTAATAATGGAACTACTATACAAAAGAAGCCAGCTCTTTATTTGTGATATTGGCTCTTATTCGCCACAAATACGATTTTTTACAATTAAAAGGAGAATTTATGAGAACTGAAAAAGAGAAAATGCTGAACGGCGAACTTTATCAAGCAGGTGATCCTGAATTAGTGAGAGATAGAGTTAATGCTCGAAGACTTACTAGACTTTACAATGATTCAATTGAAACAGATGATCAAAAAAGAACGGAATTGTTAAAGGAACTGTTCGGTTCCACAGGTGAAAATCTCTTCATCGAACCCGCGTTTCGTTGTGATTATGGGTATAACATTCATGTTGGTGAGAATTTCTTTGCGAACTTTGATTGTGTTTTTTTGGATGTTTGTGACATTCGAATTGGTGATAACTGTTTCATTGCTCCCGCTGTTCACATCTATACTGCGACTCATCCGCTCAATGCTGTTGAAAGAATATCTGGTGCGGAATACGGCATACCGGTTACGATTGGTGACAATGTTTGGATTGGCGGAAAAGCGCTTATCAACCCTGGCGTGACGATCGGCAACAATGTAGTCGTTGCTTCAGGCGCAGTCGTAACCAAAGGTGTTCCAGACAATGTGGTCGTCGGTGGCAATCCCGCCAGGATCATTAAGGAAATTGAGAATTAACTACTCGGCAATCACAGTACGCTATTTGCTACTGTGATTTTCATTTCACCTTTGCATAATCTTAACTAGGAGGTTTGTAAGATAGAACACACACTCCTCCTTTCACTATCTGAAAAAGGAAATACATACCGTCATAATCAAACTGAAGAACACAGCATACATTACCATCTCAAGTTGAAATTTCAATAACGATTTTTTTAGTAAATATTCTTTTTTGAAATATACCTGCCCCTCAATGTTATCCAAAAATGGTGACGCAGATGAAATATGGGTAAATACAAACATCAAACTACCAAAGAATATGAACTGTACGACTGGCCCTAGATCTCCGATTGCATTTACTAACGGCAATAGAACCAATGCCATTAACAAACCTCTAACTATTTGGGCTGGCAGAAAATACTTCTCTACATGCTTTCGCTCTTTGTCCAAAGCCATGTCATTCAAAAATGACAGAGCCTATTTTTCGTCTCGTAAATATCCTTACTAAACTTCAGTGCAATCGCTCCAGCTACGGTATACGACACAACATGTGCAATGGTAAATAAAAGAATGAACGTTAAATACATCGTTCTTCGCCTCCTTTCACTAAAATTTTACCATATTAATCCAATCTACTTACTAAATTATTTAAGATAACAAAAACAAAACCTACTGATTTTTTAAGTAGGTTTATTTGACCTTATTTAGTATTTAATAAATCTTTTTTTCCCTCTCGCCTCAAAGTCTTTCTGGAGAGAAATCTTGTTAAAATATATGAAGGAATATGCAAGGCAAATAAGTAGCAGACTTTCATTTTGAAGTCGCCCCAAAACCAGTAACTACTCCTCTACCTTAGCAACTCCTAGTGCTAGGTGATCCCATAATACCTTTTCTACTTTTTCGACCAATTCATCAGAGCAATCAATAACGACTACTACTTCAGACTTCTTACCTTTGAGTTCCCGTTTTCTTTTGTGTATGACTTTAAAGATAAAATAATCGATGAGAAAGCCAATGACAAATCCTCCGGCTGCACCTATTAATCCCCAATATATCGGGCCCCATTCCAAGACAAAACCGACACTTGCGCCAATAACAGAGAACGCAGTTCCAATCGCTGCCCCCTTATCAAATAGGCTTACACCATCTGCACGATGAAGCGTATCAAATAGTCTTCTCTCTTCAACTCGATTCGTAAGCGGAACGGCAAGAATCTGTTGCTTTTTTATCCCTACTTTTTCTAATGACGTAATTGCTAATTCAAGATAAGTTGAATGCTCAAAGGTTGAAAAAATCTGCAAGATTGTCACCTCATCCTTTTTGGGCGATCTTCACGCGATAGTGTTGATATTTTTTCTTTAGGAATTTCCTTTGTTCACTTTCAAACAGTTTATTGTTCTCTACTGTATTCACATAGGAATCGTAAACTGAAAATCCGTAGTGAGAAGGGATGAATAATAACCATTGTGGGTCAAGGACTTGTGTTGCTAAGTTTATTTCTCCTAGAAAAAGGTGCTGCACTGCAACAAGGACACCGGAAAAGTAAACGAACACAATCATAAACACCATCGTAAAAGCTCCTGTCAAAACCCTGTGGATATACAGTTGCCCTAATCCTGGAGTAAATAGTGACCATAAGACCGCCATAATCGGTCTTCGTTTATCTAAATAGTTAATTTCAACTGAACCAATGCTGTATGTATTAAAATCTGCATTCTCACGTTCTGCTAGCAAAAATACTTTGTTCAAATCAACCGTGGTTCGGTAACTGTCCCATATCGCAAAAATATAGACCGGTATATACAAAAGAAGCCATCTCGGTTCAAGAACCTCCTTAGCCCTTCCAATATTCCCAGTAAAGGAATAGACCATGGCTAGATTGATATTAGCCATATTATTAACGAGGATCTCCCAGACAAAAAGCGCATACCCTCTAAGATATTTTGACAAAAGGAGATGACCGAAGCCCGGAAATGCAGCTGACCACCAAGCAATTATATAGGGGTTTCGTAGATGTAATTGTGTGGTTCCGAGGAGACTTACATGGGCTTTAAAACGCCGTTCACGATTAGTTGATTTGAAATTCTCCAATTTACTACTCCCTCAACATTTTTTATAACATTTGTTATCTTTTCCAATTTTCAGGTCCTTACTCATTTTTACTTAGTAAAGAAAAAAAAGCGATTATTAACAATCGCTTTTACCTAGTACAACCGCAGTCATATACCTCGAATCTGTATTCTTTATACAACCTTATTTGTTTAAAGTCACTTGTATCGGACTCATAGACTTTTATTAACGGAGCAATATCAAGTTTTGCAATTTCTTTTATTTGCTTCTCCATATCTTCAAAAGAGTCGAAAAAGTATTCATTCATATCTTCATATAAGTGATTGTGTTCACAAACATCATATGTCACAGCTTTATATAATTGCTTCATTAAGACCTCCTAATACTCCATCCGGTTACTTTTTCGATCAAGTACAGTTTATTTTGCAAATCGGTTTAAAATTTTTTTAAACATTCCTTTTGACTTATCATTTTTAGAAGACTGATTAAAAATATAGTTTGGATTGTCACTATAAACTTCAACTCCGATAAAATCTAAACAATCATCATCTGCAAAAAGAAATTTCACATCAACAATCCGTTCGTAAGTGACCGTTTGCCTCACAGGTTTGTCTTCCAGTTTAAACGAGTAGTAGCTATGTCCTTGACCATCTGTTTCTTTTAAAAAGCATCTCTGTTCAATCGGCAATTCAGATATTTTCTTTGCTGCTGCACCATCAAGCTCAATTCCAACGATCGGAACTTCTTTTCCTAAATCAAGAATGATCTGCTCACTTTCTGGCAAAGTTTCTGTATAAAACTCAAATTTTTTCGGCTCTGCAAAAAAAATATAACCAGTTTCTGTCTCTTTGTCATATGTAATGAACTCTGCATTTATGTTAGTCATCATTTCACACCTTTTCTCAAGTCATCGTTTACTCTGCCTCTAACTTTATCTATTAAATTTTGGCACAAATCTAACTAATAAGTAAAGCGAAAACTATGAAATTTCTATATGGCTGTGGTGAAAAAAAACATGTACCAATGTTTCAGTACATGTTTTTCGCTTTCGCTTACTCTTTAAGGTTCTTTCTTATCTAGTTTAATAAACTCTTTGTACAACCTAACTCCCCCTTCTAACTAAGCATTCCGCTCTAGCCTTTCATCTAATCCGTCGCGATCAAGTCAATTATCCTCCCAATCTAGTAACTCATCTATTTTCTTCTGTTGCACATAATCACACCTTTATAAAATCGATACACCGTAAAATTAATATTCTACAAAATACATGTTTTTCCTTTTATGAGTCAATTTCATCATTACCTTAATCCAAGCTAACTAGTTATAAAAATTAGGGGATTCCATTCGAAAAAAAAGGGCAACAATCAATGATCGTTACCCAATTATATATCCGATTAATAGTTATTAGCTACATTTTGGAATTCTTTATAAAATTCATCTATTTGCATATGGCCTACCATCATGTTTGCCATAATCTCATTAAATAAATCATTGTCCTTATTTTCCAAGTACTCAGGTAACAAATCAGTAGCTGATTTGTAATAGTTAATGGCGTCTAGCAAAATCCTATGAGGTTCACTTAGTGGTGCAGGTACTTGGTCGTAATTGCTGATAAAATTGATGTTAGATTCAATTGTCTCAACTGCTCCATCGATTGCCTCTTTTCTTTCCTCATTGAAGCCTTCGTTATCAAAGATTACGCTAATTTCGTTAAATGCAGAACCTAGTTCTTGTAATGCCATTCCGATATCAATTGAATAAGCGGAAACTTGCTGACTTTCTGTTAATTCCACCGATTCATCATGTTCTTCGTTATCTTTTTCTACCGTTTCTTCAATCGCGATTTCAGCTTCTTCTGTGTCAGTAAATTCAGGTTCTGTCTCAGGCAAAATCATAATCCCGATAAAAAATATCACAAAACCGATTGCTGCTCTTATAAACATAGTTTTAGCTTCAGCCTGTCGCTTGGATAACATTCGTCGTATCATTTTGATTAAATAGACTAAAAACATTACTAGGCCTAAAAAGATTAGTAATAAACTCATTATTTCCCCTCCCTTTTGTCTTTAACATTTATTATTTGAGGAATAAGTGGACTTATTCAGGTTGAAAAAAATTAGTGCAAGTGATATAGATTATTAAATATTACACATAACTTGTTTAATGACGTGATTTTATTGGACATGTCGGGAATGGACATATACAATTCTTTTAAAAGGAGGAGAAATGGTGAGACAACATTTTATTTTTGGAATTGAAAATCCAGACTATACAGTGATAAACAGTAACACAAGATATAACCAAGTAAAAGGCTATGGTTTAGAGTATGGAACTTTCAATGATGATATAAAATCAACCTCCTTTCGCGCAAATGTTAATGCTGGAGAAGATTATCTAATTTGTGTAAAAGTGAATCGTAATTGTACAATTGAAAATCCTTTATTCATAAATGACGTAGAAATCAGTAAAGAATGGCTACAGGAAGAAGATAGTAGCATGATAAGTTTCAGGTTTGCAGCAATCGAGAGTAGTCTATACTTTGAAATTCCTTTAGTATTTGAAGACCTATGTGAGCTTTCTCTTTCTCCAATACCAAAACGTACTGCAAGTAAAAATCCTAGTATCTACTTGATTAGTGATTCTACGGTAAAAACATACGGTCTTGATCAATCACCTATGGCAGGATGGGGCCAAGTTATTCATCGTTTTTTTAATCGAGAAATTAAGGTTGATAACCGTGCAATGGGTGGGAGAAGTACAAAACTTGCCTATAAGGAAGGCAGATTGAATGATTTATTAGTAGATATAAAACCTGGTGACTACATGTTTATCCAATTTGCTCATAACGACATGGCTCAAGGAAAACCGGAACGATATGTTACCATCGAACAATACAAGGATTATTTAAACAATAAATATATTAAAGGTGCGCTTCAGCGTGGCGGGACTCCTGTATGCCTTACATCTATGAACAGAAGAACATTTGATAATGAAACCAAAACATTTGTTGATTCTTTCCCTACCTATACTCAGGCAATGAGAGAGGTAGCAAACGAAAATAAGCTTACTCTGCTTGATTTAAATCAAAGAAGTTTGGCCTTTTATAACTCCCTTGGACTAAATAATACAGACCCGCTTTTCATGCAACTACGTCCAGGAGAACACTCTAATTATCTAGATGGCCTAGACGACAATACTCACTTTCGAGAAGCTGGCGCTAAACAAATGGCACGAATGGTGATCGAAGAAATCAATCATAAACTACCAGCATTAAGTTCCTATACTTTAAATCCTCAAAGCGTTTTAAATGAGGTCTTTGCTGATACAATGAATTATTGGGCACGTGATCAGGTTGAATTAATGGCCCGCTTAGGAATTATGGCAGAAGAACCGGACGGTTTCTTTCATCCAGAAGCTGACATTACGGTAGGAACTTTTTTTAAGGCTCTTGGAAAAATAACTGACCATCCTGATCTTAACTCTTTCAAGCTTACAATTGATAATTTCTTAGACTTACATACTGCAAGTTCAGTTATTTCCCAGCTCGGTTACGCAGATGTTAGTGTTCAATTTCTTCTAAGAAATAGTGAAGAACATGATTATAGATTAACCAAGGGGGAAGTAGCGGCTATTCTGTATAAGCTTTATTTCCATATCAAAATTAAGGAGCATACCCTGCCTCTCGAGGGGTACTAGATTCGGCTATCAACTTTCCGTATCTTAGTCTTTTATTATCTAAGCTAAAAAAACCGCCTTTTCGCGGTTTTTTTGTGTTGCAATATGTAGTCTTTTTAAATCTGAGAAAAAGTTACTTCCTATTTTCTCTAGCTGCTTTTTTCCTTGCTTTTTTACTTTGCGTAAGTTCTGCTCCAAATTCTGTATCGGTTTCTTTCCCTACTGCAGACTGCTGTTGATCGCGCTTCTTTTTACCCATTCATTTCCCTCCTTTTTTATTTTCGCTAAAAAATTGAATAGACTACTCTTGCAACTATTATAATGATGCATTATTATCTAGGTAATTATTCCTATAGTTGAGAATATTTAGTGAAAATTAATATCTTTAGGATCTCATTCTGCCTTTTGAGAGCTTAGGAAGAAGACAAGCAACTGACCTCCTTCACATCGTGAGGTAAATCATATGGAACCGCTATCCTAGGCTTGCGTAAAGTTGAATTTAAAATTTAGTGGACGTACGTTCCTCTATTTTAGCCAATATAGTCCTTTTTAAAATTTCGAGGACATACGATCACTTATTATCGCATTCGGACATGTATTTTAATGAATTCAGAGGAAATAAGGTACCGTATGTCCTCAAATATAGTAAAACCTCAAAGTTCTACCAATAGAGGATCATATGTCCTCTTAATTTCTCTAGTCACAACGCACAGATCTCTTTTATGTATGTACAAAAAAACACATCCGCAATTGGATGTGTTTTTTACCTAGCAACGTCCTACTCTCACAGGGGGAAACCCCCAACTACCATCGGCGCTGAAGAGCTTAACGGTCGTGTTCGGCATGGGAACGAGTGTGACCTCTTCGCTATCGCTACTAGATTATATGAAGAAAGTTCATTCCTTCAAAAAAGCGACTGACCTCAATCACATCGTGAGATGCTTCTTTGAGTTTACATCATGCTGCTTTGCGTCGAGGAAGCTTACTTCGAAGCTACACTAGTAGACACAGACGCACGAACTCAATTCAAGATCAAGCTACTTAATTTTTCAAGAAATTTTCATTCCCTGAAAACTAGATAACACACATTTAAGACTTGAGTAAAATTCAATCCGTATTGTTTAGATTTTTGTATTTTGCTTCATTGAGTTACTCACACAACTCAAAACTCAACACTCATAACTCTAAACTATTTATAGGATAAGTCCTCGACCGATTAGTATCTCTCAGCTCCACACGTCACCGTGCTTCCACCCGAGACCTATTAACCTCATCATCTTTAAGGGGTCTTACTGGATTAACTCCAAGGGAAATCTCATCTCGAGGAGGGCTTCATGCTTAGATGCTTTCAGCACTTATCCCTTCCACACGTAGCTACCCAGCTATGCTCCTGGCGGAACAACTGGTACACCAGCGGTGTGTCCATCCCGGTCCTCTCGTACTAAGGACAGCTCCTCTCAAATTTCCTACGCCCGCGACGGATAGGGACCGAACTGTCTCACGACGTTCTGAACCCAGCTCGCGTACCGCTTTAATGGGCGAACAGCCCAACCCTTGGGACCTACTTCAGCCCCAGGATGCGATGAGCCGACATCGAGGTGCCAAACCTCCCCGTCGATGTGGACTCTTGGGGGAGATAAGCCTGTTATCCCCAGGGTAGCTTTTATCCGTTGAGCGATGGCCCTTCCATGCGGAACCACCGGATCACTAAGCCCGACTTTCGTCCCTGCTCGACTTGTAGGTCTCGCAGTCAAGCTCCCTTTTGCCTTTGCACTCTACGAATGATTTCCAACCATTCTGAGGGAACCTTTGGGCGCCTCCGTTACTGTTTAGGAGGCGACCGCCCCAGTCAAACTGCCCACCTGACACTGTCCCCGAACCGGATCACGGTCCTAGGTTAGAATTTCAATACAATCAGGGTAGTATCCCACCGACGCCTCCACCGAAGCTGGCGCTCCGGGTTCTCAGGCTCCTACCTATCCTGTACAAATTGTACCAAAATCCAATATCAAGCTACAGTAAAGCTCCATGGGGTCTTTCCGTCCTGTCGCGGGTAACCTGCATCTTCACAGGTAATATAATTTCACCGGGTCTCTCGTTGAGACAGTATCCAAATCGTTACACCATTCGTGCGGGTCGGAACTTACCCGACAAGGAATTTCGCTACCTTAGGACCGTTATAGTTACGGCCGCCGTTTACTGGGGCTTCAATTCAGAGCTTCTCCTTACGGATAACCCCTCCTCTTAACCTTCCAGCACCGGGCAGGTGTCAGCCCCTATACTTCGCCTTGCGGCTTCGCAGAGACCTGTGTTTTTGCTAAACAGTCGCTTGGATCTATTCACTGCGGCTCTCTCGGGCTTTAACACCCTATCAGAGCACCCCTTCTCCCGAAGTTACGGGGTCATTTTGCCGAGTTCCTTAACGAGAGTTCTCCCGAGCGTCTTAGAATTCTCTTCTCGCCTACCTGTGTCGGTTTGCGGTACGGGCACCTCTCACCTCGCTAGAGGCTTTTCTTGGCAGTGTAGGATCAGGAACTTCGCTACTTAAATTTCGCTCGCCATCACAGCTCAGCCTTCACGAGAAGCGGATTTGCCTACTTCTCAGCCTAACTGCTTGGACGCACATATCCATCAGTGCGCTTACCCTACCTTTCTGCGTCCCCCCATTGCTCAAACGGTGAGGAGGTGGTACAGGAATTTCAACCTGTTGTCCATCGCCTACGCTTTTCAGCCTCGGCTTAGGTCCCGACTTACCCTGAGCGGACGAGCCTTCCTCAGGAAACCTTGGGCTTTCGACGGAGGGGATTCTCACCCCTCTTTTCGCTACTCATACCGGCATTCTCACTTCTAAGCGCTCCACCAGTCCTTCCGGTCTGACTTCGCTGCACTTAGAACGCTCCCCTACCACTGCGCACCAGGTGCGCAATCCATAGCTTCGGTGATACGTTTAGCCCCGGTACATTTTCGGCGCAGAGTCACTCGACCAGTGAGCTATTACGCACTCTTTAAATGGTGGCTGCTTCTAAGCCAACATCCTGGTTGTCTGGGCAACTCCACATCCTTCTCCACTTAACGTATACTTTGGGACCTTAGCTGATGGTCTGGGCTGTTTCCCTCTTGACTACGGATCTTAGCACTCGCAGTCTGACTCCCGAGGATAAGTATTTGGCATTCGGAGTTTGACTGAATTCGGTAATCCTGTGGGGACCCCTAGTCCAATCAGTGCTCTACCTCCAATACTCTTCCCTCGAGGCTAGCCCTAAAGCTATTTCGGGGAGAACCAGCTATCTCCGAGTTCGATTGGCATTTCACCCCTACCCACACCTCATCCCCGCACTTTTCAACGTGCGTGGGTTCGGGCCTCCATTCAGTGTTACCTGAACTTCACCCTGGACATGGGTAGATCACACGGTTTCGGGTCTACGACCACGTACTCATTCGCCCTATTCAGACTCGCTTTCGCTGCGGCTCCGCCTCTTCAGCTTAACCTTGCACGTAATCGTAACTCGCCGGTTCATTCTACAAAAGGCACGCTGTCACCCGTAAATGGGCTCCAACTACTTGTAGGCACACGGTTTCAGGATCTCTTTCACTCCCCTCCCGGGGTGCTTTTCACCTTTCCCTCACGGTACTGGTTCACTATCGGTCACTAGGAAGTATTTAGCCTTGGGAGATGGTCCTCCCGGATTCCGACGGGGTTTCACGTGTCCCGCCGTACTCAGGATACACTCTGGAGGAAACGAAGTTTCGATTACAGGGCTGTTACCTTGTTTCGCGGACCTTTCCAGATCGCTTCGTCTACTTCGTTTCTTTGTAACTCCGTGTAGAGTGTCCTACAACCCCAAGGGGCAAGCCCCTTGGTTTGGGCTGTTTCCGTTTCGCTCGCCGCTACTCAGGAAATCGATAATTTCTTTCTCTTCCTCTGGGTACTTAGATGTTTCAGTTCCCCAGGTCTGCCTCCTCATAGCCTATGTATTCAGCTATGGGTACCATCCCATTACGGATGGTGGGTTCCCCCATTCGGAAATCCCCGGATCAAAGCTTACTTACAGCTCCCCGAGGCATATCGTTGTTCGTCACGTCCTTCTTCGGCTCCTAGTGCCAAGGCATCCACCGTGCGCCCTTTCTAACTTAACCTAAATTTTTCGCAATAAGCGGCGAATATCTTCGTCGCCTTCATTCCTCAATCATCCTCATGTACGGTTTATGTACACTCCGGTGATTGACTCAATCGGCTCCTGGATCTTCTTGCTTCTTTCGAAAAATTACCTGTTAAAAGGATTTTACGTCGAATTGAATTCTTGACTACTCAAGTTTACTCATAAAGTTTTTACAAACTTTCCGGTAAAACTTAAATGTGTTAGTTGTTATCTAGTTTTCAAGGAACAAAGCCACTGATCTCAATTACATCGTGAGATGCTTCATTGATTAGCTTCATGCAGCTTTGCGACGAGGATACGACGCAAGGAGTACCGCAGGAGCACAATAATGAATATTGAGCAGTTAACTATTTAATTGAGAGATCATTCTCTCAAAACTGAAACACAGCGTCAGCGTACTTTTCTAAAAGAAAAGCATCGACTAGAGTTTTAACTCCATAGAAAGGAGGTGATCCAGCCGCACCTTCCGATACGGCTACCTTGTTACGACTTCACCCCAATCATCTGTCCCACCTTAGGCGGCTGGCTCGCATATTGCGTTACCCCACCGACTTCGGGTGTTACAAACTCTCGTGGTGTGACGGGCGGTGTGTACAAGGCCCGGGAACGTATTCACCGCGGCATGCTGATCCGCGATTACTAGCAATTCCGGCTTCATGTAGGCGAGTTGCAGCCTACAATCCGAACTGAGAATGGCTTTATGGGATTGGCTCAACCTCGCGGTTTTGCTGCCCTTTGTACCATCCATTGTAGCACGTGTGTAGCCCAGGTCATAAGGGGCATGATGATTTGACGTCATCCCCACCTTCCTCCGGTTTGTCACCGGCAGTCACCTTAGAGTGCCCAACTGAATGCTGGCAACTAAGATCAAGGGTTGCGCTCGTTGCGGGACTTAACCCAACATCTCACGACACGAGCTGACGACAACCATGCACCACCTGTCACTTTGTCCCCCGAAGGGGAAAGCCCTATCTCTAGGGTTGTCAAAGGATGTCAAGACCTGGTAAGGTTCTTCGCGTTGCTTCGAATTAAACCACATGCTCCACTGCTTGTGCGGGCCCCCGTCAATTCCTTTGAGTTTCAACCTTGCGGTCGTACTCCCCAGGCGGAGTGCTTAATGTGTTAACTTCGGCACTAAGGGCATCGAAACCCCTAACACCTAGCACTCATCGTTTACGGCGTGGACTACCAGGGTATCTAATCCTGTTTGCTCCCCACGCTTTCGCGCCTCAGCGTCAGTTACAGACCAGAGAGTCGCCTTCGCCACTGGTGTTCCTCCATATATCTACGCATTTCACCGCTACACATGGAATTCCACTCTCCTCTTCTGCACTCAAGTTTCCCAGTTTCCAATGACCCTCCACGGTTGAGCCGTGGGCTTTCACATCAGACTTAAGAGACCGCCTGCGCGCGCTTTACGCCCAATAATTCCGGACAACGCTTGCCACCTACGTATTACCGCGGCTGCTGGCACGTAGTTAGCCGTGGCTTTCTGGTTAGGTACCGTCAAGGTACCGCCCTATTTGAACGGTACTTGTTCTTCCCTAACAACAGAACTTTACGACCCGAAGGCCTTCATCGTTCACGCGGCGTTGCTCCGTCAGACTTTCGTCCATTGCGGAAGATTCCCTACTGCTGCCTCCCGTAGGAGTCTGGGCCGTGTCTCAGTCCCAGTGTGGCCGATCACCCTCTCAGGTCGGCTACGCATCGTCGCCTTGGTAAGCCATTACCTTACCAACTAGCTAATGCGCCGCGGGCCCATCCTGTAGTGTTAGGTAAACCCAACTTTTACTTTCGAGCCATGTGACTCAAAAGATTATCCGGTATTAGCTTCGGTTTCCCGAAGTTATCCCAGTCTACAGGGCAGGTTGCCCACGTGTTACTCACCCGTCCGCCGCTAACAATTGAGAGCAAGCTCTCAATTGTCCGCTCGACTTGCATGTATTAGGCACGCCGCCAGCGTTCGTCCTGAGCCAGGATCAAACTCTCCATAAAAGTGTTTGATATAGCTCGAAAAATTTTGTTACATTGACGAGATATTTACTATCTCTTTCATTCGCTTGGCTGTGTGTTCAGTTTTCAAAGAACGATGCTTCTGATCTTTCTCTTGCAGACGCAGGAGCAATTACTGTCGTTTTAGCGACAAGATTTATTATATCACAATAACAAATCCAGCGCAACATCTTTTTAAAAAGAAACTTTTTAATATTGAAATTAAAAATATGTGATAACGACAAGAAAATAATAATAACATAATTCATTTTCTATCGTCAATAGCTTGTTGCATTTTTTTATTTCTGTCCAAAAAATAAATGGCTAGGGTACCGACCCTCATGATCGTTACCCTTAAATATAGTACGTTAGCTAACAAAGCCTACTCTTCATTTTCTATCTCTTCTATATATAACTTAAATTTCGCTTCAACTTGTTTCCACTCTTCTTCACTTTCGATTTCATCATAGAACAGTGTTCCTTCATCATCTTCTGTATAAGAGAATGCAATGATTTCAGGTTCTCCATTTTCTTTATCTAATTCATCACTAGGCGCAGCCAATAAATATAGCTTCTCATTCAACTCACATGTGTAAACTACTTCATATTTCTGTTCGTTACCTTCTTCACCAAAAAACAACTCTTCTCCAATTTCAACTGCCATGTATAATTACCTCCCTTTTATTCTTTCTAGTTTAACCTACCAATTGCACAATAAAAACATTCTTACCTATTTAATTCATTTTTCTAACAATCCAACCTCATAACAGGCCTGTCCACAATTAGGAACTTGCTCAATTCAGAGGCATTTTAATCTCCTCGAAAATTTTTCCTCCAGTAATACTGAACCTGTAAAAAGTCCGCCAATACTTTTTGGTTTTTGCTAGATAATTCGGTAGTAAGTACTCCGAATTCTTTAAACCGATTATTTTTATGAACAACATCGACATCCTCTCTCAGTTGATTGGAAAGCTTCATAAATTCATTTCCTGCATAACCGGCTAAATCAAAAAATTCATTCATGAGGAAATAGGGACCGATCGTTGGTCCATCGCCTTTAAAATCATTGTTTAAGCTTTTTTTTGCGCTGTCATTTCCCCAGATAAGATACGGAGTATTATAGTAATTATAAAAACCTTCATCTAAACTTAAATCAAAATCAATGCCCAACGTTTTGTAAACACTGTTGTTATCACCCAACCATGGGTTGTGATCTCCGAACAAGATAATTACTACCGGTTCCTCTTCTTGTCTAAAGTAATCGATGAACGTTTTTAGCTCTTGGGTTGTATGATGAATCCCTGCTAGATAATTGTTTAGAATATGGTATTCTTCATCAGGATAGCCAATATTTTTAATGAATTGTACGTCCGTTGTGGCTTCAGTAGAATACGGTCCATGATTTTGATAAGTAACATTAAAGCTGAAATACGGTTTACCTGTCTTTTTATTTGCTTCATATAGCTTGATAATTTGTGGGAACAATATATCATCATCAGCTATTTTTCCGTTAGCAAGTTCGGAATAATAGTTTTCAAAATAATAATAGTTCTCAAAGCCGAAATACTCATTAATATTTTTACGATTATAAAACCAATCATGGCAAGGGTGGCTACCTTCTACGGTATACCCTTGCTCACCAAAATAACGAGCATAGGAGTTAACATTGTTTCTGAAGTTATAAAGAGACGTGTAGCCTGTCAGAAAACTCCGTTCGGTATCGACTGTATTTCCAGCGAAAATATTGGTGACCAATTCTCCTGAATATGACTCCGCTTCAAGCTCGTGCAGGTAGCCATAAACATCTTTACTAAATTCAATTTGCTTGAATTTAGTAAAATCATTGTAAGCTTCGAGCATGATCGAAATGACGTGAACCTTTTTATTTTCGGCAATGTTCGAATAATTGTATGCGGATAACCTCTCTTTTGCTGCTGTTTCATTGTATCCTACTGGTGCTTCATCAATTGCTGCTTTAATACTATAAATAAAGGGATATACAAAACCTTTTGATATATATACCTGTGTGGCTGACCATCTGTTTATTAATGTATAGTTTTCCGTGGCTGAATAGATTTTGTCGTTTGCGTATAGATTTTTATACGAATACAAACTTACCACTACAAGCACAACGATGCCAAGCGTTCGAAAACGAATGAAATCGATCCTCCCCTTTACCCAATAGAACGCTACTGCTGTTCCGAGAATACAGGCAACAATCACAGAGATGATCTTCCAGTCTAACTCTATTACATACTTACCAGCCATATTCATTGATTCAAAAAATAAGTTTACATCCATCGCTAATAAAGGATCGTTTCGAATTAAGAGCTTGAAATAATTGATCCAGGTTAACCCCATGATGACTATTGATGTAAGTAGGAAACTTACCCAAGCCCTGTTAAAAATAAAATATAGCAAAAATATAATTAATACCACCGGCAAAACATTTAAAAAGAGCAAATTTTCCACTTTAAAATACGAAATGAACATCGGCATGAGAAAATAAGCTGCTCCAAAATACATGCTGATAAGACCAAGAGATAGTCCCATCATCAAAAGCATAAAAAAGGTATAAGCTAAATTTAGAAGTTTGTATACCCAGAACCGTCTACTAGTAACGAAAAATTTATGATTATAAACGATCACAAACTCTGCATCTTTCATTTTTTTTAGCTTGGAATGATAATTGGCAAAAATCCGCGTTTTTTCACTTAAAGATGTTTTTTCATATAATTGCTCGACAGCTTCAAAAGAGTAAAATGCTTTGGCATTGATATCATACGTATTAGCCACTATCTCAACCTTGTGTTGGTTGGCAATGTCCCTTAGTAAAACGTAAGGGTACTCACTGATCCAGACAATCTTCCCTACTGAAACATGGTTCATAAATTGCTTTCTTCCAGACTGCCAAAAGGAATTGACCTTCTCCTCAAGATTATTGACATCCTTCAGAAAACCCAAGCGAAGCTCGAGGTATTTTTTCTTCGGGATGATCATCAAAAGGTGAAGAAATGTGTAGAGTAAATAGGTTATTAAATATTTGCTCAAAGACAATTGCCGAAGTAGACAATAATAGTAGAACTCCTTCTCAAGAGCACGTGGATAGACTGCTTCTTCAAACAATAAAACTTTTCTCATTGAAACTACCTTTCATGTAACTTTCAGATTTTCTTCTATTTTTAACCAAAATGACAGAAATCACTCAAACTCTTTTTTTCAAGACAAAAAATCACTAATTACGCTCTCTACCAATTCAACACACTGTTAGGTTTTGGGCTTCAATGTCTTTTGATTTAATGGTATGATGTGATGTAAAATAACTACGTAGTACTCCAACGATTATCAACTATTTAAATAAATAGAAAAGAGTGTAGGAATATGCAGACGAACTTCGTTTCATTAAGAGAAAAAAGCATTGTTTTTATCGGTTTTATGGGCTCTGGAAAAACTACGATTGGTGAACTTGTTGCTAAAAATTATATCGATCATTTATAGATGTTGATCAAGAGATTGTCAAAGAATTTGGTATGCCAATCTCTGAGATATTCCAAACATTAGGCGAAGAAGCCTTTCGCGCCAAGGAAAAAAGTATGATTAGTACCTTTTGTACACAACGTCTAAAAATCATTTCTGTTGGTGGAGGCGCTTTTCTCCAAAAGGACATTCGTGAAATTTGTTTAAGAAATTGTATTGTCTTTTATTTAGATGTTTCTTGGGAATCATGGAAGGATCGACTTAATATCTTAATTGATAGTAGACCTGTACTTCAGGGACGTAGTCTTGAGGAAATCGAAGAACTTTTTCACAAAAGAAAAAGTAGCTATTCTTTGCACAATTCAAAGTTAACTACCGATAACCAAGATGTTGAAGAAATTGCAGATTATATCATTGAGTCACTTAAGTTAGCATGGGAGATGTACGACTAAAAAAAAACAAAAAGCTCCTTCCATATCCGTATATGGGAGGAGCTTTTTTAGTTTCTGTAAATGGGGTCTACAATTCCTGTAATTTATCTTCCTTGAAAAGTTCACTTTTCTCTACATAATTGCTTCTTCAACTATATTTGTTACACTTATTGGTGAAAGTGAACATTCATTGTAATTCCTAGAGGACGTTCCAACGGTGCGTCCTCTTTTGATTCTTCAAGGATATTCGCTACATTAGGATGATAAAAACGCAAGTGTCGATGCTAGTTGATTTATATGTTCCTTGCTCGCCCATAGAATGAAATAATTATAGGTTGAACCTCCAATTTTTATTAGGCTTGGGTACCTGACAATTAGTGCTGCTTGGCCCTTCATCCCTTCAGGTTGATCAGCGGAAGGAAAAATAAAACATGCATCTTGATTTTGAAGCATTGTATGGACAATCCTTGGCTGTGTACCATAGGGTAGTAATTGATGAAATGCTTCATCCTGACAAACCACATCAATTTCGGGACCAGCATTAATAGCAGCGATTTGAAAAAAGCCATCTGTCCCTTCGTACCTTTCGGGATTTACTCGGAACCAATTCATTGGATATTGCAGTCTTATGTTAAATTCCTCATTTGAGTATACTCTACTAGGTAGTGTCATTTGGGTTGGAGACCATCTCATAGATTGAATAGATCTACCACTTATTAGTTGAATTGGTACAGGGTGATTAAGGTCAACATACCACATTTCACTTGCAACTGCCGCACTCTGACAACCAGAAAGGTAGACTATTTTTGGGCTATCAGGAGACCAAGTAACTGGGGTCGCAAAGCAATCGGATATCGCCCAGGTCCGGTCATTCTCCCCTCTGTTCCCGACAGTTCTAATAAGTGAATAATATCCTTGCTCCAGAAAAGCGGTCGCACTATAAGCGATGTTCTTGGAATCTAATGACCATTCAGGAAAATAATTTTTAGCAAGTGGACCGCCTCTCACTTCGAACACTTGACCAGTGAAAATGTCCACAGTATAAATAAGGGAAATACTAGCACCCGGGGTTGTATAGAGTACAAAACGACCATTAGAAGCCAGTCGAACGTGATTTAGCGGCCCTTGTTGGTTCATCGTTAATTGCTGAATACTTGTTTGGTCAATACTAATTCTGAATAACTGACTAATCCCCGTAAAATCTGCGGTTTGAAATAAAAGTGTCGTTCCATCTGGAAACCATTGAACGTCCGTGGGACTAGGTTCGTTAATCATTTGGGATTGATGAGAGCTAATGTTATATAAAATAATTTGATTTTGCTTCGTATAAGCTAATCTTTGACTATCAAAGGACCAATCGAGAGTGTGGACTTCACCTTCCACTAATTGATCAATTTGGGCGACCGCCCCGCTACTAACCTCAACGACATAGACAATAAAGTCCTTTCCTACAAAAGCAATATAGCGACTATCACGGGACCAAAAAGGTATTGTAAAATAATCCGCTTGACCATAAGTAAGTTGAGCATGAACGCCGTTCCTCAAGTTATAGAGCCAAATATCATAATCACCACCATGATCAGAAGTATAGGCAATTAATCCGATCTCACCAGTGGGCGCATAAGGAATGATGAGTCTCATTCCTGGAACAATGATGGTTGATGGTAGATCATTTACTTGACGAATTAGTTCAAAGTTATAAATCCCAGCCGTAATGACGTTATATCTTCTTGCGATTTGATAAAGCGAATCCCCCTGTTGTACTACATAATAAGCTGCTCCTGGTGGAACCACAACGAGTTGGTCAGGATAGATTACGTAGGGAGGTAGCAAATTATTTGCTTCAATAAGTAATGATAACGGAATCCCATATTTTTCAGAAATCCTGTATAGCGAATCCCCCTGTTGAACCCGATAGTGCGTTACTCCGATTGGCATCGAGAGTTGCTGACCGATAAAAATGATATAGGGAGACACTAAATTATTAGCTGCAATAAGAGATTCAATCGGCAATTCCCACCTTTTGGCGATATTGTAAACCGTATCACCTGGTCGAACCGTATAAAAATGCTGTTGTAATCCTTCTGACAACCTTATCACTCCTCTCTACCCTATAAATTATTTATTACGGCAAAGGGAGCTTCATTCCAAGTTGCAAAAATATATAGGAACCAATTTACGTTATTTGAGATAAACAAAATTGAAAGAGTCAACACGTAAGGATGTTGACTCTTTCACTCCCCTTAGTAAGGTCTAACAAACGCAGTCCCGACAATAACTAATAGGATAAACAACACGACGATTAACGCAAAGTTGTTTGAAGGTCTGTGACAATGTGACATATTTATCACTCCTTTATTAGGATATTACGAGATTTACGTACCTCGCATTAATAGTTTATGCTGCAAAAATACATCGGACAGGGTATTTGTAGCTAACATTTAGCTCATTTTAAATTGCTTAATATGCATTGAGATTCATTCAAGACAATAGAAACAATCTTAAAAAAGCACTTTTCGAATCACTCACTTAAATAAGCATAAAAATGCGATGCTGTTCCGACAGCACCGCTTCATAGTATATTATTATATTAGTTCAAGACTTTGTTTGATATCATCACGGATATCTTCCCAAGCCTCAAGGCCGACAGATAAACGAATCAGTTGATCGGTTATGCCCATTGATAATCTCACATCCTCCGGAATGACAGAGTGAGTCATCGTTGCCGGGTGCTGTATTAACGATTCGGCGTCCCCAAGGCTAACGGCAATTTTTATCATTTTTAACCCGTTCATAAAGGTTTGGATTTGTTGCTTTGTTCCGTTTAATTCAAAGGAAAATAGGCCACCACCATGTTTCATTTGTTTTTTTGTAATTTCGTAATCTGGATGGTTTGGGTCACCAGGGTAGTACACTGCTTTGATCAACGGTTCAGTTTTTAGCCATTCAACAAGTTTTAATGTATTTTCACAGTGTCTATCCATTCGAATTGGTAGAGTTTTCAAACCACGTAACAATAACCATGCATCAAAAGGCGCTAGAATGCCACCTATATCTTTTTGTGTTGTCATCGCGATTTTTGCCATTAGTTCTTGGCTGCCTACCGCTAAGCCTGCGACAACATCACCATGACCACAAATGTATTTCGTAGCACTATGGATAACTACATCACATCCTAGTTCTAGTGGCTTTTGTAAATATGGAGAACAGAAGGTGTTATCAACTACGACTGGAAGGTTGTATTCTTTTGCAACCGATACAACCATCTCTAAATCTATCACTTTCATAGTAGGATTAATAGGAGTTTCAAGGTAAATACACGTTGTTTCAGGTTTGATTAATTCTCTAAGTTGTTGTTCGTTTTCCATTAAACAAAAATCATGGTTAATATTATATTTCTCTTCCATTAACGTCAATAATCCATAAGTACACCCATAAATTCCTTGTGAAACAACTACATGATCGTTAGCTTTTGTTAATGATAAAAGAACTGCAGAAATAGCAGCCATACCAGATCCGAAGGCTAAGCAAGCTTCACCTTCTTCAATTTCGGCAATTTTCTCTTGTAAAACCGTAACGGTTGGATTTCCCAATCTTGAATAAATATAACCCTTTTCTTCACCAGCAAAAAAACGTTCACCTTGTTCAGCTGTATCAAAAGTAAACGTTGACGTTTGATAGATCGGCGTTGATAAACTCCCCAAATGGTCCTTTGAATCATATCCCGTGTGAATAACCTTTGTTTCGAAATGCGTCGATTTTTTCTCCATCTTTTCTCCTCCTCTTTCTCTCTCTATTTATATATACCACATAGAGTAAAAAATCTGAATGAAAACGCTTTCTTTTTCGAAATTTTTAGTACTATTTTACTATGTTTTGTCTATTAGCGTTTCGATAATTAACATCTAAACAGTGTTTTATGCTACAATGTTTTATAATTGTAAATTATTTAGAGGTGACTTTTAAAATGCCTAATGAAATATTCATGTGGTTTATGTTATTTTGGTCAGTATTTATTTTTGTCCTTATGTGTATCGGTGGCTATTTTATGTTTCGTAAGTTTCTAAAAAAGATGCCAAAGGAAGACGGCAAGTCGATTTTAGACTGGCAGGATTACTATATTGAACAAACAAAAGATCTTTGGGATGAGGAAGGTAAAGCTTTCTTAGAAGAATTAGTTGAACCTGTTCCAATGTTATTTAGAGATGTTGCTCGTGACAAAATAAAAGGGAAAATTGGTGAGCTTGCTTTAGAGGATCAGGCTGAAGAAATTTCTAGAGATCATATTATTAAAGGGTACTGTTTAGCCACACCAAAGCGAGATCATAAATTCCTCATTAAAAAACTCGCTGAAAAAAATATTGATAAATCTACGTACTATCAATATTTATAATTGCTACAACTAAAATTGTGTTGATTTTTGATCGTAACCAAGCATTGCTTGACTCTTCACTGAGGCGTGAAATGAGCAAAGAGACAGTTCACCTGTCTCCTTGCTCATTTCGTCTATAAACGGTAAAAGCAGCTACCTGGGTAGCTGCTTTTTTTATGGCTGTGTTGAAACAACCGTTTCCTTTACATCTGTATCTGTAAATTCCATTTTTTGAAGCTGTCGTTGTAATTTTTTAAAACTAATGAACATCGAAATCCGCCAAGGGACGATCATTCCATAAGCAACTATAAAGAACATCCCACTCAGGTGCATTGGGTCAATATGGAACCCTAAAATGTATTTTAAAATAAGCCGAACAGCTAAGAGACCAATTAAGATAAATAAAAATGATTTTGTTTTCTTTAAGAAAATGTGTCCATCTCGAATTTCAAATTTTGAAGTTCTAACTAAGAATAAAGAGAAAAATAACCCTACTGCTAGAGCTTCTAAAACTTGGAGATAACTTATTTGAGCTGGTTCGTATAAAAACATTAGAAAACCAGTCGACATAAACATTGGTGGCAATACAATTTTTTTCACAGTGGCTGGTTTTTTTGCTGCCTTCATACGGATAAAAAACGCCATAAACGCCATAAAAATGGCTATTCCAGTTGCTAAATAAGTCATATAACAGCCGGTACCTCCTCTTTATAAACAATATATCGATCATTATAACACAAAATATTTATTTTTAATGAATTTCATCAGTCATTTTTTGCGCTACTAAGTTCTAAATAAAGTTGCATAGAACCAGTCGCAACTTTATTTAGTTTGTAATGATGAAATTTAATCTATTATCGAATTACAGAAATGGACTGATCATAACCTGAATAAAAAAGTAAGCTAGTAGTAGCATGATAGCCAAGACCCCTGCTCTTTGTTTTTGAAACAATGTAATCATGGTTTGTAGTAGCAGGCTATAAAACAACAAGTAATAAAGGTTCACTGGGTGATATAACGTTCCGTCAATCGTAAAGCCAAAATTATAAGGAGTGGCAACTCCGTAATTTTTTAGAAGTAGGCTATTAACAATTAAGTAAATATATGCTGAAATTGCCAGATAATCAAGAAACCTAATTGGCCATTTTTCTTTATAAAAGGAATAGGAAAAATAGCTAAGTGACACAAAGGTCGAAATTTGAACCGCATAAGGGCCACCTGAATAGATTAACAGTTTTGAAGGAGTAAATATATATGCAGGATGAAAAATAAATGGCAATATTTTAAACGTTATCAAAAAAAGTAACCCGCTCGTTTGCAATGTATTTAGTAATTTTGGGCTAAGGTCTGGGTAATTCTTTTTTACTAAATACCCCACTGTCCAATAAGCCAATAAAATGCTAAGTCCTAAGCTTAATAAAGAAAAGGATAAAAAAATAGGTCCTAACTGAACTCCATCCAACTCACCTAGCATCTGGTTCACTCCCTTCAATCACTCTTTGAACCGCAGCAATGATTTCTGATTTCGTCATACCACCTAATTTTCGAAAGACAACCTGTCCATTTTTGTCAATGACTAACGTTGCTGGTATCGGCGGAACTTGATACAGTCTTGCTACAGCTCCCGTTTTATCAACTAAATTAGGATACGGTACGTGAAATTCATCAAGAAAAGCCTGACTTTGACTATTAGTATCTTGTGTAGCCACATTAATGCCTATGAAGCTAATCTGCTCTTCATATTGCTTAGCTACTTCAACTAAGTCTGGCATCTCCGCTCGACAAGGTGGGCACCAGGAGGCCCAAAAGTTAATGAGCATCGGTCTTCCTACTAGATCATCATCAAAGCTTACCAACTCACCTTCAAACGTTTCTAAGCTAAACGAAGGGGCTTGATAACCAACTAAAGGTAATGTCGGGAGTCCGGTATTCATTTCAAAGCTTTGTTGTTTTTGTCCCATCCAGAAAAACGCGATAATAACAATCGCATTTAAAATGATAAGTAATCGCTTACGAACATTTTGAAACCGCCTTTCAAATCTATCCCTGAATGACTTGTTGTATGCAGGAACTAATTTATAGAGTAGGGTAGGGGGTAATTATAGATACGAAAAAGAAAGAGGTGTTCCCACCTCCTTCTCAACTATTATTTACAATTAAACCACGTCATAGCCTGCTTCTTCAATTTCATTTTTAAGCGTTGCTTCGCTAACTTTTGCACTATCAAATTGTACTGTTACATTTTTCGCGGCTAGATTTACTTCCGCACTTGCTACGCCATCTATTTTTGATAAAGCTCCTTCTACTGCAGCTTTACAATGACCGCAACTCATACCTTCAACTGAAATTGTTACTTCTACCATTTAAAACAACTCCCTACTCATATATTTTATTTAATTTTTACGCGTTTTAAGCGTAAAGAGTTACTAACAACTGAAACTGAACTAAATGCCATTGCTGCGCCGGCAATCCAAGGTGCCAATAATCCAGCAGCCGCAATTGGAATACCAATGGAATTATATACAAATGCCCAGAAAAGGTTTTGCTTAATATTCCGCATTGTTGCTCGACTTAACTTGATTGCCTCTGGAATTGAGCGTAAATCTCCACGCATTAATGTGATATCAGCGGCTTCCATGGCAACATCTGTACCAGTACCGATCGCCATTCCAATATCAGCAAGGGCTAAAGCTGGGGCATCATTAATGCCGTCCCCTACCATAATTACTTTTTTGCCTTGATCTTTTAATTCTTTTATTTTAAACGCTTTTTGATCTGGTAATACTTCTGAGAATACATGATCAATATCAACTTGCTTAGCAATCGCTTTTGCTGTTCGCTCGTTATCACCTGTAAGCATGATCACTGTATAGCCCATTTTCTTTAATTGATGAACTGCTTCTTTCGAGCTATCCTTCACTTGGTCAGCCACAGCAATCACACCGGCTAACTGATCATTTACACTTATGAGCATTGCCGTTTTTCCTTCTGTTTCTAAGCGAGTCATCTCAGTTTCAAACGTTTGAAAATCAATCTTATTTTCACGAAGTAATTTTCGTGTACCAATAAATACTTCTTTCCCTTCGTAAACGGCTTTTAGGCCATGACCTGGAATTGCTTCAAAATGTTCCACACTATTTAGCTCTATTGCTTTTTCTTTTGCAGCCTTCACAATGGCTTGCCCAAGTGGATGCTCAGAGCCTTTTTCAATTGATGCTGCGAGCTTTAGTAGTTCTTCCTGATCCCAGCCGTTTACAGAAACAACATCAGTTAGTTCAGGCTCACCTTTGGTAATTGTCCCTGTTTTATCTAAAACAACAGTATCGGTTTTATGAGCACGTTCTAGATGCTCTCCACCTTTATAAAGGATGCCGTTTTCAGCCCCACGTCCAGTACCAACCATTATGGAAGTAGGTGTTGCAAGCCCTAAAGCACACGGACAAGCAATGACAAGTACTGCAGTAAAGTTAATCAACGCCTCTTGGAAACTTGCCCCTAGGATAAAGTACCATGTAACAAATGATAGAACTGCGATTAAAACAGCCACCGGCACGAAATAACCTGAAATAATATCTGCTAATCGTTGAATTGGCGCTTTCGAACCTTGGGCCTCTTCAACAACCTTAATAATTTGCGCCAAGGTCGTTTCTCTACCAACCTTCGTTGCCTTGAATTTAAACGAACCATGCTTATTAATTGTAGCTCCAATTACTTCATCATCAATACTTTTATCTACAGGGATACTTTCACCAGTTAACATCGATTCATCAATACTTGTATGCCCTTCGACGACAATCCCATCAACCGGAATTTTTTCACCTGGTTTAACAAGCACGATATCTCCCATACGAACATCTTCGATCGCAATTTCTTTTTCGATCCCATCACGGATAATTGTAGCTTTTTTTGCTTGAAGACCCATTAACTTTTTAATCGCTTCAGACGTACGTCCTTTTGCTCTAGCTTCTAATAATTTTCCTAGTAGGATTAATGTAATAATAACTGCACTCGTTTCAAAAAAGAGATATACATCTCCTTGGAGTACTAGCCAAACTGAGTAAAAATAGGCAGCGGATGTCCCCATGGCAACTAATACGTCCATGTTCGCACTTCCACCACGAAGTGATTTATAGGCCCCCTTATAAAACTGAAGCCCCGCATAAAATTGAACAGGAGTAGCTAATGCCCATTGCAAATACCCATTCATAAACCAATGAGGTAAGATCATTTTTTCTGGATAGAAATGATCAATCATTGTTATAAATAACGGTACAGAGAATATTAACGCAATGATAAACATTCGTTTCTGTCGTGCTACTTCTTTGTCCTTTGAAACTTCCGCTCTTTCTTCTTTACGAACTGAAGCTTTAAAGCCGATCTTTTCGATGCGCTGTATGATCTCATCCTCTGTAGTTACCCCCTCCACGTATTCAATTGTTGCACGTTCAAGTGGCAAATTCACAGTCGCTTGCTGAACACCTTCAAGTTTATTAACGACCTTTTCAATTCTAGCTGAACAAGCCGCACAGGTCATTCCTTTAATATCTAGATCGACCTTTGACTTTTGGACCTCAAAGCCAAGCTTTTCAATTTTTTCCTCAATTTCCTTTATGGAAGTTTGAGCTGGATCAAAGCTAATTGCAGCTTTTTCCATCGCTAAATTAACAGTGGCAGTTACACTTTCCTGTTTATTTAGAACTCTTTCAATTCGGGAAGAACAAGCAGCACAAGTCATACCCCCGATGTTTAATTGAACGTTCTTCTCACCCATATATATCACCTGACTTTTTTATGATTTCGAAAATTGCTGGATAACCTTCATCAATTCTTCGATTGCTTCATCTCCCTCACCATCTGCAACGGCTTGACTAACACAACCTCTTGTATGGTGCTCTAAAAGGGTATACCCAACTTTCTTTAACGCTGCTGAAACTGCTGATACTTGAACCAAGACATCGACACAATAGCGATCTTCCTCAATCATACGTTGGATTCCTCTAACTTGTCCCTCGACACGTTTCAATCGATTTACAAGTTGCTGTTTTTCTTCCTCTCGGCGCCTGACAGCAGGACTCTTCTCAGGATGAAGGGGAATATTTAAAATTTCTTTTTCCATGTCATCACCTCTACATATACCATACCCCCACATAGTATTTTTGTCAATAAAAAACACAGCAGATTTTTTATCCTACTGTGTTAGTTTCTCAAATTATTCACAATTAATATTTTCCTTAAGCCAATTCAGAAGTTGTTACAGATTCAATTTCTTCTGGATCACCCTGCTGCAGCAAGTACATTTTGTGGTATAGCCCACCTTGCTGAATTAGCTCCTGATGCGTTCCCCGTTCAACAATTTCACCTTGATGCAACACCAAAATTTGGTCGGCATCCTGTATCGTTGAGAGGCGGTGTGCGATCGCAATTGTTGTTCTACCTTGGCGCATTTTTTCTAATGCTTTTGAATTTCTCCTTCTGTTTCGGTGTCAACATTTGCTGTCGCTTCATCTAAACAAGAATACTTGGATTTAAGGCAATTGTACGAGCAAAAGAAAGCAACTGCCTTTGACCACTTGAAAGAGTAGAACCACGTTCACCAATTTTGGCGTCATACCCCCCAGGGAGATTTTCAATAAAGGGGTGTGCATGAACAAATTGCGCAGCCGCAACAATATCTGCTTTGGTTAATTCATGATTATAAAATTTAATGTTTTCCTCAACTGTACCAACGAACAAAAATGGATCTTGAAGCACCAGTCCCATTTTTCTTCGAAGTTCTTCATTCGCATAGTTCTCTATTGAAACGCCATCTAGTAAAATATCACCTTGAACCCCTGGGTAAAAACGCATCAATAAATTAATAATCGAACTTTTCCCACTGCCTGTATGACCGACAAGTGCCACTGTCTCACCTTTTTTAGCGGTAAAAGAAATATTTTTCAGAACTTGATGTTTCCCATCATAAGAAAAGCTTACGTTACGAAACTCAACTTCCCCTTTTTCAATCAAAGGATTTCCTTCTCCAGTTTTCTTTGGAGCAATCTCATCATGGTCAAGCAGGCGGAAAACACGACTTGCCGATACGAGTGCTTGTTGAAAAATCGATAACCGCATCATCATTTGATTAACAGGTTCAAAGAAACGATCTAAATAGTTAATAAACGCATACAACACACCAATTTCAACAGGACTATTAAATGAAGTAATACCAAAATAACTAAGAACTAAAATTAAAGCCATAATCGACACAAAATCAACCGCTGGTCTTAACAATAATCCATCAAGCTTAATACTCTTTAACCAAGCTCTTTGATGTTCATCGTTAATTGTTTCAAACTCTTTCCTTAGACGTTTTTCTTGACGAAAAATTTGAACTACAGTCATTCCTTGAATTGACTCATTAATTTTTGCGTTTAGTTGACTTAATTTCTCACTCATTTCCGCATAAAACTTAGAACTAAAGCGGCGGTATGTTTGCATTAGAATAAGTAAAATTGGCAGAATAAACAAACAAAAAAGAGCAAGTCGAACATTTAAATAAAACATCGCAACAAAGACACCAATTAAAAACATTAAATTTTGAACGTAATTTGAAAGGACACTCACATATAGGTCTTTAATCGTCTCCGTATCATTGGTAATACGCGAAACAAGGCCCCCTGTTGGAAACTTATCAAAAAACGCTAAACCTAATTCTTGGACTTTGGCAAACACGTCGATCCGCAATTGTTGAATAATTTGTAAGGCAATCTTTTGAAACAAAAATAGCTGGACATAGGTAATTGCAACACTTGCAAAGTGTAACCCTAGATACCCTGCGCCTAACCAGAACAATGGTTGAAAATCAAATACTCTTGGTGTTAAATAATCGTCAATAAAGATCTTGACAAGAATAGGACCAATAATTTGAGCCCCAGTACCCAGAAGTAATAACACAAAAGCAATTGTTAACCAACGGAGATGAGGCTTTGTATAACCTAACAGTCGTTTAAAAACTATTTTTTGGTTCATCGGCTCAAACAATAAAGTTTCTTTACTTTTCTCACTCATCTTTTGAGCCTCCTTGTTCTACAAGTGATTCCAGCTTTTGCTTTTCATACATTTCTTTATACCAACCATCCTGCGCCATTAACTCTTCATGCGTACCATTTTGAATAATTTCCCCTGCATCTAAGACAATAATTAGATCTGCATGTTTAATAGCACTTAAGCGGTGCGCAGTGATCATCGTTGTTTTCTCTTGACGTACTTCGCGTAATGCATCTAAAATAGCTTCTTCAGTTTTAGCATCAACAGCTGATAAACTATCATCTAAAATAAGTACCTCAGGGTTGGCAATTAGTGCCCTAGCGATCGAAATCCGTTGTTTTTGACCACCGGATAAGGTAACGCCACGTTCACCCACAATCGTTTCATACCCTTCAGGTAATTGAACGATGTCCTCATGAATGGAAGCAAGTTTTGCAGCTGCAATAATTTCTGACATTGTCGCATTTGGTTTTGCAAAGGCAATATTATCAGCTATTGTCGCTGAAAATAAAAAGTGATCTTGTGGTACATACCCAATTGACTTCCGTAGCGCATCTATGGAGTATTCTTTAATTGGTCGATCAGAAAAATAAATGGCGCCATCAGTGATATCAAACTGTCGCATAAATAGCTTCATTAACGTTGTTTTTCCACTACCAGTTCGACCAACCACCCCTAAAGTTTCACCTTTTCTTAGGGTAAAATTGATATCCTTTAACACTACTTCCTCATCGGTGTATGAAAACTGATCAATTTGATAGTTTATATCGCCTGTCGGTTGCTCTGTCGCTGCATTTTCAAGATTAGTAATCTCGGCTTGAACCTTTAGTAAAGATGAAACGCGGTTGTAAGAAGCACGTCCTCTTTCTACAATGTTAAATAACCATCCAAACGCTAGCATTGGCCAAATGAGCAACCCTAAATAAATTGTAAAACTAGTTAATTCACCAATAGTCAGTTCACCCGAAACAACATATCTAGCACCAAAAAAGATCGCTAAGAAGTAGGAGATCGAAACAATAAGTGAAATTGTCGGATCAAAAAGAGCATCAACCCTGGCTACGGAGATGTTTTTTTGAACGACATCTTCAGATTTTGAGCGAAAAGATTCTACATCATCTTTTTCGTAACCGAATGTCTTGATCACTCTGATGCCAGACATACTTTCTTGAACTTTATCATTTAAACTAGAGAACGCAGCTTGCGCTTTACCAAATCGGTCATGAAGTAATGATCCATAATAACTAGTTGCAAGAGCCATAAAAGGCATTGGAATAAGAGCAATTAATGTTAATTTCCAGCTAATCGTCGTCGCCATCGTAATAATAACAAAGCCACCCATTAACAGGGAATCAACCAGAGTTAAAATACCAATACCTGCCGTTTGTTCAACCGCACGAATATCGTTTGTAGAATGAGCCATAAGGTCCCCAGTTCGTCTTGAATGATAAAATCTAGGAGACATTTTTGTAAAATGTTCGTAAAGTTGGTTTCGTAATTTTCGTGCCAGCCGAATTGACGCTCCGAAAATCATGATCCGCCATAAATAGCGAAACACATAAACAGCTACAGCCACCCCGATTAATACACCGCCCCATAAATATAAAATCGACATAGTAAGCGACTTACCCTCAATATGATCGACGATAACACCAACAATATAAGGCGGGATTAATGACAAGATTGAGACAAACGCCAGTAAAAGAATTCCAGACAAGTATTTCTTTTTCTCTTCCTTAAAGAACCACATTAAGTCTATAAAAACCTTCATATTTTTCTCCTCAAGTTCTCTTTATTTTTCAAACATAAGCAAAGTTAATTTTATCAGACAAACGAAGTTGTTAGAAGTAAAAACTTCCAGCAACGAAATTTCTTCATCGTTCGTTTTTTTTGATTGTTGCTTTAACGCTCATAGCAAATACTTGACTATAACTCAAACTGTCAAATAACTAGTCTTAACAAATACCTCTTTAAACAAAAAAGTAGAATGGTTGTTATGCCATTCCTTCACATGTACTAAATTGATATTCATATTTTGCTATGACATTTTTTACACCTTCAACAGCTTCATTTACATCAGTAAACTGTATCTGGTGATTTATTTGATGATAATGGAGAGATGCGTGATTATATTGCGGATCATAATAAGTTGTAAGTAGCATTTCAAATGCTCGTTCGTATTGTTGAGTCTTTAATAAAACTTCAATTTCATTAGCAATATCCACTTGCATTCGTTTCTTGATAGCCAGAAATGCTTCGAACACTTCCTGACCATACTTATTTGGCTGATACGTCTCAATCAAATGCTGAACTCTTTGTTCTAGCGGATGTAGCAATTCGATGTTAATACCAGCTTTTTTCCCATGAATAATAAAATCTGGTACGATAATATTTCCTATTCTTTTACTCTCGGATTCAATAATAATATAAGGGGAATTTTGATGGATTTCTAATTCCTCAACAAGTAGTGCATCAAACTGCTTTTGTGTTCTCGCTTTCAAGCCAATTCCACCAAAAGCCGAACCACGATGTGCAGCTAAACCCTCTAGATCAATAATAGGATACCCCTCTTGTTTCAAGCGCTGTAACACAACGGTTTTTCTTGTACCTGTATTTCCTGAAACAATAAAAAATCTTTTTATAAAAGCTGAATAGTTTTCCAGCTTGTCCATAATTAATTTCCGGTAAGAACGAAACCCGCCGTCTAATTGGTAACAATGCATTCCCAGCATATTTAATGTCGAGGCAATCGTGCTACTTCTCATACCGCCTCTAGCACAAACGATCACTACCTTTTCATTGGGATGCTGTTCTTTTAGTTTTAAGATCGTATCGAAAATCTCCGTGATTTTTTTTGAGTAAATCGCTAACCCTAATTTAATTGCTACAGCTTTTCCAAGTTGCTTATAGGCTGTTCCTACCTTTACTCGTTCTTCATTATTAAAGATCGGTACATTAACTGCATTAGGTAAGGAGGATTCTTCAAACTCTAGAGGTGAGCGAACATCAATCGTTAAATATTTTTCTGCATTCCACTGATTAATCGATACTTTTGGTATATGAAACTGTTCATCAATCAATTTATAATTCACCCTCTTTAGGAAATAACCTATTTAATTATAACAATAATGGTATTTTGGCGATATAGCAATTAAATGCAATAATCAATATTCAACACCACCGAACTTCTATATGATCCTACCGATAACCTCTTTTTTCGACGATTTATTCTCTAAAGCTTCCGGCAAAGTGTGGTAAGGGCACAAGCTTGGCAACGACCTATAGTTGGCAATATGAAAAAACACTCCAAAATGGAGTGCTTGTCCTTTATTACTTCATTTGGTTGTTCATTGCTTTCATCATTTGCGTAATTTTTTTCTGTGATGGGTTCATACCCATTTGCATCATCATTACGCGCAACATCTTTTCGTTAATAGGTGGGTTTTTCTTAAGATAGTTCATCATTGTTTTGCGGGCAATAAAAAAGCCAATCGCAACACCGGCAATTAATGATAATACGCCGATTAAAATATTAATCCACATTCTCTATATCCTCCTTCTAGTTGTGCCTATCGATAGGCAGCCATGCATTTGCATCCAATTCATTATAACCTAATAAATTATTGAATAAAAGTATTAAATATAATTAACTTGTTTTACTGGATTTAACCAGCCATAGTTACGATTTTCGAAATCCATTGCAAAAAAAGCAGGGTTTATTTGCCTTAACACTTCAAAAAAGATTGTTTCGGCTTGGTAGGAACCACTTGCAGAGATCGTTAGCATACTCCCATGATCTTTCAAGACAGCCTTGCTGTCTAGAGCTTTGTTATCGAGGTAATAATGATCACTTATCACATAAAAGTCATTACGAGTCCGCAACGCTTTCTCTAAACCTTTTTTGATTTGTAATGTAGGAATAGTTCCACTTATATACTCAATTTGTTTTTGGACGATGGCTCTGAGTTCTTGTTTTTCAGTTTCCCCTTCAACAAAAAGTTGAAAAATCAACCACTCTTTACCAAAATAATTCATAGCAATTTCAGGCTTTAATAAATAGATGTAATAGTGCCTCATTTATTATTCCCCCATTCACACATTTCTTTATACAAGGAAATTTTTTCCTTTTGCACTAGCTTATAGATCAATAACTAATCTAACTATAAAGCATGTCCAAAGAAATGATTGTCAAATAACGGAGAAATACTACACTACTTTTGTCAGATCATGATGATTAGTGTGTCTGAGGCAAAAAATACTACGAGGCTGACACTCCTATAGGTCAGCCTCGTAAATTTAATTAAAGTTCTAGAGTAGCTTTTAATTTTGCAATAACGTTTTCTACTGTAAATCCGTACTCTTCCATTATTTTCTCACCTGGAGCCGATGCACCAAACTGATCGATAGCGATAACCTCACCCATGTCCCCAGTATATTTATGCCAACCGATAGATGAGCCCATTTCAATTGCAACACGCGCTCTAATATCTTGAGGAATCACAGAATTTTTGTATTCTTTCGACTGCTTTTCAAAGCGATCCCAGCTTGGCATACTTACTACTGAAACAAAGATCCCTTCAGCTTCGAGTTGTTTTTGCGCCTCAACAGCTAATTGCACCTCAGAACCTGAAGCAAGCAAGATACCTTGAGTATCTCCGTTTGCTGGCGAGATAACATAAGCACCTTTTTTTACACCTTCATATGCTAGTTCTTGTGTTGATGGTTGAGTCATTAAATTTTGTCGCGATAATACAAGTACAGTCGGCTCGTCTTTGCTTTCTAAAGCAAGCTTCCAAGCTGCAACCGTCTCATTACTATCACCAGGTCTGATCACAGAAATACCTGGCATAGCACGAAGCGATGCCAACTGCTCTACAGGTTCGTGAGTTGGTCCATCTTCACCCACTGCGATGCTATCATGTGTAAACACATACGTTACTGGTAATTTCATTAAAGCTGATAAACGAATAGCTGCTCGTAAATAATCAGAGAAGACAAAGAAAGTTGCGCCAAAGGCTTTTACACCACCGTGAAGTGTCATTCCATTTAAAGCTGCTCCCATTGCAAATTCTCTAACACCAAACCATACATTTCGGCCTTCATAACTATCCCTTGTGAAATCACCTGCACCACTTAACATTGTTTTGTTTGAAGAAGCTAAGTCTGCAGACCCACCAAAGATTTGCGATACGTTTTTCGCTAAGGCGTTTAATACTTCTCCAGAAGAAGATCTTGTCGCCACATTATCTTTGCCACCTTCATAGCTAGGTAGATTTTGGTCCCAACCTTCTGGAAGATCCCCGTTGATTGCAAGTTTTAATTCGCTTGCAAGTTCAGGATACTGTTCCTCATATTTCTTCATCAACTCATTCCACTCTGCTTCTTTCGCAATTCCTGCTTCTTTAGTAGCTGCAAAAACTTCAGTAACTTCCTCAGGAATGTGGAACTCTTGCTCATATGTCCATTTATAAGCTTCTTTCGTTAATTTAATTTCATCTTTTCCTAGCGGAGCACCATGTGAAGCTGATTTGCCTGCTTTATTTGGCGAACCATAACCAATAGTTGTTTTCACTTCAATTAACGTTGGACGCTCGTCTTGTTTAGCTTGCTCAATCGCTTTATTGATCTCAGCAATATCATTTCCTTGTTCTACACGAATTACCTGCCAACCGTACGCTTTAAAACGATCTTCAACACTTTCACTAAATGAACGATTTAGTTCACCGTCTAAAGAAATGTCATTTGAATCATATAAAACGACTAATCGACCCAACTTTAAATGACCTGCAAGTGATGCTGCCTCAGCAGATACACCCTCCATTAAATCTCCGTCACCGCAAATCGAGTATGTATAATGATCAACAACTTGTAGACCATCTTTATTATATTTAGCAGCTAGATGTCTCTCCGCCATTGCAAATCCAACGGCCATGGCAACACCTTGTCCTAGCGGGCCTGTTGTTGCGTCTACTCCTGGAGTATGTCCAAATTCTGGATGACCTGGAGTTTTACTTCCCCACTGACGGAAGCTTTGTAAGTCTTCTAAAGAAAGGTCATAACCAGAAAGGTGTAGCAAGCTATATAACAGCATCGAACCATGTCCCGCTGATAATACAAAACGGTCCCTATTAAACCAATTAGGATTATTCGGATTATGGTTCATATACTTTGCAAAAAGTGCGTATGCCATTGGAGCAGCTCCCATAGGCATTCCTGGGTGTCCAGAATTCGCTTTCTCAATACTATCGATCGATAAAGTCCGTATCGTATTAATTGCTAATTCGTCAACGTTTACTGACATATAAGATCATCCTTCCATTCTCATTTTACATTTTTCTTCGTTTTTCATCATATACCTTCTTTCCCAATTTAACAAGGAAATCTCTGGTAAAAATCATGAAGATTTGACGAAACTTGCAGACATTAGTGCTTTAAATTACTTCTAACACTTTCCTTACTCGCCTTCAACTTCTCAGGCGTGACATCTTCTCCTTTTTCATCTACCACTTTAATTGAATGTAGTTGATTATCAAAAGAGGAGCGAAACGTCTGAATGTATTCTTGACGTAATTGCTGTTGTTCTTTACTTTCTTCGTTTGTAAGACTTGTTTGTTTTGCCTTCTTTGCAAGTTCATTAATACGTTTTATTTTTTCACTAGATAACATTAACTTAACCTCCAAAAGTTGATTAGACCTATTGTAAAATGTACATCAAGGCTCAAACCTTTTCAACTTTTTACTAGTTTGTTCCTAAGTTCTCCTGATTATGACTTTCAGGTATACACAATACTAATTTTTCAGAGATGTAGTTTCAACCGTATCCAGATTGTCTTGAAGGTATTCTTGGTAACGACGGTGGACGGTTGCCTTAGAAACATCATAGCCAAATCCTCTTAAGGTTGCTGCAATTTCTCGGAAGGTTAATTTCATGCTTTTTAATCGTACAATTTCTTCGATCGGCACCTCTTTTTTAGTCCGGCCTCCTAAGTTAGTATTCCCTAAATTCTTGCGAGGATTAAAACCATTCTCAATCGCTTTATTTATGCCTCGCTTTATTTTTAAATTATGTAATTTCCGTTGGTATTCTTCAACAATACTAACAATATTAAGTACTAGCGTGTCAGTTTCTGAGAGTTTTAACTCTCCAGAATCATTTATTGTTTGAATTTGCACTTCATTTTTCAATAATTGATGCACAAGAGCAATTTTCGTATTTCCTCTTCCTAACCGGGTATCATCTTGGATCAATAAAACATCTGCCCTTTTCTCTTTAAAATCATCTAAAAGTTCAAAAATTCCTTCTCTCTCAATCTCATACCCACTAGCTTTTTCCTCAATTATTTTGTATATTTCCAGATCATTTTTCTTTGCTAACATAACTAATTCTTCTTTTTGCCTCAAGATAGAGGAATGCTGTGCTTCCTTATCAGTGCTTACTCGACAATAAATAATTGCTTTCATGTTCATGTGCAGTTGAAACCTCCTTATTTTCTATCTGTGGTAATAGGAGGACTTGCCCTGGATAAATGTTATGGTCTTTAAGATTGTTTTCCGCTTTTACTAAGGATATATAAGCTGGCACTGTCATTCTATCAGAATATTGACTCGAGATAGACCAGAGTGTATCTCCAACATTGACTTCAACTTCTAGTATATGGTCAAATTTCGGTTGCGCAGAAACATGAACCGACATTAACAAGTAGGCAATTAACAACATAAACACTACGATATAGCTCATACCCTGGATCGAATGATTTCTATTTCTATTCATTAAAAACACTCACTTTCGCACATAGGAATATTTGTTCTCCTTTATAATAAACAGAACACTCGTTCTAGTCAAGAATTATTTAGAACTTATGTTTGCATTTTTGATCAGTTTACCTTATAATTTATGGTAAGATAAAGAAAAAATGGGGTGCTACATAATGAACAAGGTATCGAAACGGCAGCAAGAAATATTAGATTATATCAAAGACGAAGTTCGTAAAAAAGGATATCCACCTTCCGTTCGTGAAATTGGTGAAGCAGTAGGTTTGGCTTCTAGTTCAACTGTTCACGGACATTTATCCCGCCTAGAGAAAAAAGGATTTATTCGTAGAGACCCAACTAAACCTAGAGCCATTGAAGTACTAGATTTAAATGGCGGAGAATTTGAACAAATCACACCTAATACGACCTACGTGCCTATTATTGGTAAGGTTACTGCCGGAGAACCAATTACCGCTTTTGAGAATGTAGAAGATTACTTGCCCCTTCCGGAGAAATTTGTTGGTGACGATAAAGTATTTGTCCTTATTATTCAAGGGGATAGTATGATTGAGGCAGGAATTTTCGATAGAGATATGGTTATTGTTAGACAACAACAAACGGCTAATAACGGTGATATCGTTGTAGCAATGACTGAGGAAGACGAAGCAACTGTGAAACGCTTCTTTAAGGAGAAGGATTTTATTAGACTCCAGCCCGAAAACTCAACAATGGAGCCTATTATTCTACAAAACTGCTCAATTCTAGGAAAAGTTATCGGTGTGTTCCGCTCGGTACATTAGAATGTGAGTAAATGAAAAGAACCAATTCTGATTGGTTCTTTTTTTGATTCTCTCAGCGGTCAATTAACTTATGAGTTCAAAAGAAGGATATAAGGCTGCATGATCCTTTCCGAACTTGACCTAAGTTCGGAATGCTTTTCTTTTTTCAGCTTGCTCCCGTCCGAACTTGCTTTAGGTTCGGAATGCTTTTCTATTGATCAGCCTAATCCTCTCTGAACTTCAACCACATTCGTTTACACCATTCAACAGTCGTTAGTATAGTCGTTCTTCATACAGAATTATAAACTACTTGAAAAAGATGATGAGTAATTTTGTACATTCTTAAACGGTCAGAAATGTGCATCGTCAAGCACTAAAAAATACCCCTCAACGCCATTTGGACATTGAGGGGTATTCTATATTTTCATTTGATACTCTTAGTAGTTTGACATATATTGCTCGCGTTCCCATGGATGAACTTGGGTTCTGAACATATCCCATTCAATTTCCTTAGCTTCACAGAAGTGTTCTAAAGCATGCTCTCCAAGAGCGCTTGTAATAATTTCATCAGCTCTTAACTTCTCAAGTGCTTCTTTAAGAGTTGCTGGAAGATCATTAATACCTGCTTCCATACGCTCTTCTTTGTTCATCACATAGATGTTACGGTCTGTTGATGGAGGTGGTGTCATTTTATTTTTAATTCCGTCAAGACCCGCTGCAAGCATAGCAGCCATTGCTAGGTAAGGATTTGCTGCAGGGTCTGGGCTACGTACTTCAATACGAGTACTTAAGCCACGAGATGCCGGAATACGAATTAGCGGACTACGATTACGCATTGACCATGCAACATAGCAAGGTGCTTCATAACCAGGCACTAAACGCTTATATGAATTAACAGTTGGGTTTGTAATAGCTGTAAATGCTTCTGCATGCTCAATGATACCTGCTAAGAATTGCATCGCTGTTTCGCTTAAACCAGTTTCTGTTGATGCATCATAAAAGACATTTTCATTACCTTTAAATAAGGACATGTTACAGTGCATCCCTGATCCATTAACTCCAAATAAAGGTTTCGGCATGAATGTTGCGTGTAAGCCGTGTTTTCTTGCAATTGTTTTAACAACTAACTTAAATGTTTGGATGTTATCACATGTCGTTACCGCGTCAGCGTATTTGAAATCAATTTCGTGTTGTCCTGGTGCTACTTCATGGTGCGAAGCTTCAATTTCAAAGCCCATATCCTCAAGTTCTAGAACGATATCACGTCGGCAGTTTTCGCCTAGGTCTGTAGGTGCAAGGTCAAAGTATCCACCTTTATCGTTTAATTCCAACGTAGGTTCGCCTTTTTCATCAACTTTGAATAAGAAAAACTCAGGCTCAGGTCCGATGTTAAACGAAGTAAAGCCCATTTCTTTTGCTTCAGCTAAAACTCGCTTTAAAACGCCACGTGGGTCACCTGCAAATGGTACACCTGAAGCATCGTGGATATCACAAATTAGGCGGGCAACTTTCCCTTTTTCACTCGTCCAAGGGAATACAACCCAAGTATCTAAATCAGGGAATAAGTACATATCCGATTCTTCAATACGTACAAAACCTTCGATAGATGAACCATCAAACATCATCATATTATCTAATACTTTGGTTAACTGGCTAATTGGAACTTCCACGTTTTTAATAATTCCTAGTAAATCAGTAAATTGTAGGCGAAGAAATCTTACATTCTCCTCTTTTGCCAATTTCATAATGTCTTCTCTTGAATACTTTGCTCCCATAATCCATTCTCCTCCTAAAATTGTTCATTTATATTTATACTAACCACTTTTAGTAAAAACGATGTTTTACAAAAAAGGTAATGTCCTTTAATTAAGTTCTTTTCTCGTTCATTGATTGTTGTTATTCGATTACTCAGTAGCTTTTAATGAAAAAATCTTGATAATTCTCCTTGAATTAACGAAGCTTTCCCAAATCTTCCAGCCATCATTAATTCACTTTTTAAATAGCTTCTTAGCTGTTGATCGGTTAATTCTTTTTGAACTTTATGATTATTCGTTTGAAGCAAATCTGGAACTGCATGTTTCACTTGTTGTTTCATGATGAAAACTTGCTTGATACCAGAGATATTAACACCAGTGTCGATTAGCTCTTTAATTTCTAATAGCCTATCAACGTCATTAAAGGAAAACAATCGTTGATTACCACTTGTACGTGCCGGATGAATTAATCCATGTTCCTCGTAATAGCGTATTTGCCTTGCTGATAATTCAGTAAGTTTTTTTACGATACCTATTGGGAACAACGGCATGTTTCTTCTAATGTGATCTCCCAAATTGCCTCCCCCCTTTAACTTGTTAATAATAGGTTACAACACGGCAAGAAAGCTGTCAATACATGTGAGCTAAGTTAACATCAAAAGTATGTTAGATTATCTAACATACCTGTTTTTACTCATAATGAACAACCTATACTACCAACTAAAATTAAAAATCACCCTGCGACGAAGGTGATTTTCTATATGTTTATATGGTTAGTAAGCCTTTTTTCACTAAATGATCAACAGCTGTCAAGATCCCTATTTTTACGTGCCCATAGGTAAGCCCTCCTTGAACATAAGCAACATATGGTGGGCGGAGCGGACCATCAGCCGAAAATTCTATACTAGCTCCTTGGATAAACGTTCCCGCTGCCATAATTACCTCATCTTCGTATCCTGGCATAGAGCTAGGGTACGGAACCACATGGGCATTTACTGGGGCCGCTTGTTGGATCCCTTGGCAAAAGGCAATCATTGTTTCTGAATGATTAAATTGTACCGATTGGATTAAATCTGTTCTCGTAGCATCCCAGCTTGGATTTGTTGAAAACTGCAGCTTTTCAAGAAATGCAGCGGTAAAAACAGCACCTTTTAATGCTTGACCGACAGTATGCGGTGCAAGAAAGAACCCTTGGTACATTTCTTGTAAACTATATAATGAGGCTCCACCTTCTTTTCCGATACCAGGAGCTGCAAGGCGATAAGAAGCTAAGTCAACCAGCGCTTCTTTCCCAACAATATAGCCACCCGTTTTCACTATTCCACCACCAGGGTTTTTAATTAGGGACCCTGCAATCAGGTCAGCTCCTACATGACAAGGCTCTAAGGTCTCGACAAATTCTCCATAACAATTATCAACAAAAACAATTACATCTTTCTTAATCTCTTTCACAAATGCGATCATTTCCTTGATCTCGCTTATTGTATAGGAAGGACGATTGGCATACCCCTTGGACCTTTGTATGCCAATTACTTTTGTCTCACTCTTTATTCTGTTAGCAACTTCAGCGAAGTCTACTCTACCTTCCGCAGTTAGCTCGACACAACCGTAGGTTATTCCAAATTCTTTCAACGATCCGTTCCCGTGACCTCTACTCCCTACCACTTCTTCTAACGTATCGTAAGGCTTTCCTGTAATATATAATAATTCATCACCCGGGCGTAAAACTCCAAACAAACAAGTCGCTATCGCATGCGTGCCTGAGATGATCTGAGGACGTACAATCGCTGCTTCACCTCCGAAAACACGGGCATAGATTGATTCTAAAGTATCCCGACCGACATCGTCGTAACCATAACCAGTGGATGGAGTAAAATGAAAATCAGAGACTTGATGATCGCGAAACGCCTGCAATACATGCAATTGGTTTTCTTCCATCGTCTCTTCAATCTTGTTATGTATTGCTTTTATTTTTTCTTCGACTTCTTTCACTATTTGTTTTAATTTTTCACCATTCGAAAATTGTTCGTACATAATTACTCCTTTTATGCTTGAAATTGTTGTAATTGTTTATAGGTAGTAGAAAGGGGTGGCACATAGCCTCTTACCAGATAGCTTTCTACTTCTTCTACCCACTCTCGTTTCTCAATAATCGCCCCCATTTGCACACTTGTTAGAAATTTTCCATGGCTAGCAGGGATTTTCGCTTCAAAATATTTGAAATTTTGTTTAAGTTCCTCTTCAATTCTAAGGAGGAGTTTCTCTAAATCAGCTTGTTGCAACGCAGAAATAATGGTTGATTTCTTCCCTTCTGTCGGGACAAATTGTGCGGTCATAGCATCGCGTTTATTATATACTGTAAGCATTGGTACATCTTTGACATCGAGTTGGTCTAATAATGACATTACGGTTGCTTCATGATTAAAGTAATCCTCACTAGAAGCATCAACTACATGCAATAAAAAATCTGCTTCACGTACTTCTTCTAACGTCGAACGAAATGCCGCTACTAAAGTGGTCGGAAGATCTTGAATAAAACCTACCGTATCTGTTAGCAACGCTTGAAACCCACAAGGTAGCTTTACTCTTCTTGTTAACGGATCTAACGTTGCAAATAATTGATCTTCCGCTAGGGCGTCTGCGACTGTTAAGCGATTATGTATCGTCGATTTTCCGGCATTTGTATAACCAACCAAGGCGATTTGGAACGCTCTATTTTCTTTTCTGCGCTCGCGATATAAGGCACGATGCTTAACGATCGATTTTAATTGCTCCTTAATTTCATCCATTCTACGTCGGATATGACGACGATCGGTTTCAAGCTGAGTTTCACCTGGCCCCCTCGTCCCGATACCACCACCAAGTCTTGATAAGGAGTGCCCTTGGCCAGATAACCTTGGCAACAAATAATTCAACTGCGCTAATTCAACCTGGAGCTTCCCTTCTTTTGATTTTGCTCGCTTAGAAAAAATATCTAAGATAAGCTGCGTTCGATCAATAATTCTAGCAGGAATTAATGCCGTCAAATTTCGAACCTGACTAGTCGAGAGTTCGTCATTAAAAATAACTACATCTATTTCAAGTTCTTCAACTAAAGGAATAATTTCTTCAATTTTTCCTTTTCCAATATAAGTAGCGCGATCTAGGCTATGTCGATTTTGAATGACAGTCGAATGTACAACTCCTCCTGCCGTTTTCGTCAATGCAGCTAATTCCTCCATCGAATAACGAAAACGATCTTCTTGCACTTCTGTTAATTTACAGCCTACTAGCAACACTTTCTCTTCGGTACTTTTCGTTGTTTCAACCAAAGCTTCACAACCTTTTCCTTGAACTTCATCTTTTACGAATATTATTGCCAATCTTTACTATAATCTTTCCAATAAGAAAAGTGCAAGTGCGGTTATTAAAGTTTAATAAACTTTGACTTCCGCTTGCTTGCACGTTTTATTCTTTGATTCGCTCCACATTTATCTAAACTAAAATCCTTCATCTATTTGGTTCTCCACTTTGATATCCTCTTTTGTTAAGGTAAGCAAATCTTTTCGGCCGTATTTCCCTTGATACAATAACCTTACCGCCTGAGCTCTCACTGCCTTCTCAACAATATTCCGGATTAGTCTTCCATTACTAAAATTAAAACTACGCTCAGCCTTTAGGCTCTGTAAATAATCGCGTAATTTCATCTCTGCATCTCTTTCAATGATATACTCGCGATCTTTGACCATCTTTCTAGCAATCTCGATCAACTCATCATTTGTATAATCAGGAAATTTCATTGTAATTGGAAAACGCGAAGGTAAACCTGGATTTAACGAAAGAAAGTGGTCCATCTCTCTAGAGTAACCGGCAAGTATTAACACAAAGTCATGTTGCTGATCTTCCATTGCTTTTACTAGGGTATCAATCGCTTCTTTTCCAAAATCCTTCTCTCCACCTCGAGCAAGAGAATAGGCTTCATCTATAAAAAGAATGCCCCCGACCGCTTTTTCACCAAATCACGAGTTTTTTGGGCGGTATGGCCGATATATTCACCAACTAAATCTGCCCGTTCAACTTCATGTAAATGTCCTTTCGAAAGGACCTCCATTTCTTTAAATAACTTTGCTAACAACCTTGCAACTGTTGTTTTCCCTGTACCCGGATTTCCTTTAAAAATCATATGCAGTACTTGGTTTCCAACTTTTAGACCTTGTTCTTTACGACACTTGTTAATGTAAAGCCAAGCGTAGATTTCTTTAATAAACCGTTTCATTTCTTTTAAGCCGACTAATTCTTCTAGTTCCTTTTCAATTTTTTCAAGAATATAATGTTTTTCTCGATCCGCTTCTGAAAATCCCGTCAACATTTCACTACTCTGCTTTAACTCTTTTTGGTTTAAGACTATATTTATCTGACCTCTTGACTTCACTGACAAGGGTTTTTCCAATCGTTTCACCACCCTATATACAAATTAAAGATTTTTTATTAAGAAAAGCTTTACCCGAAACAAAGCTTTGAGCCGAGTGACACAGGTACTATTGCTTTATGTGCTTTGATCTAAAGGGACGGTAGTCTAATGTCATTATACTCGGTAGCCCAAAAAGGTGACAAATGCCTATTTTTTTCTCGCCTTGACCACATAGAATGGTGTTCTATACAAGGAACTACCAAAAGCAGAGCAGACCTTTTATTGTTCACCTTTTCTTAAATTACCCCTGAAGGATCATAGACTGTTATAATACATATATACCATTATAGGGGAGGGAATTTAATTAGATTTGTTATTTCAAACCTCTTTACCTAGCTTCGTAAAAGACTATCTATTCTCTTTAATAAAGAAGAAACGGAAACCCTCGACAATAAAACGATACATCTATGACCTTGAAGATTTTTTTCTTTGGATGCAAATCGAAAAACATGAACAATCTTTCGCTACCTGGGCCACTTTAACTAAACGTGACATCGAGAATTACATAACCATCCTAACAGATTCGAGAAGATACCAACCAAGAACAACAAAACGGGTACTTACTGTTTTAAATCAGCTTTATAAATATTATGACAACTTAGGCTTATCCAAAAACCCAATTCTTGAGATAAATATGATTGAGCTTGAAGAAGATACGATGACGGATAGTGATTTTTTTAACAAAAGCGGAAATAAAACAGCTGTTCACGTCACTTCGATCAAGCCACAACCTTTCAGAAAATCAACTTAAGACTAGACATTTAATTGTCGATCGTAATGAAACGATTCTTACTTTATTTTTATATTACGGGCTCACGCTTCAAGAATTAACTAGCTTACGAATGAACCAGATCCACTTCGAAACGAATACGATATCCTTAAATACCGCATTAGAGCCAAGAATTATCACACTCTCCTTAGAACATAAACTACTCTTTTATAAGTATTATGAAACGATTCCAACACCTGTTCGACCAAGGTATCATGATAACGATCCTTTTTTAGTTGCTTTTGATTTTCAAAGAGGTACTTTCCGTTGGGTTTATGAAGAAGATAAACCGAAAACGTTAACAGACATTGCTGTACAGAGGATGCTTCAAAAGGAAATAAAACGAAGTGGACTTAGAAAGGGAATTTCGGCTCAACATCTAAGGAATACATTTATTTTAATGGAAATCAGTAAAGATAAGTCGATTAGCGAAATACAAAAAGAATTGGGCTTAAAAACAGAGATTTCCTTAAAAAAATATTTTCAATATGCGAAGGCAAAAGCTTTAAATTAAGAATCTTTTTCGTAAACTTCATGGCTTTGAAGTCGTCATTTGAGAATAAATAGCTTTTTAGGACAAATTTATTTGTCCCATGGCTTATTTATTCTCAAAAGCTTCACGCAAAGCGTGAAGAACCATAAATTCGCTTGGTTACGACCTAAAAGCTAATAGCAACAATCTTTTAGAAAAGCGCGAAATAAAAATAAAAAGCTCCCATTCGGGAGCTTTTGGTAAATACCTCAATGTGCACTTATGCTTCTGGATTTAACGGGACGTTTTTTTGAGGTGAAAATGTTGAGATCGCATGTTTATAAACTAATTGTTGTTTACCTTCAGTTTCTAAAATAACTGTAAAGTTATCAAAACCTTTGATTAAACCTCTTAGTTGAAATCCATTTAAAAGAAAAACGGTAACTGGAATACTCTCTTTTCTAAGTTGATTTAAAAATACATCTTGAATGTTTACCGATTGTTGCTTCATTGAACAGTCCTCCTCTAATATCTATACTTTATATTTCGCCTTTTTTAGAGTCTTTCCTCTATTAATTTAAGAATTTCTTGTTTCTTTTCTGTGAAATTTGCTTCTGATACTTCAAACCAATTGATATCCATTTTATTGCGAAACCAAGTAAGTTGGCGTTTTGCGTACCTTCTTGAATTTTGCTTTAAGGTTTCAATCGCCTGTTCCTTCGTCGTTCGTCCTTCTATGTAGTCATAAATTTCTTTATAACCGATTGCTTGTACTGACTGACAATTGATTACGCCACTCTCATAGAGGTTCTTGGCTTCTTCAATGAGCCCAGCCTCAATCATCAAATCAACTCTAGCATTAATTCGCTCATATAACAAATCACGATCCATCGTTAAACCAATCATGATAACATCATACTGACTTACTTTAGGTTGTTGCTCTTGGAAGTCATAGATCGTTTTATTTGTCACATGATAAACTTCCAATGCCCTAATTACTCTACGGTAATTATTAGGATGGATTGTTTCATAGCTAATGTGGTCAATGTCTTTTAGTTTTTCGTGAAGTCTTTCTACACCAAATTCAGTTACAAACTTTTCCATCTTTTGACGATAGTCAGGATCACTAGGTGCGTCAGGAAAATTGTAATCATAGATAACAGAACTAATATACAAACCAGTTCCACCAACAATTAGAGGGAGTTTTCCTTCTCCATTTAACTTTGAAATTAATGGCTTTACTAAGCTTTGAAATTCTGCGACAGAAAAACTCTCTGTCGGTTCTTTAATATCAATTAAATGGTGAGGAATTCCACCCATTTCAGCGTGAGTAACCTTTGCTGTTCCAATATCCATCCCTTTATAAATTTGCATTGAATCACCGCTAATTACTTCCCCTTTAAGCGATTTCGCTAATTCAACTCCTAATTTTGTTTTGCCGACAGCTGTAGGACCGACAATCACAACAAGCTTTTCTTTCATGAAAGACTCCTTTTTTAACCAATCATAATTCAATCGAAGCGTAATGGAATGGAGAAGTAGTACGTTTGTAAACATTGAAATTAAACTGGTCAAATCGTGTGCTTTTCCAGTGATCTTTTAAAACTACACGTGATTTAGCAACACGCTTTGCCTCTTCAATCGTCTCTCCATCAAGGGGGCGATATATAGCCATATTTCTAATTGGATTGATCCCATCAGAGTCAATCTTCAACTCAAACATGGGGTCAAAATAAACCACGTCAAAGGCGTTCGTTTTTTCGTTCCGTAAGTAGTCAAGATGATCCATGTGAACGACATCGATCCGCTGCATAGCCTCATTTATTTCGACTAAGCCACTATCCCAACTCTTTAGCCCTTCTCTAACGATGTACGCTAGAAAACGATTACCCTCAATCCCAACTACTTTCCCATATTTTCCAACAACTACACTTGATACTATACTATCAGATGCAAGACCCAATGTACAATCGAGGAATGACATTTTTTCGGTCAGTTTCGTCGCTTGTAAAAAAGGACTTGTATCCCCTTTCATAATCCGCTTTACTTTAAACATAGCTGAATTTGGGTGAAAGAACATTGGTACATCAGTTGCTAATTGATATAGCGATAATCGATTAGAGCCTACTACAAAAACATCACAGCCATATTGACCCTGTAAGGCTGATATAGGCCCTTTATCACGGGTAATAAACGGTAAATTAAGGTCTACAGCAACCTGTTTTGCTTTTTTAAGCATTTCTTGAGTTGGTCGCAGTGAAGTTGTTACAATCATTTTTCTCCTCTTATCGTGTTCAAGCCACTTCTCTAAATTTGGCTGTTTCGCAAAGTTTGTTGCTTAAGTACATACTAAGATTTCACTACTTATTTAGTAAGTATCTTTTCTTACTAAATTTATTGGGTGATATCTTCATCTAAAGAATTTTTCCAATTATTTTAGGTTAAAAGCAACAAGTTTTTTTTGTGCGACGAGTAACCGCAGGAGCAATGTTTTAGAAAAGAGCCTTAAATTTAGAAAAACATAGGCCAAAACCAAGTTTTTCTACTATTATAGTCATTTGGATGTTCCCATGCAAATTTTTCTATTCCAACACAACAAAAACATGGCATCATCCTAGGTTTCTTTCAAAAAACTTGCCCCTGCATGAATGAGTATATGCATGGGGCAAGTTTTCGTTTTTTAGATCTCTCTACATAATTCGTTTAAACATTTTTTCCATTTCGTATGTTGTAAAATGTATAAAAATCGGCCGACCATGTGGACATGTAAATGGGTCCTCACACTTTCGAAGTGTTTCAAGGAGGGCAAACATTTCATCATTTCGCAAATACCTATTTGCTTTAATAGAGGCTTTACAAGACATCATGATTGCCGCTTCTTCTCGGAGCTTTGCTAACGATACCTTCTTTCCGGTCAGAACTTCTTCAACGATATCTTTAATAATCTCTTCCTCTAATCCCGCTGGAAACCAAGTTGGGTGCGAGCGGACAATAAAACTATGTTGACCAAATGGTTCCAGAAAAATACCTAGAGCCTGCAGAGAATTTTCATTGGCTTTAATACGGTCCATTTCTGAACCTGTAAACTCAAAAGAAATCGGAACCAATAAGTCCTGTAGCTGTTTTTGATCTTCGCCAACCTTTTCACGATAGTATTCATATTTAATCCGCTCTTGTGCAGCGTGTTGATCAATTAGATATAAACCTTTTTCATTTTGAGCTAAGATATAAGTTCCATGCATTTGTCCAATTGGGTAAAGAACAGGAACTCGTTCTTCTTTCGGCCCTTCGTTTTCATTTACAACACTTTTTTCAACAGTCTGTAAAGGTACATTAAATTTTGGTGTTGAAAAAATCGCCTCAACAACCTCTACTTCTTCGATTTGAGTTTCTCGAAGGAAAATAGTTTCGTTTTTTGGAAAACTCGTTTCTTTATGTTCCTCAGTGATCAAAGGTACCTGATGCTCTAAGGAAAACGTTAACTGCTCCGATTTTTCCTTTTCTACTACTGGCCTTTTCACTTCAGGGATTAACTGAACTTGTTTGAAAATTGACTTAATCGTATCTGTCACAAGCTTATTTAGTTCGTCTTCTTTACTTAAACGAACCTCCAGTTTTGAGGGATGAACGTTAACATCAATTAATGTTGGATCCATCTCTACATGAAGAACGACTACAGGATAACGACCTATTGGTAATAACGTATGGTAGCCATCTTGGATTGCCTTTGTTAACGGAAAGTTTTTTATATATCGATAATTAATAAATGTAGACATATATTGTCTTGATGCTCTAGTAACTTCAGGCTTACACGCATAACCTGAAATCTTAAAATCTAATGATGAGTTCTCAAAATAGAGCATTTGTTTTGCAATATTCATACCATAAATCGCTGCAATCACCTGTCTTAAGTCTCCATTTCCATTGGATGAAAAGACCTTTTTCCCATTATGATCTAAGCGAAACGAAATCTCAGGATGGGCTAGAGCCAACCTGTAAACAAAATCGGTAATATTTCCAAGCTCCGTATGAATCGTTTTCAAATATTTGAGTCTTGCTGGTGTATTATAAAAGAGATTTGTAACTGTAATATCCGTTCCTTTTCTACCAGGCGACGAACCATGCTCAATAATTTTGCCACCTTCAATCACAACAGTTGTACCTGCTGCACCACCAGTACAGCTTTTTAGCTGAAGATGAGCAACAGAAGCAATACTTGGCAACGCCTCACCACGAAACCCTAGAGTGCGGATCCTGAATAAATCTTTATCTGATTTTATCTTACTAGTCGCATGACGATGAAAAGCTAGTAAACAATCATCCTCTTCAATCCCATCGCCATTATCAACTATGCGAATTTTTTGTAGCCCGCCTTCTTCGACTTCAATATGGATAGACGTACTGTTGGCATCAATAGAATTTTCAACTAGCTCTTTTACAATTGATGCGGGACGCTCGACTACCTCACCAGCAGCAATTTTATTGATAAATACTCATCTAATTTAACTATTTTACCCATGGGAGTTTACCCCTTTTCTATTTCGCACTATTTAAGCTTTTTTTGCAATTCATTTAGCTTTTGAATAGCTTCAATTGGAGTGATGTTTAATATATCTAGCTTTTTTAATGAAGCAATCACTTTTTTCTCATCTTCGCTAAAAGAACCTTTTGATTGTTTTTTTGTTACTTCTGGCTTTTCTGCAAATAAAGATAGCTGAATTGGTTGTTCGGTTTCTTGCACTGGTTTTACATGTGATTGATTTTCAAGCTTCGATAAAATTGTCTTTGCTCTTGAAATTACTTGTTCGGGAAGATCTGCAAGCTCTGCAACATAAATACCATAACTTTTATCAGCTTGTCCATCCACAACCTTGTGTAAGAAAACTACTTTACCACTTTCCTCTACGGCACTTACATGAACATTTTTTAAAGAAGAAAGCTCTTCCTCGAGGATGGTTAGCTCATGATAATGGGTAGAAAATAATGTTTTCGCCCCAACTTCTTCGTGGATATATTCGATAATTGCTTGAGCGAGAGCCATACCATCATAGGTTGAAGTCCCCCTACCAATTTCATCTAATAAAATCAAACTTTTTTGAGTGGCTCTAGAGATGGCATTTTTCGTTTCTAACATCTCTACCATAAACGTACTTTGGCCACTTGCTAAATCATCGGCAGCTCCAATTCTTGTAAACACTTGATCAAAAATTGGAATAGACACCTTCTTTGCAGGAACATAACAACCCACCTGCGCTAAAATTGAAATCAATGCTAATTGACGCATATAGGTGCTCTTCCCTGCCATATTAGGACCAGTTATTAATAATATCTCTCTCTCAGAATTCATTTGGACATCGTTTGGAACATATTCTCCTGAACGGAGAACCTTTTCTACCACAGGATGTCGACCTTCAACAATGACGATTTGACGGTCCTCATTAAATTCTGGCTTCGTATAATGATTTTCTTCACTGACTTTCGCAAAGCCTTGTAGGACATCAAGTTCACTAATTTTCTTGGCAACATATTGGAGTTTCGAAATATATTGTTTTACATTCTCACGAATACCCAAAAACAAGTCATATTCTAACTGTTCAATTTTTTCCTCTGCTTCTAGAATCAGAGCTTCTTTGTCCTTAAGCTCTGGAGTAATAAATCGTTCCGCATTAGAAAGCGTCTGCTTTCGCTCATAACGGCCCTCTGGAAGAGTTCCTAGATTTGCTCTTGTCACTTCAATATAATAACCAAAAACCTTGTTATAGCCTACTTTTAATGACTTAATTCCGGTTACTTGTCGTTCTTGTTGCTCTAGTTCAGCAAGCCAACTTTTTCCGTTTCTACTAGCGTCTCGGTATTGATCAAGTTGTTCATTATAGCCATCTCGGATAATTCCACCCTCTTTGATGGAGATAGGAGGATCTTGTTTTAACGATTCTTGTAACATTCTGCAAAGATCTTCGCATAAATCAATATCCCCTACGAGCTGTTCACCATATGGATTACTTAATTCTTGAACCGTAGCTACTATTTTAGGGATTTGCTGCAATGAGCGTTTAAGTTGAACAAGCTCTCTTGCATTCACATTTCCATAGGCTACTTTTCCAGCAAGGCGCTCTAAATCATAAACTTCTTTTAATTGCTCGCGTAATTCTTCCCGCTCGAAAAATTGATCTAGCAAAGTTTCTACCATGCTCAGCCTTTTTTCAATCTGTTCTTGCTTTAATAATGGACGTTCAAGCCATTGCTTTAATAATCTACCACCCATAGCTGTTACGGTCTTGTCTAGAAGCCACAAAAGCGAGCCTTTTTTCTTCTTATCTCGAATCGTTTCAACTAGCTCTAAATTTCGTTTCGAGTGTAGGTCTACTCTCATAAATTCGCTTGGCGTATAATAAATAACAGGTTGCAAATGATCTAACGAACGCTTTTGTGTTTTTACAAGATAGGAACAAAGTCGACCAAAGGTTTCGATTAATTTGCGCTGCCCAAGCCCCTCACATAAAGATAAAAATGCTTCTGGTGGTTGCTCACTATCTTCATATGAATGTGCTACTTGAATTTGTTGGAGCAATTGTTCAATTTTTGCTTCACTATGGTTTGTCGCAAAAATGATTTCTTTTGCTCCAGTAGTCGCTATTTCATTAATCACATCTTGCCAGCTACCTTGTAGGATTGTGATAAAATTTTCCCCAGTCGTTAAGTCTGTCAGAGCAAACCCGTACGTATCGTCGAGGAAGTCAGTTACTGAGGCGATAAAATTATTCTCTTTTTCTTGTAAAACCTTTCCTTCCATCACTGTGCCAGGAGTAATTAATTTAACAACTTCACGCCTCACGACTCCTTTTGCTTGTTTAGGGTCTTCTGTTTGTTCGCAAATGGCTACTTTATAACCTTTTTCAATTAATTGTTGGATATATTGCTCAGCTGCATGATAGGGCACTCCACACATTGGAATTCGTTCACTATCTGCCCCTGCTCCTCGACTTGTTAACGTTATCTCTAGTTCTTGAGATGCAAGCTTCGCATCATCAAAGAACATTTCATAAAAATCTCCTAAACGAAAAAATAAAAAGGCATCTTTATATTGTGCCTTTATCGCAAGATATTGTTTTATCATAGGCGTATGTTCTGCCATAGACTCTTCCCCCATGTCTTTGTATTCAACAGTTAATAGTATACCATAATCATAGAGGAAGCTCGAGAATTTCAAAGATTTTTAAGATATGAAATATAGTCATCAAATAGTGATTTTCCTAGATCCTCCATCAGCATATCTCGATTTTCATTTACCCATTGATCAAATAATTTTTCTCCTTTTTCCTGATTGTAGTAGGCCTTGATAAATTTTTGATCAATTAGTCTTGTTGTGATTTCCTCTGAATTTTTTAGGAGATATTCAACCCATAGCAATAGTGGTAAACAACTAGGGATATGCTGATACCATGTTGGCAGAACCCGATATTCAAAACCTTGGAAATCATTTTCTCGCACCGAACCGAGCCTTCCATAGCTTTGTCTTCGTAACACTGAAGGGTTTCTCTCTACGAGGGCAAAGGGAATTGTTACAAACTGATCAAGTAGCCTAACATGTTGAAATGTAAAAGGAATATTCCCAAAATGGAGATGTCCTCCTAGAAAAAAACGGCCGATTGGATTCGGATCAGTAATAGCGCTTAATTGGTATTTTGCCGCTTGGCTTTCAAATTGTTGGTATAGTGTTAGTAAATTCATATGTAATTCCACCATAGTTACTGCTGGTTTCGGACGAATTTCAACAATCGGATGAAAAACTTGATGATTATTCACAGCAATCGCTTGATCAAAACCAAATTCGTTACTTGTTAATATATCAGCATTCATAAACTTCTTGCTTTTCTCATTTTTCAGCATCAATTCAAGGTCTGCACCAAAGGTTATACCTCTCCTAATAGAATGCTTTTGTATTTCGTATCTGACAAATTCCTGTTGGGTATTTGTTAATTGTTCTACCATTATTTCTTGAATTCGAACGACAACTATATCCTTCTTTCCTACTCGTTTAACAATACACTCTCCCAATGGTATGTTCGTTAAATACAAACAAAGCAAAGCAAATTCTATTAGTTCCTTTTCAAAATAGTATTGGTTTTGTTCAATGTCTTCCCAAATGATCTCATCGCTCCTAAAAAGAGTCCCATGCTTACTCCTTTTAGATGATAATAATGCATAATGAAAAGCTTTTACCTTTACCATATTTCTTCGATTTCCCACATTACTTGTCCCAATTTGAAATTTGTGGTCCTGTAATGTTGAAATTGACTGCTTTGGTAGTTGATACTTAATATTTTTATGAAAGTCATCAATTTCCTTTTTAAGGCTCATAAAATCTTCCTTCCAGATTAGAAAATATTTCACTTTCACCAACACAGATTGAATAAATTGAAGAACTATTCAGAGGTATTAAGGAAAGTGAATTTTAGGTTTTTATCTTTTAATCAATCCGAAACCAAGACTAAAAAAATTAATAGTATAAAAAATAGGAAGAAGTAAACTTCTTCCTATCAGTACTATTCTTCTAATTCGCCAGTTAAGAAATTTGGATCTAAATCTTCGAACTCTTCATCTTCGACGTCGTAGTCCCATGTCTTTGCATCTAGATCATCACTAATTCCATCTGGATTTACGTATACACAAACTTTTGTTTCACCAATAACTTCCACTAAAAACTCTCTTTCAACCTGAACAATGACACTTGTTCCATTAGGTGCGATTGTTGCTTCAAGCGTATTAGGTTGTTGAATAGCTCTTGCGATAACTTCTAAATCATCACTTAATACGTTTTTGTCTTGAAGAGTTAGTGGAACTACATCAGTATAAGTAACCGTTTCTGTAGCAACTTCAGTTTTCGTATTGTTACTATAAGAAAACCAAATGTTAGCATCGTAACTTCCACGAACCTCAATGCAGTCTCCCTTTTTTTCCGCTTCATACTTATGGTTAATAATCCAGCAACCTAAGATACTTGACGGCTTATGGGAAGGGCGTATCGTATGACTAGTCTGTGAGAATTTTCTCCCTTTTCCACAAACGGCTTTTGTTATAATCTCTCTGTAATTCAATTCTTTTTCTGTTTGTGACATTTGTTTTTACCCTCCTCAAACAATTGGTTGTTCTCCGTGGAGCTTCTATATATTTTTAAAAGCTCCTCCCAAACAGTCCTCACTCTCATCCTATGCAAGACAAATGACTATTGTGCTAACAATTTGGGGTAAAAGTTAGAAAAACTTAACTTAGCCTAAGAGACTAGGCGTTGAGTCTATATTTTTCTGTTCTTTTAAACTACAAAATCGTTCTATTACTTCCCTATTACATTGATATTAAAGCATATGTGTAAACATTCTTGGTTGTGCTAATTTCATTAACTTTTTCATTCATATATATGGGTTCTCTCGGCGTTTCATGCTAATTTTTTTCAAGTATTTTATTACGGTACGTGAAATTATATATAAAATAAAAAAACTAGCTGCTATTTCTCGTAATAGCAGCTAGTTTTTCTTTTAATGATTGTCACGCAATCATATTTATTAATGTCAAGACTTCATTGGTGCCTTTGTTGTTTTCGTTGCAGTTGTTCCCTTCAGAACGTCCCCACCAGTTGATTTAATAATTTCATCAGTTACCGTATTTGAAATCGTAGTAGCTACAAGTTGTAACAAGCCATTGACGTCCATTTGACTCTGTTTGAATTCTTTCACTAATGGGATCTCATCCAATTCATCTTGAAGCGTCTCAATTTTTACATCGGCATTTTTTTGCGCTTCGACTTTGCCATAATGCTCTAAATTGACAGCTTCTTTTTGAGTTTTTTTGATTTTGCTAATTAACTCTTGAATTGTTGCATTTTCATTGACTTGAAGCTCAGCCTGTTTAAAGAATTCTACTTCTTCCGTTTCAGCAATCATTTTTGCAAGTTCTTGTGCTTTTAAGATAATATCATCTTTTGTATATGTTTTTGTCATTATGCTTTCACCTCTACCTTTTCAACTACTTGACCATCTAGTGACCATGTTTTGGCTTCTATTATTTTAACATGAACGATCTTACCAATAATAGACTTATCTCCTGCAAAATTAACAAGTTTATTTGTTCTTGTTCTACCTGAGAGAATTTCTGGATTTTTCTTACTCTCCCCTTCAACAAGAACTTCAACAATTGTACCTTCTAGTTGCTTATTCTTTATAGCAGAAATATCGTTAATTAGGGCATTTAAGCGTTGAAGACGATCGCGCTTCACTTCTAGAGGGACATTGTCCTCCATCTTCGCTGCCGGTGTTCCTTCGCGTGGAGAATAAATATACGTGTAGGCACTATCGTATTGGATTTCCTTCATTAAGGATAAAGTATCTTCAAATTGCTCTTCAGTTTCATTTGGAAAGCCAACAATAATATCAGTCGTCAGAGTCGCGTTCGGCACTTTCGCTTTAATTTTGTTTGCTAATTCAATATACTGCTCACGTGTATATTTTCTCGCCATAAGCTTTAATACTTCTGTATTCCCACTTTGTACTGGCAAATGAATATGCTCAACTAGATTTCCGCCTTTTGCTAGTACTTCAATCAAACGATCGTCAAAATCACGAGGGTGACTTGTTGTAAATCGAATTCTTGGAATATCGATTTTCCGTATTTCGTCCATTAAATCACCTAAACCATAGTTCATGTCATCAAAGTCTTTTCCATAGGCATTGACATTTTGTCCTAGTAAGGTAATTTCCTTGTAACCTAAGCGAGCTAAATCACGGACCTCTGCGATAATATCTTCAGGACGACGACTTCTTTCTTTCCCTCTTGTATAAGGAACGATACAATACGTACAGAACTTATCACAGCCATACATAATGTTTACCCAACCTTGTAACTGGCCACGACGAGCACGCGGCATATTTTCGATAATATCGCCCTCTTTAGACCAAACCTCAATCACCATTTCTTTGTTAAAGATCGCATCCTTCAATAGGAATGGTAGACGGTGTATGTTGTGCGTACCAAAAATAAGATCGACATGCTGATGCTTCGCTAAAATTTTATTAACAACTGATTCTTCCTGCGACATACAGCCACAAACACCGATAACAAGGCCAGGTTTCTCTCTTTTTAATGGTTTTAAATGACCAATTTCACCAAATACTTTATTTTCAGCATTTTCTCGAATTGCACATGTATTTAAAAGGATAACATCTGCTTCTTCAGTTTGAGACGTCGGTTCAAAGCCCATGTCTAATAAAATTCCAGCCATATTTTCCGAGTCATGTTCATTCATTTGACATCCGTAGGTACGAACAAGAAACTTTCTCCCTTTCCCTAAGTCACGCATGTCTTCTGGAATATCAAAATCATAATGTACTGTTACATCTTCTTTTCCACGGCGTTTTGCATCCTTTAAGCTTGGTTGTGTAAACGTTGTTTGGAAGTATTCGCCATAGTCCTTTTTCTGTCCGGATTTTTTGTCCGCAGAAGAGGAATCTATCGTAATCGTCATTTGCTTCTTTTGTTGTTCATTCATGTGTAGTTGCTCCTTTTCTAAAAATTACGTACCAATAAACTAGTATATAGAGTTTTTGGTAGAAACTCAATAGTTGATGTAATTGAGTTTTGAGTTTTGAGTTTTGAGTTTTGAGTTGTTTGGAAGTAGAAACTTCGAAGCAACTTCCTAATAACTTTAAACTCAACACTCTAAACTAAAAAGGCTGACTTGCGTCAGCCTTTTCTTCTTACATAAATTCAGTTAACAATCCGTCAAACGTTTCTTTTTCAAGAGTAAGATCTTGATCTACTAATGGAGTTTCTTTAAAACCATGAACCAATTGCTCATATGAAGGTCTCTCTTTATTTTGATAGATTAATCCAGTCACTAAGCCATTATGTTCCATTAATGTATTAACTGCCTGAGCGCGATTTGTTGGGTCATACCCTTCAATCGAGTCGAGCTTTACAATATTCTCTTTAAACCACTCATACGTATTTACCTTATTAAATGTGACACAAGGGCTAAATACGTTAATGAAAGAGAACCCTTTATGATTGATCCCTTGCTCGATGATTGACGTTAGTTCCTTCAGGTCACTTGAAAAGCTTTGAGCAACAAACCCAGCACCTGCAGAAATAGCTAACTCCATGATGCCGATCGCAGACTCAATTGATCCAGTAGGTGTACTCTTTGTTTTAAAACCTAGTTCACTTCTTGGTGATGTTTGACCTTTTGTTAGTCCGTATATTTGGTTGTCCATAACAATATAGGTAACATCAATGTTTCTTCTAATCGCATGGACCGTGTGACCCATTCCAATTGCAAAACCGTCACCATCTCCACCAGAAGCGATAACTGTTAATTCACGATTTGCCATTTTTACCCCTTGAGCGATTGGTAATGAACGACCGTGAATACCATGGAAACCATATGAATTGATATAACCTGAAATACGACCTGAACATCCAATTCCAGATACTACTGCAAGGTTTTCCGGCTCTAATCCTACATTTGCAGCTGCTCTTTGGATAGCTGCTTGAACTGAGAAGTCACCACATCCTGGACACCAGTTAGGCTTGATATTATTTCGGAAGTCTTTAAATGTAGACATTTATAACAACTCCTTGCATTGATTATAAATTTCTGATGGTAAGAATGGATTTCCGTCATACTTCAGAATATTTTCTAATTGACAATTGATATTCATTTTAATAATTTGAGCAAGTTGTCCAGTCGCATTATTTTCAACTACGACAACTTTTTTAGCTTTATCCATTAATGGCTTAAGCTCATCAACTGGGAACGGATGCACTAAACGCACTTGAGCATGGTTCACTTTGAAACCATCATTTTCTAATCTTGGTAAAGCTTCCTCGATTGTGCCTCGAGTAGAGTTGAAACCGATTACTAGTAAATCCGCCTCTTCATGCGGTGCATTCGTGAAGATTGGATTTTGGAAATGCTCATGTAATGTGTTTAGCTTCGTTAAGCGTTTATTCATTTGGTTAATTCGGTTTGTTGGGTCTTCCGATGGTTTCCCTTGTTCGTTGTGCTCTACACCTGTTACATGGTGAATTCCATTTTTCATACCAGGTACAACACGTGGGGAAATTCCATCTTCCGTCACTTCATATCGTTTAAAATAATCGCCGCCTAAGTCAGGAAGCTCAGCATTTAGATCTAGTTTTCCTCTACGAATTTGTAAGCGATTGTGATCTAGTGGCTCAACCGTTTGTTTCCCTAATGATAAAGCTAAATCAGTAAGGATAATAACCGGACATTGGTATTCTTCAGCAATGTTAAACGCTTCAGCACTATCATAGAATGCTTCTTCTACTGTACTCGGTGCGATAACTACCTTAGGAATTTCACCATGTGTTCCATAGATCATAGCCATTAAATCCGATTGCTCTTGCTTTGTTGGAAGTCCTGTACTTGGACCACCACGTTGAGTATTGACAATTACTAGTGGAATTTCAGTTATTCCTGCTAAACCAATGGCTTCCATCATCAACGAAAGTCCTGGTCCTGCTGAAGCAGTTAATGTACGAACACCTGCATAATTTCCGCCGATTGCCATTGTACAAGCAGCAATTTCATCCTCAGTTTGGATAACAGCGCCACCAAATTCCGGTAATTTTTTCGTTAAGTATTCCATTATCTCAGAAGCTGGTGTAATTGGATATGCTGGCATAAACCTTGCTCCACCTGCAAGAGCACCTAGAGCAATCGCATGGTTTCCAATCATAAACATCCGCTTTTTACCATCTGCTTTTTCAAGCTCGAATGACTGAATTTCTCCAGTAGCAGCTTCTACTAAGTACTCTGCACCACGTTTAATGGCTTCCATATTTTTTTCAACAACTGAACTACCTTTTCGTGAAAAGATCTCTTCAACTACTTCACGGTAAGACTCAGGAGCTAGGCCTAAAACAGCACTCGAAGCACCAACTGCCACCATGTTTTTCATTAATGTAGTACCTAATTCACTAGCGATATCCGTAAATGGAACCGCATACATAGTTCCTTTTGAACCTTCTGGAAGCTTTGGATTGAATTTAGAGTCAGCGATTACCACGCCACCCTCTCTTAATTCATGAATGTTTACATCGATCGTTTCTTGATCAAATGCAACTAGTATATCTAAATCATCAGAAATTGAGTTAATTGCTTTCGAACTTACACGAATCTTGTTGTTTGTGTGACCGCCTTTAATACGAGAAGAAAAGTGACGGTATCCATAAAGATAATAGCCTAAACGATTTAATGCTATTGCAAATATTTCTCCGGTACTTTCAATACCTTCCCCTTGTTGTCCTCCAACTTTCCAGGAAAGTTGATTGATCATGCTCTCCACCCCTTTTGGTAAATGACAATGTCTATATGTCACGATTTACATTGTATCTCTAAATGGAAATGTGACAAATTTGTTAATAGTTCGAACGATTACAATGATAGACTTAAAACACAGAAAAATCAAGCAGTATTTACTTAAAATTCGAATAAATTATTGTACTTTATACCTCAATTAAAAAGTTTAAAAGACCTCTTTAATTGTGAAACCGTATCCCCATTCCATACTCTAAAAGAGAGTAAACGTTAGGCAATTTATTGCACACAAGATATGTAAAAACAACTGATAAAAAGGGTTTAAAAAAGTATGTTTGTGATGCAATAAACTTTTAGTAATATAAAGCTCTTTTCGTAAAAAATATTCTTAGGAAAAAATACTAATACGATAAAAACAGTCTAAATTCGACAGACTCATTTTGCTCTTTTCGTTAGTGTTTCACAGACCATTCTAAAATGAATAAGCCTTTGTTAGATTCATAGCATCACTCGCTTTTCATTGTTAAGTCAATTCCTTTTGGTTTAAGCAAAAGCTTTTATAAACAAAATATAGTAAATATTTTGTCATATATTAAGATTTCACCATGGTTGAAGAAAATCCTGCATGAAAAAATAGTTTTTTTCTGCGTTTATCGACTGTTTTCACCTAAATTGTGGTTTCAATTAGGCGTTTAGAGCCGAAACAGCTCTCTGTGTGCCCAAAAAATTCGCATGACAAAAAGGGGCTGTCCCATAAGTGTAACTCAGCACTCGTCTAGCTAAACTGTAGCGGCATACGCTTGCATACAATCTACAGATAGAGTTGTGCTAACTTACATTTTCAAGGACAGCCTCTCGTGTTTCATTAATCGTTAGCGAAAATTCTTACCTAGGCTCAATAATTAACTTGATTGCTGTTCGTTCTTCCCCATCAATTTTTATGTCGGTAAATGCTGGAATACAAATTAAATCAATTCCACTTGGAGCTACAAACCCTCTTGCAATTGCAACAGCTTTAATTGATTGGTTTAGCGCTCCGGCACCAATTGCTTGAATTTCTGCAGCTCCTCGTTCACGAATTACACCTGCTAGGGCACCAGCTACTGAATTAGGGTTAGATTTTGCTGAAACTTTTAATACTTCCATTTCTTTAAACCTCCTCAAATGTGAAACTTGTGTTTTTCATTAGTGGAATGCTAAGCGCTGCTCTTCAGTTTCCCTGAAAATATGCCTTGTTCAGTATATATTCAAAAATAATCCTGATATTCCACATTCGAAGAAGTTTTATAAGAAAAGCGTTTGCTTCAAGTAGGTGACCTCACTAGCAAAAGTTACTCAAAAAATGGATGATCTTCATTGATGATAATTGGCGAAATCGATTTTGCAGCTCCGGTATTAGGGTCTATCTCTATGAGCACACCATTTAATTGCTCTCGCCCTTTTGCGACCTCAAACCTTACTGGTAAAGCTGTTAAGAACTTATTCAAAACAGCCCCTCGTTCCATGCCGAGAATGCCATCATAAGGCCCTGTCATGCCTACGTCAGTCATATAGGCTGTCTTGTTCGGTAAAATACGATGATCAGCTGTTTGAACGTGTGTATGAGTACCAACGACCGCAGAGACCCTACCGTCTAAATACCAGCCCATGGCTTGTTTCTCGCTTGTCGCTTCCGCATGAAAGTCGACAAAAATAATCGGCGTTCTTTTTTTGACAATCGCAATTAATTCATCTACTTTTTTAAAGGGACAATCTAAAGGAGGTAAAAATGTTCTACCTTGAATACTGATAATGCCCACTTCGATTTGGTTTACTTTCACAATTGTATAGCCTTTCCCAGGAACTCCCTCTGGAAAATTAGCTGGACGCACTAGATTTGGGCAATAATCAATTACTTCGATTAGTTCTCGTTGATCCCATGTATGATTACCCAGGGTTACAGCTTGTGCACCTAGTTCAAGCATTTGCTTATAGATCTTCTCGGTAATTCCTTTTCCGGACGCTGAATTTTCGCCATTTACAACCGTAATGATTGGTTTATATTTATTTTTTAATTTCGGCAAGTATGTTGCGAGCATATCACGTCCCAAAGAACCCACAACATCACCAATAAATAATAATTTCATGCTTACACCTCTTATGTACTTTTGTTTTGAATTTTAACACATAGCAGTTTTAAAACAAACTCGAATGGCTGGTTTTGAGCCAAAAAAATAAAGTGGCGATTGGCCACTTTATTTTGCATACTCGACAGCTCTGGTTTCACGAATAACTGTAACTTTAATGTGGCCAGGGTAGTCAAGCTCTTCTTCAATTTTCTTGGTAATATCTCTTGCTAAACGGTACGCCTCACTATCATCGACCATTTCAGGCTTAACCATAATTCTAACTTCACGACCTGCTTGGATGGCATATGTTTTTTCAACACCATCAAACGACTCGGAAATTTCCTCAAGCTTTTCTAAGCGACGAATGTACGTTTCAAGTGTTTCACGTCTAGCTCCCGGTCTGGCGGCTGAAAGTGCATCAGCAGCTGCAACAAGGCTTGCAATAATAGACGTTGCTTCTGTATCACCATGATGTGAAGCAATACTATTAATAACAACTGGATGTTCCTTATATTTGACAGCTAATTCGACACCAATTTCCACGTGACTTCCTTCGACCTCATGGTCAATAGCTTTACCGATATCATGGAGAAGTCCTGCCCTTTTTGCCAGTTGAACATCTTCTCCTAATTCAGCAGCCATTATTCCAGCTAGTTGAGCCACTTCGATAGAATGCTTAAGAACATTTTGTCCATAGCTCGTTCTAAACTTCAGTCGTCCTAAAATCTTAATTAGATCTGGATGTAAACCGTGAATTCCAATTTCAAACGTTGTTTGTTCACCATAATCTCTAATCATTTCATCAACTTCGCGTCTAGACTTATCAACCATTTCTTCAATTCGAGCTGGGTGAATTCGTCCATCTTGAACCAACTTCTCAAGAGCAGTACGGGCAATTTCCCTTCTTATTGGATCAAAACCAGAAAGAATTACTGCTTCAGGAGTATCATCAATTATAAGATCAATACCAGTTAACGTTTCAAGGGCACGAATGTTGCGTCCTTCTCGTCCGATAATTCTTCCCTTCATTTCATCGTTAGGAAGAGTTACAACAGATACAGTAGTCTCAGCAACATGATCGGCTGAACAACGTTGAATCGCAAGTGACACGATTTCTTTCGCTTTCTTGTCCGCTTCTTCTTTTGCCCGTGTAACTAATTCTTTTACCATTAAGGCAGTTTCGTGAGTTAACTCATCTTTCACGTCTTTCATAATGATTTCTCTAGCTTCTTCTCTAGTAAATCCTGAAATACGTTCAAGCTCAGCTTGCTGCTTTTGTAAGAGTTCCTCCACTTTGCTATCCATCTCTTCAATATGTCGTTGTTTTTTGGTGAGAGCTTCCTCTCGCTTTTCTAAGGATTCCTCTTTTTTATCTAAGGTTTCACTTTTTCGATCAAGGATCTCTTCTTTTTGAACCAAACGATTCTCTTGTTTTTGAATCTCATTTCTTCGCTCACGAACATCACGCTCAGCATCTTGACGCAACCTATGAATTTCATCTTTTCCTTCAAGGACAGCTTCTTTCTTCAGTCGCTCTGCTTCACGTTTACTTTCTTCAATAATTTGATTTGCTGCATGTTCCGCACTAGAAATTTTCGCTTCTGCTATCGATTTTCGAACAAGATATCCAACAACTGCACTAATTGCTGCAGAGACAAGCAAAATGAAGATGAACACGTAAATGTTAATTTCCATACTTTCACCTCCCCTTGCTATCTAATTGTTGGGTTTTCATCATACATCATTTTCATTCGTATTAGGTGTGCACATCCAGCACAGGTTACCTTTTTTATTAAAATAAAAAAAATAGCCAATAGTAAAATGCGGGTATTCTTCACAATTGTATAATTGCTTACTGTTATTGTCAAGCTTTGTCAATAAACAGAAGTTCTAAACATAATTTTACGAATAATATTTATCTGAGTGAATTTGATAATTATCTTAATCAAATTCATATAGAACTTAATAGAGAACATAATGTGGGTGAAGCCTTACGAAAAATGCCAATTAAATAGAAAAATCTACTTTCCTAGCACAGTTGTTTTTTGGCTACTCGTTTGCCTACTATCTCAGAAACTAATCACAACCACTTAGAGCCTAAAAAAATGACTTAACCAATATTCCCTCGAAATAATTTCTGCTAAACGAAGGGCAATTTAGTTAAGTCATTTATTAATTACTATTAAATTAGTTTACTTTAAATCTAACGGAAGATCTGCGAACTCATCTTCTGATGGTGGATCAACTTTAATTTCACCATTTAATCCGTAATGTTCACGAATTTTCAGCTCAATTGCATCTTTAATATCTGGATTTTCTTTTAGAAATTGTTTAGAATTTTCTCGACCTTGTCCTAAACGTTCCTCATTATATGAGTACCATGCACCACTTTTGATAACGATATCTAATTCAGATCCAATATCTAAAATTGAACCTTCTCGAGAAATTCCTTCTCCGTACATGATATCTACTTCTGCTTGCTTAAATGGAGGAGCAACCTTGTTCTTTACTACTTTAATTTTTGTTTTGTTACCAACCATGTCATTTCCTTGCTTTAACACTTCTGCTCTACGAACTTCTAAACGAACTGATGAATAGAATTTAAGTGCTCGTCCACCAGGTGTTACTTCAGGGTTACCAAACATTACCCCAACCTTTTCACGGATTTGGTTGATGAATATCGCAATAATTTTTGATTTATTAATCGCACCAGACAGCTTTCTTAATGCCTGTGACATTAAACGAGCTTGAAGCCCAACGTGACTGTCGCCCATTTCACCCTCAATCTCAGCCTTCGGTACAAGAGCAGCTACAGAATCGATGACAAGAATGTCTACTGCACCACTACGAACTAATGCTTCAGCAATTTCTAACGCTTGCTCCCCAGTATCCGGTTGTGATAAAAGTAATTCATCGATATTTACGCCTAGTTTTTGAGCATAAACAGGATCAAGAGCGTGCTCTGCATCGATAAATGCCGCTTGTCCACCTTGACGTTGCACTTCAGCAATTGCGTGTAAGGCAACTGTTGTTTTACCTGAAGATTCCGGACCGTATATTTCAATAATTCTTCCTTTTGGATAGCCACCTACTCCTAGGGCAATATCTAATGCTAGTGAACCACTAGAAGTTGTTGAAACTCTTTGTCCAGCTTGTTCCCCTAACTTCATAATTGAACCTTTTCCAAACTGTTTTTCAATTTGGCGTAACGCCATGTCTAATGCCGCCTTACGATCTCCCATTGTTTCATCTCTCCTTAAATATATATCTTGAATAATTTTTAATTTGTCTCAATTAAAACCGATATCAATATCATAACTTGTTTTTTGAGATTTGCCAATAGTTTTCCCGAACATTTATTCGTCTTTTTTTGGAAGTTATTCACTGAAAAAAAAAGAATAAGAGACTAACACCCTCTATGATCGTAAATTGTATGTAAAGCACAATCAATGTGTTATACAAACCAGTTACTTTTCTGAAGTAGTTAGTCTCATCTTGATTTAATTTTTCTTAAAATTTCTTTTCTCTTTTAGGTCTTGGTTTGGCTGGCTCAAGGTTTACACGAGCACCGTTTAGCCTAGAGTAACGTAGAGCCTCATAGACAAATGGTGCACTATCCTCTGGAACCTCAATAAAGGTAAAGTTTTCAAAAATATCAATTCGACCCATAGACTTTGAAGGAATCCCAACTAGCTCTGAGACCTCATCAATCACAATTTTTGGTGTTAATTGTACATTCCTACCGACATTGATGAAAAAGCGAACCATACCACTCGCAGCACCTGTATCACCAAAGTCATAGCTATCATCTTCCCCAGTAAATTCGCGATGGAAGGCTACCTTCATTAGCGCTGCAACTACTTTTTCAGATGGATATTCACCTAACATTTCGTTAACTAGTGGCTCAAAGAATGTAAGTTCCTCATCAGCTTCAATAATAGAAATTAACTGCTGTTTCCAAGATGCTTGTTGTTTTTCTACAACATCTTCAATCGATGGTATTTCTTCCGAAGGAATTGACATCTTGATTTCCGATTCAATTGAACGGAGGTGCTTCATTTCTCTTGGTGTTACTAAAGTTAACGCTAAACCTTTTCTACCTGCTCGACCCGTACGACCAATACGGTGCACATAACTCTCAGGGTCCTGTGGTATGTCATAGTTGATTACATGGGTTACATTATCAACATCAATTCCACGTGCTGCAACATCGGTAGCAATTAAGAATTCAATCGTCGAATCTCTGAATTTTTTCATGACACTATCTCGTTGCATTTGTGTTAAATCACCATGAAGGCCATCTGCCATGTAGCCTCGAGCTTGAAGAGCTTCCGTTAATTCAGCCACACCTTTTTTGGTTCGACAAAACAAAATTCCTAAATCAATTTCTTCACTATCAATGATTCTACATAGAGAATCTAATTTATTTCTTTCTAATACTTTATAATATACTTGATCGATAGACGGAGCTGTAACCTCGCCTTTATTAATAGAGATGACTTTTGGCTGCTTCATGTACCTTTTGGAAAGTTTCATAATCTCCTGTGGCATTGTCGCAGAAAAAAGCATCGTTTGACGGTCCTCATTTACTTCTTTAAGAATGGATTCAATATCCTCAACAAATCCCATATCTAACATTTCATCTGCTTCATCTAAGACAACGGTATGAACTCTATCTAATTTCAAGGTCTTACGACGAAGATGATCTAAAACACGCCCTGGCGTACCAATCACAACATGAACACCTTGCTTTAGGGCACGAATTTGATGACCAATCGATTGTCCACCGTAAATTGGTAACGTTCGTGTCCGTTTAAACTTCGATAATTTTTGTAACTCTCCTGCTACCTGGATTGCTAACTCTCTAGTCGGGGTTAATATAATCGATTGTACATACGGCGCACTAGAAACCTTATCTAACAAAGGAATTCCGAATGCAGCAGTTTTGCCTGTTCCGGTTTGCGCTTGTCCAATGACGTCACCACCTTCAAGAATAACAGGAATTACTTTTTCTTGAATTGGAGATGGTGCTTCAAAGCCCATTTCTTTTATCGCTTTTTTAATATCATTTGATATTTGAAAATCATCAAAATACATTATTTTTGCCACCTTTTTGAAATTGTTTCAACAAACAATACAAGCCATATTTCACTGACCTGCTCTGAATTTGTTCACGAGTTCCTGCTAGGCTGATTGGGTACACTTTAGTCTCTTTACCTACCTCTGAAACTCCTATAAAAACCGTCCCTATTTCTTTACCTTCGATTGGCATTGGTCCAGCTACTCCTGTAAAACTTATTCCTACATCAGTACTGAGCAAATCTCTTACGTTATCAGCAAGAGACTTAGCACACTCCCCGCTAACCGCACCAAATTGTTCAAGCACTTCATTTGGAACCTGAAGAAGCGTTTGTTTTAGTTCATTACTATAACAAACCACTCCACCTTTAAAGATTTCTGAAATTCCTGGCAGTGTAGTCAATTCACTTGAAAAGAGTCCACCGGTTATACTCTCAGCAGCTGCTATTGTGAGGTTTTGCTTCTTATAGAGAAGGGCAACTTCTTTTGTCAGAGTCGTTTCATCATAGCCATAAAAAAACGCGCCAACTCTTGACATAATCTTCGTTTCTAGTTCCTCAATCAATTTCATGCCTTCTGTTTTACTTTCATGTTTAACCGTTAATCGAATCGTCACTTCTCCATCTTTAGCTAAGGGGGCAATCGTAGGATTTGTTTGTGCCTCAATCAAATCAAGGAGTTCAGTTTCTAATTGCGATTCACCAATACCGTAAAAATTCAGTACTCTTGAGATGATTTGTTCTGATTTATCAAGCTGCGAAAAGAGAAACGGCAGGCCATAAGTTGTAAACATTGGTTGCATTTCTTTCGGCGGCCCTGGTAGAAGTAAATACTTAACCTCACCTTCCTGAAAAGCCATCCCTGGAGCCATCCCATGATCATTCGGAAGGACCATTGAGCCTTCAATCACAAGCGCTTGTTTTCGATTATTTTCAGTCATCACGCGATTTCGGCGTTTAAAATAAGCCTCAATATTTTCGAGTGCCTTATTGTCAATGACTAACGAACGCCCAACTGAATCTGCAATCGTTTCTTTCGTAAGATCATCTTTAGTTGGCCCTAATCCTCCAGTAAAAATAATTAAATTAGAGCGTTTTTGCGCATGTCCAATTGCTTCTGAAAGTCGTGCGCTATTGTCCCCAACAACTGTATGATAAAAAACATTGACACCGATATTAGCCAGCTGCCTTGAAATATATTGTGCATTTGTGTTCGTTATTTGTCCAAGTAAAAGCTCAGAACCTATAGCAATAATTTCAGCATTCAAAGGAAATATACCTCCAGTTACTTAGATTTCAGAATAATATGCTTATTTTTTACGAAATAATCCCATCCTGAAATAATCGTTAAAATTGTCGCAATCCAAAGGGTAATATCAGCAAAAGGAATTCCAATGATTTCAAAAGGAATATTATGTAACATTAATGCAGATACGGCAATAATTTGAAACACTGTTTTCCATTTCCCTAAATTACTAGCGGCTATTACTTGACCATCAGCTGCTGCTACTAGACGGATCCCTGTTACAGCAAATTCTCTACTAATAATGATAATGGCAATCCACGCAGGCAATAACATTAATTCTACAAGAGCAATCAGAGCTGCAGTCATTAATAGCTTATCGGCAAGTGGGTCTAAAAATTTCCCAAGGTTTGTAACTAAGTTATATTTTCTAGCATAAAAACCATCAAGCCAATCTGTACTTGCAGCAAGAATGAAAAGCAATGCACCGATAAAGTGCGCCCAAGGTAATCCATGCCCAAAGATTAATAATTCACCTAAATTAAATGGTGCTAGTAAAAAAGCATAAATAGGGGAATAAGAATAATTCTAGAAATGGTGATTTATTAGGTATGTTCACATGTACCCTCCCTATTAATAGAAGAGCATAAGCGCAAGTCTCAAGTGAAAACAGTTGCGCTTAACTCTTACTAAGTTATTAGTCGTAAACTAAACGATTATGTATTATTTATCTCATGTTGACAAATTGAACGGGAAACTCTAAATCCAATTGCTTTACTAACTGAATAACGGCTTGCAAATCGTCAATGTTTTTTGCAGTTACTCGAATTTGATCATTTTGGATTTGGGCCTTTACTTTTAGTTTTGAATCACGAATGGCTACTGTAACCTTTTTCGCTCGTTCTGAACTAATTCCAGCGACTAAAGAAATAACCTGTCTTACTGTTCCTCCAGAAGCCTTTTCAACCTTCCCAAAATCCATTACTTTTTGGGACAAACCACGCTTGATAAATTTCATTTGTAAGATGTCAATTACACTTTCTAATTTATAATCATCGTCTGAAATAATTGTAATTTGGTGTTCGCCAGTACGCTCAATACTACTTTTAGAACCTTTAAAATCATAACGTGTTTTTATTTCTTTCACTGCTTGCACAATTGCATTATCTACTTCCTGTAATTCTACTTCCGAAACAATGTCAAAAGAATGCTCTTTTGCCATATTCATCATCCTTTCATTAAGCATGAATATAATTTTACCATAATCCTTTGTCGATGTGTAATTTTAGCTTTTTTTGACGAATTCATTATAAAAGCTATTCCGTTCTATCTGAATTTGATGAAGGTAATTATGAACTTCACCCATTACACATCAATAGCATGTTCCTAGATCATACCATAAAAAGAGCCATCAAATGATGACTCGTTACTAATCGTTATTGTGTAGGATCTTGTTGAAAATGAAACGTTACCTTTTGATGAACGATGTCTTGAGGGAATTCAAAAGGTTCATCATTAATGAATAAGTTTACATTATTCGACGCTCCAAAATTAAACTGGATGGTCTCTTCTTCTGAAAAGTCAAAGTTTAACGATTTCCCACCATCTACATTAGCAGCATGGAAAGTCTTCCCCTTACGATTATCAATTCCTACATAGCTTTTTCCTTGGAGATCGATTTTGAACGTAAATTCAGTAGCATTTACCAAATTATAAATCGTTTCATTTCTTATTGTTTCTACTACAACTAGTTCTTGCTGCGGAACTTCTTCAACGGGGTCTTCTTCTACTTCTTCCTCGGTTACTGCTTCTTCGTCAGTTTCCTCTTCAACCGTTTTAAGGGCTTCTTCATCCCTACCACCCTCTACTGGAGATTGAAGTTGTTCCTTAGGAATCCCTTCATCGGCCGTGGAATTAGTCTGTAGAAAATACCAAACGCCAACTAAAATTGCCATGATAAAAACAACTGCGATTACAGAAGGCAACAAAGCTAAAAATCGTTGTGTTTTTTTTGTACCACCCGTTTTTCTTTTTTGAACTCGCGGTGGAATTTCCGCTTCCTTTTTATTTGAGGCTGGGAGTTCATTTGCATGCTCTTCAAATATTAAATCTGGATTAATTCCAACTGCTTCTGCGTAACTTTTCACAAAAGCACGAGCATAAAATTGCCCCGGGAGCATATCTAAATTACCCTCTTCAATCGCTAGTAAATAACGCTTTTGAATTTTTGTAATACTTTGAAGCTCCTCCAAGGTTAATTTTCTTTCTTCTCTTGCTTGCTTTAATCTACTTCCTAATTCTGACAACCTTACCACCTACCAACTTTAACTAATATCAAATGAAGAAAAACCGGAGTCGATTACTTCATAAGTAATGGTTTCATCATGATTGTTTCTTAGCTCTATTATGTAGTCAAAGTCATCTAACGTATACTCTGTTTCTCTAACAAAAATGTCAGGGTGTTCGATGACTTTTGTTGAGCTAAGCCGCATGACATCATTTACGAGCGTACGATGCTTCTCTGTTGCTCGCATCGTTGTTACAATTCCGTCTATTATATAGATGTTATTCTCAGATAACTCGTCATCTGCTAACTGACTGCGGATTGTTTGTCTAAGTAATGTTGACGAGATAAATGACCAACGCTTATTGGCACAAACACTTGCAGCTACAATTGATTCCGTTTTCCCAACTCGAGGCATACCACGAATCCCAATTAGTTTGTGGCCTTCCTTTTTAAATAACTCTGCCATAAAATCAACAAGAATACCTAATTCATCACGAACAAACCGAAAGATTTTTTTTTCATCACCATCTCGTTCAATAAAATGACCATGTCGAACAGCTAAACGGTCGCGAAGTTTCGGCTCCCTAACTTTTGTCACTGAAATATTGTCCATTGTGTTTAAAATCATCGTTAGGCGCTCGATTTGTTCATCATCTTCACTTAAAATTAGCATTCCCCGTCTCATGTGGTCAACACCATTAATCGTAATAATGTTTATTGATAACATACCAAGAAGGGATGCTATGTCACCTAATAAACCAGGTCTATTTTTATGTATTTGATATTCTAAATACCATTCCTTTTTCAGTATCGTTCAACTCCTTCTCACGATATACATTTATTACTACTTTACAAATACTCTTTTTTATATCATAATTCATTTTTTTCATGAATGAAAGTGATTTATACGATACTTGTGGACAATATACATTTTTTCTACCTTGAATGAAATGAAACATAGAGAACAACTCGAAAAAAAAACGGGTGTTGCCTATTGCAACACCCCAAACCCCACTACATACCTTGATTATTTTTAACTAATTTAACCATCATATTGGCTATAGCGTGTTGTTCCTCTTCAGAAGCAACTTTCCAAAGGTCTGCTAACACTCGTTCTTGTTCATTTTTAGGATCAACTTGTTGAGCTAAATACTCACCTACTTGATAAGCAACATCATTTACTACTTGTTGGTTCATACCTTCTTGCTCAGCTTGTTGTAGGCGATCACCTAGAAAGCCTTTCCATTGTTCCCAATTATCTAATACAGACATTGTTGTCCCTCCTTGAATTTTACTTCAAGGTTATTTTGTCAAAAGAAGATCAAAATTATTCATTCTTCACTAACTTGGTCCATGAAGAAACGTGCTCATTTAACAATACCAAGCACCATTGATGTTGATAATTTGACCATTAATATACGAAGCCTTGCTTGATATTAAAAACGACACGAGATCTGCAACTTCATGAGGCTTCCCTAACCTTCCCATCGGAATTTCTTCACATAGTGTATCGATATCCTCTGGTAAAAAATCTGCTAACATATTTGTCGCAATTGCTCCTGGGGCAACTGCGTTTACGTTAACACCACTAGGGGCAACTTCTTTAGCTAAAGCCTTCACGAAGGTATTAAGGCCACCTTTTAACGTTGAATATAAAACCTCACACGAAGCACCAGTTACTCCCCATATTGAAGATATTACCACAATTTTTCCTGATTTTTTTTTAATCATACCAGGTAATAACGATTTAGTTAATAAAAAGGTACTAGTCAAGTGAAGTTGAATCATATCTTCAACTTGATTTTCCTCCATATCAGTCATTAAACCGACATAACTACTCCCGCTATTTAGGATCAGCACATCAATTGGGGTTGTAATTTCAGCAATCAATTTAGATAAACCGTTTTTGGTGCTTAAGTCCGCTTGAACCTTCCAGGTACTGGTATTTGTCAATTGCTCTTGTAGAATGTCAACACTATTTTCATTTTGATGATAATGCAAGTAAAGACAATAGCCCTGACTAGCTAAGGCTTTGGCTATTTCACGTCCAATTCCGCCACTTGCACCTGTAATTAATGCATACTTCACGTTTCTCCTCAACCTTTTTGTTTTATTTAGGGAGCACTTGACAAACAGTAAACATTGTTGGATCAAAATGCTCTTTTGCTTTTTGTTCAAGTTCTTGCTTCGTTAATTCTTCTAGTGTTCCGACAACATCAAATAAGTTCATATCATTAAACTGATAACGGGTAAATTGATTGGCAATATACTCAGGCGAATTAACTGCCCTCATAAACGCTCCTATTTTCTTCTTAATCGCTCTCGCTACGGCTTTTTCATCTAGTGGCGTTTGAATGAATGAGCTAATCATTTGTTCAAGTGTTTCCACTAATCGATCAGGGTCTTTTGTATCGCCACCAATAATTGTGAAACCAAAACCTAATTCTGCTGAGTAATCAAAAGAAAATGAGTCATCAATTAATCCATCATTATACAGTTTTTCATAGTTTTTGGAACTTTGGCCAAGCATTAAATCTAACAGGACATTGATGCTTAACTCATGCTTCAATAGCTCTTTTCCCTGTTTCGTTTGTTGTTTTTCTTTAAATCCAACTAAACATTTCGGCGTGTGCACTGACATCCTTAGTACTTCTTTCTTTTTCGCTACAGCTGCTGGCTCTTCGTCAAATATCCGCTCAATCGTTCCCATTTCATTAAATGTTTTCTTGCTTTGATTTGCTTTTACGAGCTGCATAATTTCTTCAGGTTGTAGTGAGCCAATAATAAATAGAACCATATTTTTTGGATGGTAAAACGTTTCGTAACACTTATATAATAAGTCTTTTGTTATCTTATCGATTGAGGCAATCGTGCCCGCAATATCAATTTTTACAGGATGATTTTGATACATATTTTCAATTACACCAAAGTATACACGCCAGTCAGGATTATCATCATACATGGTAATTTCTTGACCAATAATCCCCTTTTCTTTTTCAACACTTTCTTCAGTGAAGTAAGGATGTTGAACAAAGTCTAGTAAGGTTTCTAGGTTTTTTTCAACTTCTGAGGTGCTTGAAAATAAGTAAGCAGTTCTCGTAAAGCTTGTAAATGCGTTTGCAGACGCACCTTGCTTACTAAAAAGTTGAAACACGTCACCCTCTTCGTCTTCAAACATTTTATGCTCTAAAAAGTGAGCAATCCCATCTGGAACTTTTAAAGATTCATTCTCTCCGATCGGGATAAAATGATTATCAACAGAGCCGTATTTAGTGGTAAACGTTGCATATGTTTTATTAAATCCTTGTTTTGGTAATATATATACTTCAAGTCCGTTTTCGAGAGTTTCATGATATAAAGTCTCGTTAAGCTGTTCAAATACAATTTGTTTCATTTACTTTTCCTCCTTTCCTTTTAAGAAATAGATGGTGTCTAACTGGATTTTTTGACCAACTTTAATAATGTCTTCCTTCGAAACCTTATCGATGCCCTCAAGCCAATCCTCGATTGTCAGAGATTTCGTTGCCACAGCATTATGATACAGTAATTCAACATATCCCTTAGCCACGTCAACAGTCTCTAATATTTGATTTTTTATGACTGCTCTTGTCTGTTCTATTTCACTGTCTGAAAAATCTCCGCTCTGCATACTTTTTAGTTGCTCTTTAATAATCGAAACTGCCTGATCATAGTTTTTAAACTCAATTCCTGACATGACCATTAATATGCCTTTATGACTTTCAAATCTTGATGAAGCATAGTAGGCTAAGCTAGCTTTTTCACGTACATTGATAAACAATTTAGAATGTGAAAATCCCCCAAATAAACCGTTGAACATTTGCATCGCAAAATAATCATCATCATTAAATGTTGTATGGGTTCTAAACCCAATATGGAGTTTCCCTTGTTTAATATCCTGTTCCTCGATTACTACATTTTCTTCGCTAATCGACTTCACTTCCTGTTTGTCTAAATTGTTCGTTGCTTGTTCTTTTCGTTGTTTTGGAAAAAGGAAGTATTTCTCAACTAACTGGAGAATATTTTTCGCAGAAACATCTCCAACAATGTATAAATCAATTTGATCATTTTCAAGCATCTTTTGGTACTGATTAAATAACTGATCGGTAGTCAATGAATCAATTTCCTTTTCATAGCCCCATACTGATAAACCATATGGCTCCTGTTTGCACATTTCTTCTGTTATACGCATATTCGCATAACGGATCTTATCATCAAAAATTGATTGAATACGTTGTTTTAAGTTTCTCTTTTCATTAGCAAGTGTTGCTGAGTGAAAAACACCAGCCTCTTTCACTGGGTTTAGTAAAATTTCTGCTAACAGCTTTAAGGCCTCTTCAAGTAATGGAGTCTTATCTTTGAGGAAATTTTCATTCGCAACATCCATTCGAAACGACAAAATTTGATGTTCACCTTTTTTGCTTACATCTACTGTAAGTGTTGACCCATATAATTCGTCTAAGTGGCTTCTTATTTCCAATCTTGTTGGATACGTCTGTGTACCACTTTGTAAGACGTAAGGCAGCAGAGCTCGTGCCGTTACTGTTTCTTTTTCAAGCGGTGCTTTAATATGTAATACAATTGTATTTGTTTTATATTTATTCGTTTCAATTGTATGAAGATTAATTCCGTTTACATTTACATCCTCTACTTTAATGCTCATTAGGTTCACTCCTTTTTTCCAATTTTGTGTAATCATACTTCTTATTATACCCTAACACATTTAATGAATTTCATAATTCAATTATTTTCGAATTATGTTCGATATGTAGGTGCGTAAAACCTTTCACAAGTACATATTCAATTGATATAGCTTAATTAAGGTAATTATGAAATTCACTCATATTAGAAAAACTTTACAAAAAAGAGACCCATTTAATTTGGATCTCTCTACTATAGTTTATACACGTTTTCGAAGTACATGAAACTTAAATTTGTCAGATCGGAAGTAATTTATGGAATAAAGAATTGGTCGTTCCCGATCATCATAATGCATTTGCTTTAATACTAATAATGAAGTTTCTGGATCACAGTGCAAAATATCCGATACTTTCTCATGATAGCCAATAGGTTCGATTTGGGTAATAGCATAGGAGATCGCTGCCCCTTCTTTCTCTAAGCTATCAAAAATAGATTGATCATTATGGGAGGTATAGTTTGGCAAATAAAGTTTTGGTATTTTATCCAAACAGTATACTACCGGTTCATCATCTGCAGTACGAACCCGTTCTACAACTATTAAATCATCAAATTCTTCTAGCTGAAACTTTTCCCAATCCTCACTCGTTGCCTCTTTGATATTAGAAGATAGAAAAATAGTCCCTGGCTTTTGATTTCCTCGTTTTATCATTTCAGTTACACTAAATAACTCCTCAATCCCTGATGAAAACAATGGTTTGCTACAAATAAATGTGCCAACTCCATGTCGTCTTGTTATGACACCTTCATCTTCAAGAATTCTAAGTGCTTCTCGAAGCGTTGCCCGACTAATTCCTAGTTGCTTTGAAAGTTCAAATTCTGAAGGCAGTCGCTCACCAGCTTCATAAATCCCCGTTTCAATATCCTGTTTTAATTTATCAATCACTTGTAAATATAGTGGTCGATGATCAGCTTTTATCACAACTTTTCCCCCTAAAACGTCATACACGTCAATATTTCTCTCGGCTTACTTATTGTTAGTGTAACAATTATTCATAAATATATGTTCATTATCCATTGGACACATCTTCTTCAACTTTCTTAGAAATGAGTACTTCTCTCGGTTTGCTCCCTTCATAAGGGCCAACAATTCCTCTTGCTTCCATTTCATCAATTAAACGAGCAGCTCTTGTATAGCCGATTCGAAATCTACGTTGGAGCATCGAAACAGATGCCGTATTCATTTCAATGACTAAATCAACAGCCGATTCGTACAACTCATCGGCTACTTCTCCAGTGACCTGTTCTTCATCTTTTGTCATCATTTCCTCTTGGTATTGAGCCTTTTGTTGTGCAATCACGTAGTTGACAACATTCTCTACTTCATCATCCGAAAGAAAAGCTCCTTGAACACGAACTGGTTTCGAAGCACCTACTGGCAGGAATAACATATCTCCTCGACCAAGTAATTTCTCCGCTCCACCCATGTCAAGAATTGTACGGGAGTCTGTTTGTGACGAAACACCAAAAGCAATCCTTGAAGGTATATTCGCTTTAATAACACCGGTAATTACATCTACTGACGGTCTTTGTGTAGCAATAATTAAATGAATTCCTGCTGCACGCGCCATTTGTGCTAGTCTTGTAATACTATCCTCAACATCGCTCGAGGCTACCATCATTAAATCTGCAAGCTCGTCCACGATGACTACAATATAAGGAAGTGTTGGTTGCTTCGCTTCATTTTTATCATTTTGATTTTTAATTAATGTATTATAACCCTCAATATTTCTTGTCCCAGTATGAGCAAAAAGCTCGTACCGTCGTTCCATTTCATTAACAACTTTTTTCAGTGCCTGTGAAGCTTTCTTCGGTTCAGTCACCACCGGAGCCAGCAAATGAGGGATGCCATTGTAAACATTAAGTTCAACCATTTTCGGGTCGATCATCATCAATTTAACTTCATGAGGTTTAGCTCTCATTAAGATACTAACAATAATTCCGTTGATACACACACTTTTTCCACTACCAGTTGCCCCTGCGACAAGTAAATGGGGCATTTTGTTTAATTCAGCTAAGATAGGATCTCCGGATATGTCTCTTCCAAGTCCAATTAACAGCTTTGAAGCATCAGGAAAGGAATTAGTTGCTTCTAATACCTCTTTTAACATAACAATCGCTACTTCTTGGTTTGGAACCTCGATACCAATCGCAGATTTACCAGGGATAGGCGCCTCGATGCGAATATCTTTGGCAGCTAATGCTAATGCTAAATCATCAGCTAAATTGACAATTTTACTGACCTTAACTCCAACATTTGGATATACTTCATATTTCGTTACCGCAGGGCCTAAATGAACCTTTGAAACTTTCGCTTTTACGCCAAAGCTTTCTAGAGTTTGTTCTAACTTTTTGGCATTTGCAGAGATATGTTGTCGTTCTTGAAATTGATTGTTCTTCTTTGGATTAGTTAATAGATCTAGCGTTGGTACTAGGTAGTTTTCATTCGCTTCAACTGCAACAATTCCAGCTGGCTCAATATTAATTTCAATAGTTTCTTCACTAATAACTTCTTGCTTTGGAGGTTGATTAGCCGTGCTGGGTTGATCATTCTCTTTTTCATATGCCTTACTTGTAAAGTCATAAATAATTGGTTCCGGGTGGTTCTTGGCCTCATTTTGAGTTGGGTCAACACCAGTTTCACCACCTACTATGACAACAGAACCCTTTTGTTTGCGATCTTGCTTTTTCTGTTCCCATTTAGTTCCAAATTGTTCTTTTACGCTAACAAAGTATTGAATCAAGCTATTATATAGGTTGCTAAAGAGATTTCCAATTTGAGTAATAAAACTTAAGATTAGATCTGTAAAAGACTTGCCTGTTATTAATATCATTGATGTAATAATTACAAATAAAGAAAAAACAACAGTACCACTAGAAGCAAATAGAAAGTGAGTAATGGCAAAGCCAACTGCACCAATCATCCCGCCTCCTAGATCATTAATCGCTGTATCTCCCTGAAGTTGAAGCCAGTACAACTCCCACGTATTTCGAATGACTGAACCGTCAATAAACTCTCCTTGTTTTGAAAATAAATCAAACAATCGAATATGACTCAATAAAACGATTGCAAATACGAGTAAATAAACCCCAATAAGTCTCCTCGAAAAAAAATCAGGAATTTGCCTTTTTATCATCAAATAAAGAGAAACAAAAAACAATCCAATGGTCAATGCAACATGCCATTCACCTAGAAAGAAGCGAAATAGATGCGTTAGACCTTGTCCAACGCTACCTAGTCTTGCAAAGGCGACCGAGGCTAGCACAATTAGAAAGAGACCGATCAGTTCAAAGCTAAGTTGTTTTTTCCATTCTACTTTTTTTGTTTTTTTCTTGTAGCCATTATTTCACCTCTACTACGCTTAGATTAAGTATAAATTTCATAAAAATTGTTGCTTTATGTACGGACAAAAAAATAAATACGATTAGCTTTTTCAGTTGTGCTGAGTGAAGCTTTTGAATTGAATGAATATGTCTATTATTGCTCACTTCTTCAAAAAGACGCCCAAAACCTGGATCCTGTATAAAAAATACTAAATAACTCTTATAAAATTAATCAAGAATGAAGAAGCAGCCGTAGAAGGAACGGCTGCTTCTATGTTTGTAATTTACTAGTCCTTCTTTGAGTATGCTTATTATACCATAATAGCAACTGCAAAAACTAGAAAAAACAAACCTATTGAAAAACTTATAAATCGTTTAAAATTAGAGGCTCTTTTCTAAAAGATTGTTGCTATTTGCTTTTAGGTCGCAACCAAGCGAATGCTAGGTTCTTCAAGCTTTGCGTGAAGCTTTTGAAATAAATAAAGCAATTGGGACAAATAAATTTGTCCCAAAAAGCTTATTTATTCTCAAAAGACGACCTAAAAGCAACAAGCCTTGAGAAAACAGCAGAATTAAAATAAAGAGATCATTCTTCCTGGTGAGTAATTTTCATTTAAATAAGCGTTCGGATCAGAACTAATTAAGCGCACTACTTTTAATTGTTGATTAGAAACTTGTTCTAAAATTAACTGTCCTTCCTTAATATCAACAACAATTTGATTTGTAGTGCTATTTTCGTGTGGAAAGATTAACTCCTCTGGGACAGTCGTATATAGGATCATTGCACTAGATTCCCACCTTTAGTAGATCTTCGCTCTTCAATCAATTCATTTAGTTTACTAATTGCTTTACCAATTCCACCAACTTCATTGATCATGCCATATTCAACAGCATCAGGGCCAACCACGTTTGTACCAATATCTCTTGTTAAATTCCCTTTTGAAAACATTAGTTCTTTGAATTTTTCTTCCGTAATAGCTGAATGTTTTGTTACAAATTTAATTACTCTTTCTTGCATCTTATCTAAATATTCAAATGTCTGTGGTACACCAATTACTAAGCCAGTTAAACGAACAGGATGGATCGTCATTGTTGCTGTTTCCGCTATGTAACTATAATCGGCGGCAACAGCTATTGGTACACCGATGGAATGCCCACCACCTAATACTAAGGTTACGGTCGGCTTTGACATTGAGGCAATCATCTCGGCGATCGCTAGACCTGCTTCGACATCTCCTCCTACTGTATTTAAAATAACAAGCATTCCTTCAAGCTTTTGGTTTTGTTCTGCCGCCACTAATTGCGGAATAATATGTTCATACTTTGTCGTTTTATTTTGTGGTGGCAATTGCATATGCCCTTCAATTTGTCCAATGATTGTAAATACATGTATATTCGATTGTTCCATTTGTGGTACATTCGTTTGACCTAATTGTTGTATTTTTTCAACAATGCTTGCTTGTTTCTCTTTTTGTTCTTCAGGGTGTGTCTCTGATTTTTGTAAATCCATAAATATCCTCCTCTTAATGTAAGCTATTAGTAGTATGAGGAGAGTTCATAGTAATTATGAATTTATCTTTGGCCTTTATTTGTAGAACACCATTTTTGGTTGATGGATCGGTGAGTTTAGCCCTGAGACTGAAGAATACATACTTCTACGCTACTAGATTTTACATTTATTTGGAAGCGTGGTCACATAACTGAAAACACGCTTATTAATATAAGCGTGTTTTCCATTACCTTTATTCGCTTGTCCATCACACTTCCATTATTATCGGCAAGATCATTGGTCTACGACGAGTTTTCTCAAAAAGGTATCGACTTAAGACATCTCGGATACTACTTTTTAGCGAAGACCATTCAATAACATTTTCTACCATACATTTTGTCAGTGTTTCTTTGACTAGAACACCAGCTTCCTCTAATAACTGTTCGCTCTCTCTAACATAAACAAATCCTCTTGAGATAATATCAGGACCTGAAACAATCGCATTGTTGGATTTGTTTAATGTTACGACGACAACTAAAATTCCATCTTTGGATAAAAGACGACGATCTCGAAGCACAATATTCCCAACATCTCCAACGCCAATTCCATCAATCAGAATATTGCCTGAATGAACCTTGCCACTTTGTTTACCTTCACCATTCGTGAATTCGATAACGTCACCCTTATCAATCATAAACAGGTGATCTTCCTTTACTCCGCAAGTTAAAGCAATTTTACTATGGACATGCTGCATCCGAAATTCTCCATGAATAGGGATGAAATATTTTGGTTTCATTAGGTTTAGCATCAACTTCAATTCTTCTTGACAACCATGCCCTGTCGTGTGAACATTCTTTTGTCCGAATATCACATCTGCACCAGTTCGGTAAAGTAAGTCAACAATTTTTGTCACTGACTTCTCATTACCAGGGATTGGTGTAGCTGAGATAATAATTGTATCTGTCGATTTAATTGTAATTTGCCTATGTGCTCCTTTTGCCATCCTTGAAAGGGCTGACATTGGTTCACCTTGACTACCAGTCGTTAAAATTGTAATTTCATTATCACTATATTTATCAATGTCTTCTACTCTAATTAACATTCCATCTTCAACATGTAAATAGCCTAATTCGATCGCAATTGATACAATCTTGACCATGCTACGTCCGGAAACGGTTACTTTACGATTCACTTCAGTAGCTGCATTAATCACTTGTTGAATACGGTGAATATTTGATGCAAATGTAGCCACGATTATTCTACCTTTTGCCTCATAGAATGCTTCCTTTATTCCTTGACCAACAACACTTTCCGACATCGAAACTCCAGGTCGCTCGGCATTGGTGCTATCGGATAATAAACATAAAACACCTTTCTCACCAATTGAAGCCATTTTTCCTATATCAGAAAAAATACCATCTACTGGATTTTGATCAAATTTAAAATCACCAGTATGAACAATTGAACCCTGTGAGGTTTCAATACATACGCCAACAGAATCTGGAATGCTGTGATTAGTCCTAAAGAAATTCACTGTTGTCGTACCAACGGTAATTTGTGATTTACAATCAATTAGTCTTAAATCGACACCTTCGATGGCACTTTCTGTTAACTTTGCTCTCACAATACCAAGCGTCAACTTCGTTCCATAAATCGGAACATTGAGCTTTCTAATTACATACGGAAGTGCCCCGATATGATCTTCATGACCGTGTGTTAGAATAATTCCCTTTACTCGCTCACGATTTTCCTCTAAATACGAAATATCAGGTATCACAATATCAACCCCAAGCATGTCATCGTCAGGAAACATTAAGCCTGAATCAATAACAATAAGGTCACTGTCTACCTCTATTACATACATGTTCTTCCCTATTTCCCCAACGCCGCCCAGGGCAAAAACACGTATTTTCTCTGAAATTTGTTTCATAAATGTCATTTGTTCCTCCCATATAAAATTTCAGTTTCATCCGTTTCACTGTTATATTTACCATTAGACCCGAACTAATCACTTGTTTGTAGTATAACTTATTTCTTAAATGAAGGACAAGAACATTTCTCTAAAATTGGAAAAATTAATTTGTTGACATAGTGTAGAGTGTAGAGTCGTAGCCAAGCTTCGCTTGGCTACGACTAAAAACAATAATAGCAATAATAAAACACCTTAGTCATTATTAGACTAAGGTGTTTTCTGTAAATTGATACGCTTCGAAAGCTCACTTTCTCTTATCAAGTTCGGGTAGCCTAAGATAAAATACATGCTTAATGGTGAAAGTGAACTTTCTTTGTGGTTGGCATTAGCTTATTTTAATACATCAGCCAATTGTTGTTTCTCTGTATCCGTTAGAGGTAACAACGGTAAGCGCACTCCACCTACGTCGAGACCTTGTAGTTGTAATGCTGCTTTGACAGGGCTTGGATTTGGTGCTGTAAACAAAGCCTTGATCGTTGGTAATAGCTTTTGATGCAGCTTTGCTGCTTCTTGATTTTTTCCTGCATGAAAAGCCGAGACCATTTGTTTCATTTCGTTCCCTACGATATGAGCTGCTACTGAAACAACGCCTTGACCGCCAACGGAAAGGACTGGTAACGTTAAGCCATCATCGCCACTATAAACGTAAAAATCATCCGCAGTCTCTGAAATGATTGCTGTTATTTGGTCAAGGTTACCACTCGCTTCTTTCATAGCAACAATATTTTTGATTTCTGAAAGCTCTTTGACCAATTCTACACTCATATTCACAGTTGAACGTCCAGGAATGTTATATAGCATCACTGGTAGGCTAGTTACCTCAGCAATCGCTTTAAAATGTTCATACATCCCATTTTTTGAAGGCTTATTGTAGTATGGTGCAACAAGCATTATACCATCAACACCAACGTTTTCTGCTGCCTTCGTTAATTCCATTGAGCCAGTGGTGTTATTACTTCCAGTTCCAGCAATTACAGGGATACGTCCTGCAACAACTTTCACGGTGTGTTCAAACAAGGCAATCTTTTCGTTTGTCGATAATGTCGGTGACTCACCAGTCGTCCCGGCAACCACTAATGCATCAGTTCCGTTTCTTAGTAGATGTTCAATCAACTCTGTCGTTTTCTCAAAATCAATTTGGCCATTTAGATCAAAAGGTGTTACCATCGCGGTAACCACTTGCCCAAAATTCACGTCTTTCACCCTTTCAATAACTCACTTACCATTAGTATATTTAAATAGCTTGGTTTTTGTTAATCGCAAGTTACTAATAAAATGTAATGATTAAATTTGGTCCAATTTAAAAATTTTGTGTAAAGCATTAACAGCTTTTACTTTGTCTTCTTCTTTTACTAATACCCAAATTGTTGTATGTGAATCAGCCGATTGTAAAATTCCAATATTCTCTTCAGCTAAACTTCCAACTATTTTGGCTGTTACCCCAGGAACACCCGTCATCCCTGCACCAATCGCTGATACTTTTGCGCAATTTCTTGTTACAATCGGGTCATAGCCCATTTCCTGTAATAGTTCAATTGCTCTATTTGTATTTTCATCAGCGATTGTGTAGACAACTCCCATCAGATTGATATTAATAAAATCAACACTAATGCCTTCTTTGGCCATCGCTTTAAAAACTTGGGCTTGGAGATTGTACTCCCCCTCTTTGGCCAAAACCTTTATTTGCGTAACATTTGATACATAAGCAATACCTGTAACTAATCTTTCTTCAACATCCATGCCCGCTTTTTTTCCAGGATTAGCTGTTACAAGTGTTCCTTCTAACTTAGAGAAGGTCGAGCGAATTTTAAGTGGTACTTTTGCATTCATCGCAATCTCTACTGCGCGAGGGTGAATAACCTTAGCACCTTGATAGGCCATGTTACAAACCTCATTATAAGTGAGTGTTGAGATGGACTTTGCGTCTGTAACAATTCGCGGATCTGCTGTCATCAGTCCTTCAACATCTGTAAAAATATCAACCCACTCTGCCTGAAGAGCTGCACCTAAAGCAGTCGCCGAAGTATCACTACCACCTCTTCCCAACGTTGTCAATTCACCATTTTCTGTTACACCTTGAAAGCCAGTCACCACGATCGCATCATGATTTTTTAAATTCTCTACTAAATAATCGCACTTCATTTCAACAATTTTTGAATTTGAAAAATCTTCATTTGTTCTGAAACCCGCTTGAGCTCCAGTCATCGCCATGGACTTAATATTTAGAGAACCAAGTAAATTGCAAAAAACTACCGAAGAGATTAACTCTCCGCAAGACATTAATAAATCAAGTTCACGCTTTGCGACATGGTTGTTTGCTGTTCCTCCCACTAAATTAAGAAGTGTATCCGTTGCATACGGATCTCCTTTTCTACCAATAGCGGAAACAACCACCACAACTTTATAACCTTCTTTTACTGCAGCTAAAACATGTTCAGCTGCCTGTGATCTTGATTCTTCATCCTTTAGTGAAGTTCCACCAAATTTTTGAACAATGATCTTCATACCACACCTCTTTTTATACACCTATATAGTCAATTTTTCATGAATATTGTTTTTTCTGGTTACCCTTAAAAAGCTCTAGATTTCTAGAGCTAAGGAATAGGCTGACAAAAAAGAACCTAGCTCCGAAAGATAAACAAGCGTTTATCTTTTTACTTCTGGGCTACCTACGCACTTTTCATGTCAGCCTTTCATCCTATTATTTTAATAATCCCAACTTCACTAAGCTTTCTGAGATTTGTACTGAATTCCAGGCTGCGCCTTTTAATAAATTATCAGAAACAACCCACATATGGAAACCAGTATTATTATCTAAATCTTGACGTATTCTACCTACAAATACATCATTTTTATTTACCGAATTAACAGCCATTGGATAAAGTTGCTGACTAATATCGTCTTCTAAGATAATACCTGGTGCCTCAGATAACATTGTTTTCATTTCTGTTACAGTTAAGCCAACTGACTCTGTCTCAAAGTAAACAGACTCCGAGTGGCCTGTTTCAACTGGGATACGGACGCAAGTTGCTGCGACTTGCAACTCTGGTAAATGCATAATCTTCTTTGTTTCGTTAATCATCTTCATTTCTTCAAATGTATAGCCATTTTCTTGAAATTTATCTATTTGTGGAATTGCATTAAAGGCAATTTGATAGTGTTTTTCATCTGAACCACAAGGTAAGATTTCAGGTGTAAATTCCTCGCCAGCTAGTATCGCAGCTGTTTGATCCTTCATTTCTTTAATCGCATTTGCACCTGCTCCACTTACTGCTTGATAAGTAGAAACTATTACTTTTTTAAGTCCATATTTTTTACGAATTGGCTCTAATGCCACTACCATTTGAATTGTTGAACAGTTAGGGTTAGCAATAATTCCATTATGTTTGTGTAAATCCTCTTCATTTACTTCCGGTACAACTAACGGTATATTAGAGTCCATTCTAAATGCACTTGTATTATCAACAACAATAGCCCCTCTTTTTACAGCTTCTGGTGCTAATGCTTTTGATACAGAACCGCCAGCACTAAATAAAGCCAACTGAACTCCTTCAAAGCTCCCAGGAGTAGCTTCTTGAATAACTACTTCTTCACCTTTAAAAGTTACTGTTTTTCCTGCAGAACGTTTAGATGATAGTAATGTAAGCTTCGAAATTGGGAAATTACGTTCCTCTAATGTTTTAAGCATTTGTTTTCCAACTGCACCTGTTGCACCAACTACCGCTACATGAAATCCTGTTTCCATTGCCATTGTGAAAATTCCCTCCTTATATTTAAAAATTTAGACATTTCTTCTGCCTAAATTTTCTTATACTATCATCTAATAAAGTAATAGATAGTATATAGATTGTTACCATTTCTCGTATAGAGTTGGCTAGTTTTATTTAATTATTAAAGCCCTTCGACGCATAGCGCCCACATCCTGTGGGCCACGTCAAAGTCTCTAAGACTCGTAAATTACGAGTAATAATTTTCATAAAACATTCAATGACCTGCTAACAATCGTAAGTTTTTATTTATGAAATATCCATACATATGGATAATATCTTATCACAATCTAAGGCAATTGAAAACGGCTTGTGTTTCTCGTAGCGAGAAAGATTAATCTTTATATCGTTCAACTAGAACAGGCTGAAACTGCTTACCTTCAATCGCCGCCTCGACAGTGTCTTGTAGCGCACTCATTCTCGCCACAAGTGAGTTTGGCTTTTTGAATGGATCGTCTTGCCCATAAGGGATGAAGTAAATGTTTTTTGTTGCCATTAACTTCATAATATTCATCCCGTTCAAGCCTAAAGCATCGTTCGTACTAATACCCAAAACTACTGGGTTTAAGTTTCGCAATGTCGCTTTAGCAGCCATTAATACAGGCGAATCAGTCAATGCATTGGCAAATTTACTAGCTGAGTTACCTGTAAGTGGGGCAATCACCATACAATCTAATGGAGTCTTTGGTCCAAATGGTTCAGCCTTCACAATTGAATCGACAATTTCCTCACTTGTGATTTCCTTTATTTGTCGTAACCAATCATCACTTTCACCGAATTTGGTATCTGTTGATTTGACCGTATGAGTGACAAATGGAGTAACTTTTGCGCCTGCATCAACCAATCTTTTCATTTCAGGCAAAACAGCACTATACGTACAGTGGGAACCTGTTAAGCCAAATCCAATATGTTTACCTTTTAATTTCATGATTGTTCCTCCTCAATGTTGTTTTGTTCTTCTAGCAGCAATTTGGAAAGAACATTTGCGATAATTTGCCCTGCTGTTTTCGGGGCAACAATCCCAGGTAATCCGGGAGCAAGCATTGCTTTTATTCCCCTTTTTTCTGCATAACGAAAATCTGTACCACCTGGTTTTGAAGCCAAGTCAATAATTAGGCAACGAGTAGGCATTTTTGCCAATACCGTAGCAGTTAGTACTCTAGCTGGAATCGTATTAATACAAACATCAGTATTTGAAACTTCGTTCGCTAGCTGATCCAACTCAATCGGTTGAAATCCCATTTCATAAACTCGGGCTAGTAGGTGATTTTCACGTGCCGCTACTTTTACATTGGCACCAAGGGCATGAAAAGCTCTCGCCACTGACATCCCCACTCTACCAAAACCTAAAATTACGATATTAGAACGATGAATGGTTATATCTGTGTTTTGTATGACCATCATTAGCGTTCCTTCCATAGTTGGAATAGAATTATAGATCGCTACATCATCTCGTTCAAATAATTCAACCAGCTTTCGCTTGGCAGCTTGCACGATCGTTTTTAGATATTCATTACTAATTCCTGAAAATACTGTACAATGCTTTGGAGTTGCTTTTAGGTGGTTTTCGTTTAAGATAATTTTTTCATTAGAAAAAATGGTTTCAATTTCGCCTTCTGAACTTGTTCCACTGACCGGTAACACAATTGCTTCTATCGTACTAAAATCAACCTGACTAAGCTGAACTTTAGTAGCCCCAACAAACCCTTCGTCTAGTTGGTCAAAGCCGATTAATGATATTTTTGCATCAAGCTCTATAAGTTTGCGGATTACTTCAAGTTGTCTTGCATCTCCACCAATAACTGCAACATGTTTCCCTGTTAACATTGTTCCTCCCCTTTCTCACTGTTGTTTCGTTGTAAAACGTTACACAGGGGAATACTCCTTATTAATTTCAAAATCATATTATGTATAAATGAACTAATCGGTGACAATTGCCTCTTTTAATAAATCGCTCTTTTACTAAAAGCCACAAAGTTTACAGGGCCTTTTACAAAAGAAAAAGTCATGCATCATGCATGACTTTTACTGTCCCTCAAGGTTCAATTTCAAACACCTAGACGTAACGTATTCAGTTAAAGTACAGCGTTATTCCTTATCAACATCGATAATAATCATATCTGCACCGATTTTAATGATTTGACGCCAATAAACAGTTACTTCTTTTTCTTTCTTTCCTAAACCAAACCATTTCATCGAGGGTATAATAAACGATTCGATTTTCCCTGTCTCTTCATCAATAACAAGGTCTGTCTGACCTAACATACCTAGCCGTTCGCCTTTATCATAATCGATGATTTCTTTGCCGCTAATTTCACTTAATCTCACGTACGTCCCCCCTTAATTCATAGCTTAGATTAATTTGAACTATTCACACCGCGGAGCTAGTTTGAGGATATAGCTCTAACTACTTCATTTTTATGTGGACAATAAAAAAAAATACCAACAAGAGTCGGTATTTTTTGAGAATTTTATTTCATGCTACTAAGAAGTTGTCCTTGTGGACTAATTAAGGCGATTGAAAACGGATGACTAAACAGTTCTGAACTTAATTTATTAACATTAGAAATCGAAACGCTATTGATCTCCTCAATCATTTCATCTAAAGAACGATGACGTTTTAAAAGCAGTTCATTTTTTCCATTTCGACTCATTCGACTGTTCGTACTTTCCAAACTTAACATTAAGTTACCTTTTAATTGCTCTTTCCCTTTTGTTAACTCTTTTTCAGTAATTCCCTGCTTAGAAATACTATTAAGTGTTGCCATAATCGTTTCGTATAGTTCATCAAGTTGATGAGGGGCCGTTCCACTATACACAGTTAACATCCCATTATCGTGATACGAAGAGTGATAGGAAAAGACGGAATAAGCAAGCCCTTTCTTTTCCCTAACATCTTGGAATAAGCGACTGCTCATACTTCCACCTAAAATATTATTGAGAAGAACAAGACTATATATATCTTCGTGGCCAATAGCAAGGCCATTAAAACCTAAACACAGATGTGCTTGCTCTGTTTCTTTTTTACGAACCATTTTTTCAGCTAAAAATGTAGGAGCAATATATTCACGCTTTGTTTCACTCTTTTTAACATCTTTAAAGATTGCCTCTATTTGTTTGACAAATTCTTCATCAACATTACCAGCTACGGATATTACTACATTTTCGGCAGTATACTGATCATTCATATAATCTCTTAACGTTTTCTCAGAGAATGAATTCAACGTTTCTTGAGTTCCTAAAATTGGATATCCTAAAGAATGAGATCCGTAGCTTGCTTGAGCTAACAAATCATGAACAATATCATCAGGAGCATCTTCATACATTTTAATTTCTTCAGAAACAACATTTTTTTCTTTTTCTAACTCTTTTGATTCGAATAGGGAGTGAAAAAACATATCTGATAAGACGTCAAGAGCGATCTCGGCATGATCATCCAAAACCTTAGCATAGTAACATGTGTACTCTTTAGATGTAAACGCATTTACCTGACCACCGATTCCATCAAAGGCTTCTGCAATTTCTTGTGCAGAACGCTTTTTTGTACCTTTAAAAAACATATGCTCTAAAAATGTGAGACCCCGTTTACTTCTGCAGTCTCAAAGCGAGAGCCTGTTCCGATCCAAATTCCGATAGAAACAGATCTTACCGTAGGGATTTTCTCTAACACGATTCTAAGACCGTTGGGAGTTTCGAACTTTTGTATCAATCTAATTTCCTCCTAATTGTTCAATATGACTCTAGAGTTTCACTTGGAACACTCGTTCTCTCCTCGCTAAGAAGATTCGTAACAGTGTTAATTTGATACCCCTTAGCCTTTAAGCCAGTTATAAGCTGTTCTAATCCTCCAACGCTACTTGCTGTTGGATGCATTAAAATCATCGCCCCTGGCTCTACCTTTTGTAGAACACGACCAGCCATAGCTGTAGGCTCCGGATTTCGCCAATCTACTGTATCAACCGTCCAGAGGATTGTATACATATCCATACTTCTCGCAATATCAACAACATCCTGTCGATAGCTTCCACTAGGTGGCGCAAACCATGTAGGTGTGACATCTAAAGTAGCTTTAATGACTTCATTTGTTTTTCTAATTTCTTCAGTAATACTCGAATTAGATAGTTTTTTCATATCAGGATGAGAATAAGCATGATTACCAATTTCATGTCCTTCATCAATAATCATTTTCGCCAAGGTTGGATTTTTCTTTGTCCAAGATCCATCAAGAAAAAAGGTTGATTTTACGTTATGTGCTTTCATTATTTTTAGCATCGACGGCAAATATTCATTTCCCCACGCGACATTTACAAGAAATGTAACCATTTGTTTTTCAGGGTTACCACGATAAATCGGTGAAGGTGGAAGGTCATGTAAATGAACTTCCGGCGGCACTTGTTTATATACTACCTTATTTTCTAAAATTTTCCCATCTTTACGCACTTTCTCATAGGATGCTTCGATATCAACCTCAAGACCATTAAGGCCAGGTACCGCTTTCCATACTCTATCCACTACTGCATTGATCGGCGGTTTGTTATGCTCTTTTGCATATTGTTTAAGTTCTATAAAAAGAGGATCATCGAAGGTAGTAACAGCAATACTCTCCCTTTTAATATCCTCTAAATAATTAGTAGTATATGGATTTTGAATTGTACCGATAGATAAAACAATTATAATAAAAAAAGTGCATACATGTAAAATAAACTTCTTCAACATTAACTGTCCCCCCTTGTACTAAAAATTATGCACAAGTTGGACGAGGTAGAACAAATTCAGTGTAGAGTTATGAGTTTTGAGTTTTGAGATTTAGTTATGTAAGGTAGGCTTCGACGCAAGCACTTGAAAAAACTCAACACTCAACCCTCTTCACTCAAAAACTAGAAAAAAAGAGACTGGTTAGCCCCAGCCTCTCCTTTTAATTTTCTTGCTTTTGTTCTTTTAGAACCGCTTTATGGGATAAATTCACTCGACCTTGGTTATCAACCTCAGTAACTTTAACTAAGATTTCGTCTCCAATTGCCACAACATCTTCAACTTTATTCACACGCTCTTCAGCTAATTGCGAGATATGAACAAGGCCATCTTTGCCTTTAAAGATCTCTACAAATGCACCAAATTTTTCGATACGCTTAACTGTACCAAGGTAAGTTTGACCAACCTCAACTTCTCGAACAATGTCTTCAATAATCTGTTTCGCTCTTGCATTCATTTCTTGGTTAGTTGATGCGATAAAGACCGTACCATCTTGTTCGATATCAATTTTAACACCAGTTTCTTCGATAATCTTATTAATAACTTTACCACTCGGGCCAATAACATCACGAATTTTATCTGGGTTAATTGATAGCATTAAGATTTTCGGTGCGTATTCAGAAAGTTCAGTTTTAGGCTCACTAATAGCTGAAAGCATATTATCTAGGATATGCAATCGACCTTGTCTAGCTTGCTCTAACGCTTCTTCTAAGATAGCGCGATTAATACCAGAAATTTTAATGTCCATTTGTAAAGCAGTTATCCCGTCTTTCGTACCTGCGACTTTAAAGTCCATGTCACCAAGGTGGTCTTCCATACCTTGAATATCAGTTAGTACTGTATAGTCTTCGCCTTCAGCAATAAGACCCATTGCTATACCAGCAACTGGTGCTTTAATTGGCACACCTGCAGCCATCATTGCAAGCGTACTAGCACAAATACTCGCTTGAGATGTAGAACCGTTTGATTCTAACACTTCTGATACTAATCGAATCGTGTATGGAAACGTTTTTTCGGATGGAATAATTGGCTCTAATGCACGCTCACCAAGTGCTCCATGACCAATTTCTCTTCGGCCTGGTCCACGAATCGGACCTGTTTCACCTACACTGAATAATGGGAAATTATAATGGTGCATGAATCGTTTTGATTCTTCAATTCCTAATCCATCAAGAATCTGAACATCACCTAATGCCCCAAGAGTACAAATACTTAATGCTTGTGTTTGTCCTCTCGTAAACAAACCAGAACCATGTGTTCTAGGTAAAATATCAACTTTTGAAGTAAGCGGACGAATTTCATCCTTAGCTCGTCCATCTGGACGTACTTTTTCTTTTGTAATTAAACGTCTTACTTCTTCTTTAACGATTATATGAAGAACTTCTTTTACTTCACCTAAATCAAGATCTTCAGTTTCTTCGAAATGCGCAACTGCTTTTTCCATGACAGCATCAATAGCAGCTTGCCTTGCGTGTTTCTCTGTAACTTGAACCGCTTGTCTTAACTCAAGGTCTGCAAATTCACGAACTGAAGCCTCTAGTTCTGCATCTACTTTATGAAGAATTATTTCTGTTTTTTCTATCGTTCCAAGTTTTGCGATAATTTCTTCTTGGAAAGCAACCAGGCGTTTAATTTCTTCATGACCAAACATAATAGCTTCTAACATAACTTCTTCAGATACTTCTTCACTACCTGCCTCAACCATGTTAATTCCATCTTTTGTACCTGCAACAACCAAATGAATATCACTTTTTTCTAATTGTTCTGTTGTCGGATTAATGATGAAATCTCCATCAATTCGACCTACGGTTACACCAGCTATCGGGCCATCAAATGGAATATCAGAAATAGATAATGCTAGCGATGATCCAACCATCGCGGCCATTTCTGGAGAACAATTTTGATCAATACTCATTACGATGCTAATAACTTGTACTTCGTTACGAAACCCTTCAGGGAAAAGGGGACGAATTGGTCTGTCGATTAATCTACTCGTTAAGATTGCATTTTCGCTCGGTCGGCCTTCCCGCTTAATAAAGCCACCAGGGATTTTCCCAGCTGCATATAAACGTTCTTCATAGTTTACAGTAAGAGGAAAGAAATTTAACGGCTTAGGAGATTTAGAAGCTGTTACTGTTGCAAGAACAGCGGTTTCTCCATATCTTACCATAACAGCGCCATTTGCTTGCTTCGCAAATTCACCGATTTCAAACGTTAACTCACGACCAGCCCAATCAATTGAAAACTTTTGTGTTTCATGTTTCATTATTAGGAGTACTCCTCTCGTCTACTTAAAATTTTGGCAACAACTTGCCAATTCATGCGTAGGTTTGTTTTACTATTCTTCATCTTAAAGTATAAGATGATTCATTAACTTCTATTATTTCCTTAAATATGTAAATTCAAAAGCATTTTATTCATGAATAAATACTGAATAATTATAAATATTTTCCAATAAAGAAATCTAACAAAAAAGCGGGAAGAATCCCGCTTTCATGTTCTCATTATCTACGTAAGCCAAGCTTATCAACTAGGTTACGATAACGTGTAACGTCTTTATTACGTAAGTAAGTAAGTAAGTTACGACGTTGTCCAACCATTTTCAAAAGACCACGACGTGAGTGATGATCCTTCTTGTGTGTACGTAAATGACCGTTTAACGTATTGATTTGCTCCGTTAGGATAGCGATCTGAACTTCTGGAGATCCAGTATCAGTATCGTGCACTTTAAACGTTTCAATGATTTCATTTTTACGCTCTTGAGTTAATGCCATCCTAATTCACCTCCTTTTCATAATCCCCTATTCCCTAGCAAACGTCGGTGAGTCGAAATTGCCAAGCAAAGGTTTTGTACAAACGTACAGTAATAAGAATACATTGTTTTGCTATGAATTGCAAGAACACATGGCTAATTTCTTTAAAATTTGTTTTGCTTTCTCTTTATCTAGCTTAATTTGTTCCACTAGATGTTGAATCGCAGCGAATTTTTGTTCACTTCTAATTCGACTAATCCATTGAATCCTTACTTCTTCATCATAGATTTGATCATTAAAATCAAATAAATGAATTTCAACAGACTTAACCGTTTTGTTATCACCGTGAAACGTAGGTTTGTAGCCAATATTACAAACGCCTTCATACATTTTGCCTTTTACTTCGAGATACACTGCGTACACTCCGGTTGTTGGAAGAAAAAAACGTCCAGTGTCAATATTGGCTGTTGGAAAGCCAATTTGCCTACCACGTTTTTCACCATGAACGACTTTTCCCTTTACCTCATAATACTTCCCTAGAAATTGTGGAATAGAATCAACATCACCCGTCGCTAAAAGGTTGCGGATATAAGAAGAACTAATTTTCTCCTGACCTTTTTCTACTTTCGATATCGTTGTTTGAGTAAAGAAGTTTCGTGAATGAAAAGGAAGTGTTTCCATTGTACCCTTACCTAACTTACCATAAGAGTAGTCAAATCCGGCAACTACATGCTTAACGTTTAAACCTATTAAATAATCGTCAACAAATTGCTGTGGAGTTAAATTAGCAAATTCTTTCGTAAATGTTACCACGTACAGAGTGTCGACCCCTAACTCGCCAATTAGCTTAATTTTCTCTAACAAGGGGCTTAAGTAGTGTAAAGTTTCAGTTTCTGTACGTAGCACTTCTTTAGGATGTGGGTTAAAAGTCATTACTGCACATTGCATGTTAAGTTTCTCAGCTTTTAGTTTTGCAGTTGAAATCACTTGCTGATGACCTAAATGAACACCATCAAAAAAACCTAAGGCGATGACAGTTTCTTTTACATTCTCTTTTTTAGCTGATGAGGATGTGACAGCATAATTATTTCCAACGTTACCACCTCAATTTTATCTAATGCTCATCTGATTGCTCAATCATTATCCTAATACATCATTTTTTAATATTTTCTCCGGTTTCATAAAACCAGCTTTACTTGGATGTTCCATGTAAATTGCTAAACATTCACCATGTTCATTATAAACTGTAAATCGCTTTTCATCTATACCTTTCGGCATAGGAAGTACCATTCCATTCATCACCTTTGCTGCGGTCACTTCATTGACAACAATCTTTTTGAAAAAAGCTAACGCTTCCTCTATTTTTAATAGTTCCCCTTGAAGTTCTCCGTTTTCCATCATATCTTCAATTTGTGTAAAGCTAAGACAGTCTTCAATTTTAAAAGGACCAGAAGCAATTCGAACTAGGGCAGACATATGTGCAGGGTACCCTAACTTTTTACCTATATCAACCGCTAACGTCCGGACATATGTCCCTTTACTACAATGAACACGGAAAGAAAATTTAGCTTTATTGCCATCAACCATTTCAGGGGCTGTTAGCAATGTTAATTCATGAATTATTACTTGCCGCTTCGGTCTTTCTACTTCTTTTCCAGCTCTAGCATATTCATATAATTTCTTTCCATTAACCTTTACTGCTGAATACATCGGGGGAATTTGGACAATCTCTCCCATAAAGGATTGTAGTACTTCTTCAATTTGTTGTCTAGAAAACAGCCCGTTAACTGCTTTTTCTTCGATAACTTCACCTGTGAAATCCTCAGTTGTTGTGGAAAAACCAATTGTAACTTCACCCTCATATGTCTTCGGGTAATCTGACATATATTGAGCTACTTTCGTTGCCCTTCCAATACAAATCGGAAGCACACCTGTAACCTCAGGGTCTAATGTTCCTGTATGACCTATCTTTCTTGTCCTTAGAATTCGTCTAAGCTTTGCGACACAATCATGAGAAGTCATTCCTTTAGGTTTATGTAAAGGCAAAATCCCTTGAATTTCCATTACTAATCACCACTTTTTTTTATCTACACAAGCAGAAAAGGAGATAGAATAAACTATCTCCTAGTTAAGACATTGCTAATCTTGTTGCCTGTTAAGCTCACCAAGAAGCATTGCAATTTTATTCCCATACTCAGTCGATTCGTCAAATTTAAAGAGTAACTCAGGAGTTTTTCTAAGTCTAATTCTTTTGCCAATTTCTGAGCGAATAAATCCAGTTGCTTTTGAAAGCCCCTGTAACGTAGACTCTTTTTGTTCTTCATTTCCAAGGACTGTAATAAAAACAGTCGCTTGCTGTAGGTCTCCAGTAACTTCAACACCAGTAACTGTGACAAATCCTATTCTTGGATCTTTTAATTCTCTTTGCAGTATGTCTGTCATTTCCTTTTTGATTTGTTCAGCAACACGATTTGCACGAACACTCATAATCTCACCTCGTTTGAAATGCGTAAGCGCCTGCTGGAGCTAATATATATGCTTCCTTAAAAAATTCTAAAACCATTCAAAATTTGTGATTGTTCGTTCAATTTCTGGAGTAGCATCAATCATTGCTAAAGCTTTATTTAATTCTTTTTCAGCAACTACCCGATCACTAGATACTGTAACGATTGAAATTTCTGTACGTTGCCAGAGATCTTGGTAGTCGGTTTCTGATACGGATATGTTTAGCTTTTGCTTTAAGCGAGTTATTATACTCTTCAGTACAGCTCGCTTCCCTTTTAATGATTGCGCATCATAAATGAAACACTCACAGGTTACCGAACCGATCATGTCCGTTTAATTTCCTCCATTACATACGCTTCAATAATATCGCCTTCTTTAATATCATTGAATTTTTCTAGCGTGATCCCACATTCATAGTTAGTTGCTACTTCTTTTGCATCATCTTTAAAACGTTTCAATGCGTCAATTTTCCCTTCATAAATAACGACGCCATCACGTATTAAACGAACTGTTGAGTCACGAGTGATTTTCCCTTCAGTTACATAACATCCAGCAATAGTTCCAACTTTTGAAACCTTAAATGTAGTTCTAACCTCAACTTGACCAATAACTTTTTCCTCAAATTCTGGGTCAAGCATACCTTTCATTGCTGCTTCAATTTCATCAATCGCATTATAAATAACACGATGTAGACGAATATCTACTTTTTCACTATCTGCCGTACGCTTAGCGTTTACGTCTGGACGTACATTAAATCCGATGACAATTGCATTTGATGCACTAGCTAAAATAATATCGGATTCAGTAATAGCCCCAACACCCGTATGGATGATATTTACTTTTACACCCTCGACATCAATTTTTTCAAGAGAACCTTTCATCGCTTCAACGGAACCTTGAACGTCCCCTTTAATAATGACATTAATCTCTTTAATTTCACCTTGCTGAATTCTGCTAAATAAATCCTCAAGACTTACTTTGCTATTTTCAGATCTTTCTGCTTCACGTTGCTTGATGGCACGTGCTTCACCAACTGAACGAGCCGTCTTTTCATCTTTAAATACTAAGAATTGATCTCCGGCCTGAGGAACATCACTAAGTCCAGTAATTTCTACAGGAGCAGAAGGGCCAGCGAGTTTAACACGACGACCTAAATCGTTCACCATGGCCCGAACGCGACCGAATGTGTTACCAACAACAATTGGATCACCAACATGTAAAGTACCCGATTGAACAAGTAGTGTTGCAACTGCACCGCGTCCCTTATCAAGTTCTGCTTCAACAACTGTTCCACGAGCATAAGCTTTAGGGTTTGCTTTATATTCTTCTACCTCAGAAACTAATAGGATCATTTCTAACAGGTCATCAATACCTTCACCTTTTAGAGCTGATACATGAACAAAAATGGTATCCCCGCCCCAAGCTTCAGATACTAAACCGTGCTCAGTTAACTCTTGCATCACACGATCAGGATTAGCACCTTCCTTATCCATTTTATTCACAGCAACAATAATTGGAACTTCCGCTGCTTTCGCATGGTTAATAGCTTCAACGGTTTGAGGCATTACCCCATCGTCTGCCGCAACAACTAAAATGGTAATATCGGTAACTTGGGCACCACGAGCTCGCATCGTTGTAAAAGCTGCGTGTCCAGGAGTATCTAAAAACGTGATTTTTTACCATTAACTTCTACTTGATAAGCACCAATATGCTGAGTAATCCCACCAGCTTCACCTGCTGTAACTTTCGTATGACGGATGGAGTCTAGAAGAGTCGTTTTCCCATGGTCAACGTGACCCATGATTGTCACAACTGGAGGTCTCTCTCTTAAATCTTTTGGATCGTCATCTTCTTCGTATCTCTCAAAATCAGTTGTCTCTAAAATGATTTCTTCTTCAACTTCTACACCGTAATCATTTGCAATTAATTCGATTGAATCTTTATCCAACTCTTGATTAATTGTTGCCATTACACCTAAGAACAATAACTTTTTAATTAGTTCTGAAGGCTCCTTATAAAGCAACTTCGCTAGTTCTCCTACTGTTAGGGAACCTGAATAAGTGATTTTCGTTGGTGTTTTCATAGGTTCTTTCTTCTCTTCTACCTGTGGCTTATGGTTTTGATTATTTTTCTTATTGCGATTTTTATCATTGTTTTTCTTGAAGTTGTTGTTCTTAGCATTATTGTTACTTTGATTGCCTTTATTGCCTGGCTTTTGTTCAGGTTTCTTTTTCTGAACTGGAGCAGCTTCATTATTCGTGTTGTTCTTTTTAGGTGTTTCTTTTTTCGGCTCCTCTTTTTTCGGACCCTCTAATTGTTTCATAGCATCTTCACTGATGACTGACATATGGTTAGTTACCTCGATATTTAGTGACTTTAGTTTTTCGATAATTTCTTTACTAGAAATATTTTTTTCTTTAGCATATTCATATACTCGCATCTTCCTCATTTGCTTTCCTCCCTTGTGAACGTGGTCTTGTTCATCCAGCATTTTCGCTATTTTTAAAGAATTGAAAGGAGCTTTTGAGCAAATCCCTCGTCAATAACACCAACAACAACTCGTTCATGTTTACCAATTGCTGAGCCTAGCTGATCTCGGTCCGCTGCAAAGATTAACGTCACGTTGTAAAAGTTGCATTTATCTTGTAGCTTTTTCTTCGTTGCATCTGAGGCATCATTTGCAACGATTACAAGAGATACATCTTTCTTACGGATACTTTTAATTACGAGCTCTTCCCCAGTAACAAGCTTCCTAGCCCTAGCAGCAAGACCTAAGAGTGAGAACCATTGTGGCTGCTTCATGATAAGTCTCCTTTTGTTCGATCCTTAATAAGTTGGTCATAAATTTCTGAACTTACTTTAACATTTAAGTGACGAGAAAATACATCCTTCTTTTTCGCTTCTTCAAAACATTCTTTGCTGTTGCTAACATATGCACCTCTTCCAGACTTCTTCCCGGTAAAGTCAATAACGACTTCTCCTTCAGGGGTGCGGACAATACGAATTAAATCTTTTTTTGGTTTCATTTCATTTGTGACTACACATTTACGAAGTGGAACTTTACGGTTTTTCATTTTTGCTCCAACTCCTTATTACTCTAGTTCATCTTGACCTTCTTGATCACTATAGTCAGTAACCTGGTCTTCGTACTCATCAGAAATGACTTCATTAGGATCATATAAACCTAGGCTTTCAGCTTCTGATTGACTTTTGATATCAATTTTCCAGCCAGTAAGTTTTGCTGCAAGTCGTGCATTTTGACCACGTTTTCCAATCGCTAACGATAACTGATAATCAGGAACAATAACTTGAGTCATTTTTTCAACTTCGTTTACTTTAACCTGAACAACCTTAGCTGGACTTAACGCATTTGCGACATATTCAACTGGATCTTCCGACCAACGAACGATGTCAATTTTTTCACCTTTTAGCTCATTTACGATCGTTTGAACACGCTGACCTTTAGGGCCAACACATGAGCCTACTGGATCAACTTCTGGGTTCTCTGCATGGACTGCAATTTTTGATCGATCACCTGCTTCACGAGCGACTGATTTCAACTCAACAGTACCATCAAATATTTCTGGGACCTCTAATTCAAACAATCTTTTTAATAACCCAGGGTGCGTTCTAGAAATTAGGATTTGAGGACCTTTTGTCGTTTTTTCTACTTTTGTTATGTAGGCTTTAATTCGATCATTATGCTTATATGTCTCATTAGGCATTTGTTCGCTAAGAGGTAAAAGAGCTTCAACTTTCCCTAAGTCTACATAAATAAAACGACTATCTTGTCGTTGGACGATACCTGTCATAATATCCTCTTCACGATCGATAAAGTCAGCGTAAATAATTCCTCTCTCAGCTTCACGAACTCGTTGTGTGACAACTTGTTTTGCTGTTTGAGCAGCAATTCGTCCAAAATCTTTTGGAGTTACTTCAATTTCGACAATGTCGTCAACCTCATATTGTGGGTTAATTGCCTTTGAAGCTTCCTCAGAAATTTCCAGTCTTGCGTCAAAAACTTCTTCCACCACTTGCTTTCTAGCAAATACACGAATACTACCATTATCTCGGTTAATATCAACACGCACATTTTGCGCTTGATTAAAATTACGCTTATAACCAGAAATTAAAGCAGCCTCGATCGCCTCAATAATAATTTCTTTGCTAATCCCTTTTTCTTTTTCTAACGTATTTAATGCATCCATAAAATCGCTATTCATGGAGCTTTTCTCCCCCTTTCGATTTAGAAGAGCAAACGTAGTTACATGAAAAGTAAAACTACTTTGCTCATTTAAAGTTAATTTATTTCACTTAAAAAACTACTGCAAGTCTTGCACTGGCAACTTTTTCATAAGGAATAACAACTTCAATGACACGTGTTTTTTGTTTAGTGGCAATTGTCAATTCCACTCCGTCAAAAGCTATTAATTTTCCTTCATAAGATTTCTCACCGTTAATTGGTTCGTATAAAGTAACGTAAATATTTTTTCCGACCGCTTTCTCCACATCAGCAGATTTCTTTAATGGTCTTTCAGCTCCTGGTGAAGAGACCTCTAAAAAGTAGGCTTGCGGTATTGGATCTTTTTCATCTAACAGTTCGCTCAATCGTTCACTTACAGTACCACAATCTTCAATGTCGACTCCAGACTCTGAATCAATATACACTCGTAGAAACCAGTTTTTACCTTCTTTTTTAAATTCAACATCAACAAGTTCTAGCTGCATCTCACTAACAATAGGTGTGACTAGTTGTTCTACAATGGTGGTCACCTTATCACTCACTAATTTATCCCTCCTTAACAAACATAACTTGTACATATAACCTTCATAATTCACATCTTGATACTATTTAGTATGAAACGAGTTAATTACTTGTATGTAAGTTCTAGTAAATAGTTAAATGCCTATTAACTGAAACCTAAGCCTCGATAGGTATAGCATGAAAATCGTTTTCACACTTCCATTTATCTTGGAATAGGCTTTTTGAGTAAAACGAAAGAGTGGGTTTCCCCACTCTTTTTGTGTACACCTATGCTTAGTATTACCTCAAAAATATAACATAATCCCTAAATATATGCAAGTTCAGTAGTGATACAGAGGATGTTCACTAAAAAAGGGACAACTGATTCGAATCTGGCATTCCCGCTAAACAGCCGTGTTCATCTAAATTTTCTAGTACAGTTTTCGTGATTTTACTTTTTTGCTGCAAATCTTCTTTTGATAAGAATTCTCCTTGTTCCCGCGCCTTAACAATATTTATGGCCGCGTTTGTACCAACGCCTGTCATTGCATTAAAAGGTGGTAACAAAGAGTCTCCATCAACTATAAAATCCGTTGCGCTTGAACGGTATAAATCTACTTTTTTAAACGAGAACCCGCGTTCACACATTTCTAGCGCTAGTTCAAGGACGGTTAATAAGTTCTTTTCCTTCGGTGAGGCATCTAGCCCTTTCGATGATATTTCCTCAATTTTCGCCCGTATAGAAGCTGAGCCGCGAACCATTGTATCTAAGTCAAAGTCATCTGCCCTAACCGTAAAATACGCTGCATAAAATAAAATAGGATGATGTACTTTAAAATAAGCGATTCGGACTGCCATTAACACGTAAGCCGCAGCATGGGCTTTTGGAAACATGTATTTAATTTTTAAACATGAGCCGATATACCAATCAGGTACATTGTTTTTCTTCATTTCTTCAATCCATTCTTCTGGTAAGCCTTTACCTTTACGAACGTTCTCCATAATTTTAAAAGCTAAAGACGGCTCTAATCCCTTATAAATTAAATACACCATAATATCATCACGACAACCAATAACCTCTTTAAGAACACATGTACCATTGTAAATTAATTCATTGGCATTATTTAACCAAACATCCGTACCATGTGATAACCCAGATATTTGGACTAACTCACTAAACGACGACGGCTTCGTTTCTTCTAGCATTTGCCGTACGAACTTGGTCCCAAACTCTGGAATTCCATAGGTCCCAGTTTTACACATGATTTGTTCTTCTGTCACACCTAAAGCTTCTGTGCCACTAAATAATTTGAAAACTTCAGGGTCATCAGTTGGAATTGTTTTCGGGTCAATTCCACTTAGGTCTTGAAGCATTCTAATCACGGTAGGATCATCATGTCCAAGTATATCTAGTTTCAGCATGTTATCATGGATCGAATGGAAATCAAAATGAGTCGTTCTCCATTCTGCATTCTTATCATCGGCAGGATACTGAATTGGGCAGAAATCATAAATTTCCATGTAATCAGGAACAACGATAATCCCACCTGGATGCTGACCTGTGGTTCTTTTGACTCCAGTACATCCAGAAACAAGGCGATCTATTTCTGCGCCTCGCATTTGCAAATTAAAATCACTTTGATAACCTTTTACATAACCATAGGCTGTTTTTTCAGCTACTGTTCCAATGGTACCTGCTTTATAAACAAACTCTTCACCAAATAGTTCCTTGGTGTAGTTATGAGCTTTCGGTTGATAATCACCTGAGAAGTTAAGATCGATATCAGGCACCTTATCTCCTTTAAAGCCTAAAAACGTTTCGAACGGTATATCATGTCCATCTTTCACATATTTCGTTCCACATTCAGGACAATCTTTATCTGGCAAGTCAAAGCCAGACCCAACAGAACCATCATCAAAAAAGTGCGAATGATGACAATTTGGACAAACATAGTGTGGAGGCAATGGGTTAACTTCTGTAATTTCTGTCATCGTCGCTACAAAAGAAGAACCAACTGATCCACGGGAGCCAACTAGATAACCATCATCCAAAGATTTTTTCACAAGTTTATGAGAAATTAAATAAATTACGGCAAACCCATGACCAATAATACTCTTTAACTCTTTCTCAAGTCTCGCTTCTACAATTTCAGGAAGATTTTCACCGTAAATACTTCTTGCCCGCGTATAACTCATGTTTCGTATCTCTTCATCCGCGCCTTCAATTTTCGGGGTATAAAGATCATCAGGAATCGGTTTAATCTCTTCGAGTTCATCAGCAATTTTCTGAGTATTTGTAACAACTACTTCTTTTGCTTTTTCCTCACCTAAAAATGCAAAACACTCTAGCATTTCATCGGTCGTGCGAAAATGAACCTCTGGTAATTTCTGCTTATTTAACGGATTAGCCCCACCCTGACTAGCAATTAGGATCTTTCGGTAAATAGCGTCATTTTCAGTTAGATAGTGAACATTTCCGGTTGCAACCACTGGTTTTCCAAGTTTTTCACCGAGTGACACGATATTCGTTATGATCTCTCTTAGTGCCAATTCATCACGTACAATTTCTCTTTCTATTAAATGCTCGTAGTTAGACGGTGGTTGTACTTCTAAGTAATCATAGAATTTCGCAATTTGCTCTACCTCATCACTCGATTTTTGCATCATTGCTTCAAACACTTCACCTTTATCACAACCAGAGCCAACAATAATACCTTCACGATATTTTTGTAGCAGTGATCTTGGAATTCGCGGTGTTCGGAAAAAATATTCCAAATGTGAAAGTGAAACTAATTTATAGAGGTTTTTCAAACCGACTTGTGTTTTAGCTAACAATATACAATGGGATGGACGTAAGCGATGGAAATCACCTTTTCCCATATTGTCATTTAACTGATCATGAAATTCAATTTCGCGCTCGATAGACTCTTTTACTAACTTCCACAATAAATAGCCAGTTGCCTCAGCATCGTAGATTGCACGGTGATGGCTAACGAGCTCAATGTCAAATTTCTTACATAATGTGTTTAACCGATGATTTTTTAATTCTGGGTATAAAAACCTAGCAAGTTCCAATGTATCAATTACTGGATTTACACAATCGGAATAACCGATTTTACGAAATCCTGCATTAATAAAGCCCATATCAAAGCTAGCATTATGGGCAACCAACGTATCATCGCCAATCCACGTCTTAAAGTCTTTTAAAACATCTTCTATTTCAGGTGCATCCACTAGCATATCGTCGGTTATTCCAGTTAAATCGATGATTAAATTCGATAACTTTTCATGAGGATTAGCAAACGATTCAAAACGATCGATAACTTCACCATTTTTAATTTTAACAGCGGCTAACTCAATAATTGTATTATAAACAGCAGATAAACCCGTTGTCTCGACATCAAAAACAATATAGGTTTCCTCACTTAATTTACGATGTTGTGTATTATAGGCAATTGGGACGCCATCATCAACCAAATTCGCTTCGAGTCCATACAATATTTTCACGCCATGCTTTTTACCAGCTCCATACGCTTCAGGAAAAGATTGGACGATCCCGTGGTCGGTAATTGCGATTGCTTTATGGCCCCATTTTCCTGCTTGTTCGATAATCCTACTACAAGGAGTTACAGCATCCATTTGACTCATTGGTGTATGCAGATGTAATTCTACACGCTTTTCATTTTCAGGAGCCAAATCTTTCTTTTCAACAGGTTTAATTTCATTTATGTCTTTAGCAATCATAACTAAATCACGAACAAATGTATCGTGTTGAACACCACCACGAACTTTTAGCCACATTCCCTTTTTTATCGCTTGTAACATCGGGACATCTTCTTTATCATTGGAAAATATCTTTACTAATATAGAATCGGTATAGTCTGTAATTTTGAACGTTAAAAGTGTTCTGCCACTTCTTAGTTCCCTTGTCTCTGAGTCGAACACGTATCCTTGAATAGCGATTTTCTTCTCTTCGTCTTGGATTGTATCAATCGTGACAATCTCGTCTTTAATTTGATAGCCAATTGTTAAGGCCTCACCAGACTGCGCTAGTTTATCGGCTCTTTTTTCAACTTTTTGTTTTTCAATCATCGCTGCAACCATTTTCGAATGATCTTCTTGCTCTTTTTGCTCAATAAACTGTTGAAACTCTTGTTTTGATTCTTTTACAGTTGTTTCTACTTGATAGTTTTGAAAGCCTAATTTTAAAAATGAAGATTTTAATGGTTCCTTTAACTTTCTACTAAGTGCAGTAGCTTCAGTTTCATTTCTGACTGTTAGGATTAACTTTTGCCCTTGAATAACAGGTGTTTGCCCTTTTAAGTAATGCAGAATTGACGGCGAAAAACCTTCTAAACTATCTATTAAAAACGGCCAATATTCAACAATTAATGACTCATTAAGATCAGACTTTACATATCGAAGTGTAAAGGAAACCTTAGCGATATGTCCGAATGCTTGTCCTAATCTTTGCTGAAAAATCTCAAAGACTGGAAATGGTATAGCTGTTTCAAGTTGAAAGTCAAACTCCCATTTTTTTTCATTTTTATAGATTGTAAGTTTTCAATTAGTGCGTCTTTAAAAAACTTATCTGAAAGATCAGTAGGAAACAAAATCTGTTGGAGGAGTAGTTGAAATCGTTCTTGGCGTATTCGTTTTCTTCACTCATATAAAAAAATCCTCCTTTATCTATCATTCGTCTTCATCTATACTATCACGTTTCACCATTTTGTTCGTATAGTAATATTTATCAGTTTACAGAAAAGTGAACTCCCCTGCTTAATTTCTAACGAAAATTTGAAGTGGGGCCTTCTGGCTAAAATGATAAATGGTACCCTAATCGGAAAGGTACCATTATCAACTATTATTTTAATGTTGCTAATATATCAGATATCGTAGAAGTTAACTGATCAATCGTTACTTCGAAAACTTCTGTCGTTTTACGATTTTTCACTTCAACAATACCTTCATTTGCTTTTTTACCGATCGTTATTCTAATAGGTAATCCAATTAGATCTGCATCTGTAAATTTCACTCCTGGTCTTTCATTGCGATCATCAAAAAGAACATCATAACCGTTTTTCTTTAATTGGCTATAGAGAGTTTCAGCGAGGTCTTTTTGATCACTATCTTTTAAATTTACTGCAATTAAATGAATATCAAAAGGCGCTACTTCTTTTGGCCAGACAATCCCTTTATCATCATGGTGTTGCTCGATGACAGCTGCAACGGTTCTCGTTACACCAATTCCGTAACAACCCATGATCATTGGTTGAGTCTTCCCGTTTTCATCAAGGAATTGTGCCCCCATCGATTCACTATACCTTGTCCCTAATTTAAAAACATGACCAACTTCAATGCCCTCAGCAAAACGGATTGTTCCTTGCCCATCCGGCGATAAATCACCTTCTATAATAAAGCGAAGGTCTATAAAGGCCTTAACCGAGAAATCTCGGTTTGGATTAACGTTTTTAAAATGCATATCCTTCTCATTCGCACCACATATACCGTTTACGACAGCTTCAATGGCCTTATCGGCGATTACTTCTACTACAGGAGTTACTTTAATTGGTCCAATAAATCCTGGTTCACAATTCATAAATTCTAAAGTTTGTTCTCTAGAAGCAAGCTCCACTACTTTTGCCTCATAATAATGCTTGATTTTCACGTCATTAACATCATGATCGCCACGAACTAATGCTAAAACTGGCTTTTCATCAACGATAAATAGGACAGCTTTGATTAACTTTTCTTTACTAATCGCTAATGATTCTGTTAGCTCATCAATTGTTTTGAGCTCAGGCGTAGAAAACTTTTCTAGCTCCAGCAATTCTTCATTACTTTTTTCATAATTAGCAATAACAGGCGCAATCTCAACATTAGCTGCGTAGTTACTTGTATCTGAATAAGCAATTGTATCCTCACCAATACTTGAAAGTACCATAAATTCATGAGTGTCTTTTCCACCCATTGCTCCAGAATCGGCAACTACTGCACGAAAGTCTAGGTCACAACGCGTAAATACATTCGTATATGCATCGTACATCTTGTCGTAGCTTTCATCTAAGCCTGCTTGATTCGTATCGAATGAATAGGCATCTTTCATAATAAACTCGCGAGATCTAAGGACACCAAAACGTGGTCTTCTTTCATCGCGAAACTTTGTTTGAATTTGGTATAAAGTCATTGGTAGTTTTTTATAAGATTTCACATCGTCTCTTACTAATGTAGTGATGACTTCTTCATGCGTTGGCCCAAGGGCAAATTCACGATTATGACGGTCATTAAAACGCATTAGCTCAGGACCATAAGCCTGCCAACGACCACTTTCTTGCCAAAGTTCAGCAGGTTGAATTGCTGGCATTAGAACTTCTTGAGCTCCAGCTTGATCCATTTCATCTCTAACGATATTTTCAACTTTTTTTAAGGCACGTAGTCCAAGCGGTAAAAAAGAATAAACTCCCGATGCTGTTTGTCTAATAAGTCCTGCTCGTAGCATTAACTGATGACTTGTTACTTCTGCATCGGATGGTACATCGCGAAGGGTAGGACTCAAAAAATGATTTTGACGCATTCTAAACACCTCTATTTATTTTTCTTAGACTCTTTTCAAAGAATGTTTGTTTTTTCTTAACTTTTTGGACGTAGCCCGAGCAAAAGCTAGACTACGTCCAAAAAACACCATTAGTTATGAAAACAGCCTTCAATTAAATTACAACGAATTACTACGACTAATGTACGAATGATAATAAAGGAGCTTCGAAGCAAATCCGACAATAACCACCTTCTACATCAATTCTTACATTTTAAAGAAAGAATTTGTTAATATCGTTCCAAGTTACCACTAGCATCAACACCATTAAAAGTGCAAATCCAACAAAATGGACGATTCCTTCTTTCTGAGGGTCGATGGCTTTCCTCGAACCGCCTCTAACCCAATAAATATTAACCTTCCTCCATCTAGAGCCGGGAGTGGCAATAGGTTAATAATTCCTAAATTAATACTTAGTATAGCGGCCCATTGCATTAATACAAATATCCCCATTTGAGCTGCTTGCCCTGTGTAATTGTATATACCTACTGGTCCAGATAAATGATCTAATGTGAATTGGCCAGTTACTAACATTCCTAAGCTCTCAATAATCAGGACAATGTACTCCCAAGTTTGAGAAAAACCGAAGATAATTGATCCAACAAGTGCAAATTCAGTTGGAGGGTATATCCCGATAAAGCCATCAGTTTGTTCATTGGGGCCCGTTCGTACATCTGGAACAATGGCTACATCAAACTCTTGTCCATCACGATTAATTCTAAAAAGAAGTTCTTTATTAGGACTTCGTTGAATCACACTTGTTAAATCTCCCCAAGTTTCTAACGGGTTTCCATCGATTGCAAACAACATAATCACCTTTTTGTAAGCCAACTTCAATTGCTACACCATCTTCAATAACATCACCAACAATAGGTTTATTAACAGGCATGCCCTGAATCAAAGCGACGTTATTAAGATTACTGCAGCTAATGCAAAGTTCATAAACGGTCCAGCAAAGATCGCAATTGCTCTTTGCGCAATTGTTTTTGAACCAAACTGACGGTTGTAAGGAGCTATTTGAGTTCGTTGTTCATCATAAATATAATCTGCTTTAGGGTCTACATGATAGGTTTGCAGTTCATCATTTTCATCATAGCCCTGGATATAAAGCTGATGTTCAAGATCTATTTTCTCAACAGTAATAACTTTAGCATCAGGATGCTTTGATTTATTATTTATGACGATATCTTTTACCATACCATTTCTAGCAAAACCTAGGCCAATTTGAAAACCAGGTTTAATCTCGATCATCTCTGGATCTTCTCCAGCCATTCTTACAAATCCACCTAAAGGGAGTAGCCGGATTGTATAGACTGTTTCATCTTTCTTATAGGAAAAAAGCTTAGGTCCAAATCCAATCGCAAATTCTCGACATAAAATTCCAGCTCGCTTCGCAAAAATCAAATGTCCGAGCTCATGGATGAATACGAGCAATCCAAATATGATGATGATAGAAATAAATGTATTCACCAAATCCCACCTTTTCAAATTATTTTTGTCAGAAAATACAACCACATCGTTTATCTAGTAATAATGAAGATCCGCTATGTACTTCTCTTAGTTAGATATAAGGATTATTTCTTTACCATTGTTTTCTTAACGAAGTTCCTCGTTTCCTTATCAATCTGTTGAATCACTTCTAGGGTAGGTGAAACTATATTTTCATGCTCATTTAAAGCGCGTTCAATAGCTTCTTCAATTTCTAAGAACGAAATTGTCCCATTTAAAAATAGGGATACTGCTTCTTCGTTAGCTGCATTTAAAACCGTAGGCATTGTCCCACCACTTCTACCAGCCTCAAAAGCAAAACGTAGACAACGATAACGTTCAAATGAAGGTTTAGAAAAATGTAACTTTCCAATTTCCCATAAGTTTAGACGTTTTTTCTTTGCTAATTGTAACCGTTTTGGATAAGTCAACGCAAATTGGATCGGCACCTTCATGTCAGGTGTTCCTAACTGGGCAATAACACTACCATCAATAAATTCAACCATAGAATGAATAATACTTTCTTGGTGTAACAATACTTCTATTTGTTCATAAGGCATCTTAAAAGCCAATGAGCTTCAATAACTTCAAGGCCCTTATTCATCATAGTTGCAGAATCTATTGTTATTTTTGCACCCATTGACCAATTTGGATGATTTAGGGCATCTTGAACAGTGACAGTTTCTAACTGAGATCGCTCAAGATTTCGAAAAACTTCCTCAGAAGCTGTTAAGATTAATTTTTCGACTTCCTGTATCCTTTCTCCTTGCAAACATTGAAAGATTGCAGAATGTTCACTATCAACCGGAAGGAGCGCGACGTTAGCCTTTTCAGCTTCTGCCGTTACAATATGGCCTGCCGTTACGAGAGTTTCTTTATTAGCGATAGCAATAGTTTTCCCCGCACGGATAGCCGAGAGCGTTGGTTTAAGCCCAACGCTACCCAATACCGCATTAACTAAAATGTCAGCGGCATTATTAGCAGCTACTTCTTCTAACCCATCTTCACCATAAAAAAGTCTTACACCTTCAGGAATTTCATTTATCAGTTTATCATAATCTTCCTTTAATTGTACTGAAACAAGTTTCGGTTATACTCAATTATTTGTTGTAAGCCAAGGTCAGTATTTCTTCCAATCGAAATTGCTTCAAGACTAAACTTGTCCGGATGACTTTTAATCACTTCTAAAGTTTGAGTCCCTATAGACCCTGTAGCCCCTAACAAACTTATTTTTTTCATAAATAAAACTCCTCATAACATTGTAATAGCCTTTCTATTATATAGGCTGTTTTGCATAGATTGTTATTTTTCAATTAGAGAGGTATATAATTGAAACACTAAGGTCTCTGGGCATCTTTTCTAACTTATGATTTGTATAACGGGAAAATACTTATGTTTATGCAACCAATTTTTTTTAATAGCAACAAAGATTTTGCGCTTTACTAGAAGATTGTTGCTAATAGCTTTTGGGTGGAAACCAAGAGAATGCTTGGTTCTTCACGCTTTGCGTGAAGCTTTTTAGAATAAATAAGCCATTGGGACAAATAAATTTGTCCCAATTTAAGCTTATTTATTCTAAAAAGACGACCTAAAAGCAACAAAGTTTACGAAAAGAGCCATTAAATATGTATACTTGTTAAATAAAATGTAATAAGTATAGAACAGGCAAGACGAAAATCAGGCTATCAAATCGATCCAATATTCCTCCATGCCCTGGCAAAATGCTCCCTGAATCTTTCACAGCATAATGTCGCTTTAGGGCTGATTCCACAAGATCTCCAAGTTGTCCAACAACAGAAACTGCGACAATGATCATCACTAAGTAACTTAAGGAGTCTGAAATTGGGACAAAATAATGATAGATAAGACCAATTACAAGAGCAGTTAAAACCCCACCTAGCGAACCTTCAATTGTTTTATTAGGGCTAATTTCAGGCCATAGCTTTCGTTTTCCGAAAGCTCTACCTGTAAAATATGCGCCACTATCTGTACCCCATATTAAAAATAGAATAAAAAATAATAGTGCTAAGCCGTTTTCAAGTAATCTTGTTTCAATTAAAAAATGAAATCCTAGACCAACATAAGCAGAAGCAAGAATGATAAACCCAATATGGTCAAAAGTAATTGAATTTTTACTTAATACAGTAATTGCTAAAAATAACAAAATGAAGCCGATTAGTAAGTCTGCCCTGTTTAAATTAGACAGAATACCTACCTCAAACCATTCTTTTGGCAGAAGAATCGTCCATAAAAAAAACATACTCAAAATACCTATTAATGACCTTGGTGCTACTTTTTTCATTTTTAACAATTCAAATAAGGCGATTGTTGCTAGAAGAATAATACCAATTGTAAACGGTAGCTTACCGATTACAATTAATAAAATAAAAACAATACCAGCAATTACTCCTGTAATGATTCGCTCTTTCATACATTACTCCTTTCTAAATACCCCCATAGCGACGTGTTCGCTGTTGATATACATTTATTGCCTCTAAAAAGTGTTGTTCAGTAAAATCTGGCCAAAGTACATCTGTGAACCAAAACTCAGTATAAGCAAGCTGCCAGAGCATAAAATTACTCAAGCGAATTTCACCACTTGTGCGAATTAAAAGATCAGGATCACGTAGTTCATTCGTCATTAAATATTGATCGACTAAGGTATCATTAATCTCATCAGCGGTTAATTTCCCTGCACTTACTTCTTTGGCAATATTTTGGACAGCCAGAACAATTTCATCACGACTCCCATAATTTAAGGCGAAGTTTAGAACTAAACCAGTATTTTGTTTTGTCTTCTCAATGGCATTATCTACAGCTGCAATGGTATGAGCAGGAAGACTGTCCTTACTACCCATTAAACGTACCTTTACATTCTCTTCAATTAATTTTGGTAATTCAACACTTAAATACCGCTCAGGTAATCTCATTAAAAAATCAACTTCATTCTTCGGTCTCTTCCAATTTTCCGTCGAAAAAGCATAAAGTGTAAGCACTTCAATCCCTAGTGAATTAGCCTGTTTTACGATCTTATTAATAACACTCATACCTTCACGATGCCCTGCAATCCTTGGCAAGCCGCGTTTTTTCGCCCACCGACCATTCCCATCCATAATAATTGCAACGTGCTTTGGAACATTTTCTATTGTCACATCTTCTACTTTTCTTTCTTGCTCATTCTTCGAAATCCAATTTGAGAACTTTTCAAGCATTTTCATGTCCCCCATAATAAAACTTTGTTTGCCTCTTTGTTTTAGATAAACATCATTGATTTACATTTGGCATTCATTACGACAGTACAACTACACACTTCAATAATTGTATATGATAACTACTTACATAACAACGATTATTAGAAAATCACAGTTTTTTAAGGCTGTTTTCGAAAACATTCTTAAAAAGAATGTAGAAAAGATGCTCCTGAGACCTCTATATATTCCTTCTATCAGCAATTTTAAAAGTAACAATTTTTGTAAAAAAGTTCTATTTAAAAAAGCTGTTTTCGCGAAGTTTGTTGCTTAAGTAAATACTAAGATTTCACAATTTATTTAGTAGGTAGCGCTCTTTTCTTACTCAATTTATTAGGTGATATCTTCATCTAAGGAATTTTTCCAATTATTTTAGGTTATGAAGTAACAATGTTTTAGAAAAGAGCGATTTAAAAAGACTCAGTTTTCACCAAGGATATTTTACATTAGAAATGATTTATTACCATTGTAGGAATAAACGATTAAAAATATAATGCCTTCTATAAAAAAATCAATAAGATATAGTCATTAATCTAAGGTTTTTCCCCTTAGTTCAACCTAAGTTATGTTTTTATCGTATAAAAAAACCCCCTTAAAATGTACAGAGGGTTCTATTCATTATTCTATTTTACCTTGAAAAGAATTACACTTCCATGATTTCTTTTTCTTTTGTAGCAGCAACTTCATCTACTTTAACGATTTCTTTGTCAGTTAACTTTTGAACATCATCTGTGCTACGGCGTAACTCATCTTCTGTAAGTTCCCCGTCTTTTTGCAATTTCTTTAGTTCATCATTTGCATCACGACGAATGTTACGAACTGCCACCTTTGCTTCTTCTGCATATTTTTTAACTAACTTAACAAGATCACGACGTCTTTCTTCAGTTAAAGGTGGGATCATAATTCTCAGAACTGTCCCATCATTCGATGGGCTTAGGCCTAAATCAGACTTTTGAATTGCACGATCAATATCACTTAGTGATGTTTTATCATATGGCTGAATTACTAAAAGTCTTGCTTCTGGGACAGTAATTGAAGCTAATTGATTTAACGGAGTTAATGCGCCATAATATTCAACTTGAATTTTGTCTAAAATTGCAGGGTTTGCTCTTCCAGCACGTAAAGTTACAAGCTCGCGTTTAAGTGCATCGATTGCTTTATTCATTTTTTCTTCTGTTACTTTAATAACTTCTTTACTCATCTTAATTCCCCCTAACAATTGTGCCAATATTTTCGCCTAGGACGGCTCGTTTAATGTTTCCTTCTTCCATAATTGAAAATACAATAAGTGGGATATCATTGTCCATACATAATGACGATGCTGTAGAATCCATCACAGCTAAACCTTCTTTTAACACATCTAAATAAGTAAGTGTTTCGTATTTTTTTGCATTTGCATCAATAGAAGGATCTGCAGTATAAACACCGTCAACCTTATTTTTAGCCATTAAAATGACCTCTGCTTCAATTTCAGCTGCTCGTAGTGCCGCTGTCGTATCTGTAGAGAAATAAGGATTACCTGTACCCCCCGCAAAAATAACAACACGGTTTTTCTCTAGATGACGAATCGCTTTTCTTCTTATGTACGGTTCTGCTACTTGTCTCATTTCAATAGACGTTTGGACTCTCGTTGGAACTTCTATATTTTCAAGGCTATCTTGCAATGCTAAAGAATTCATTACAGTTGCCAACATTCCCATGTAGTCAGCGGTTGCACGGTCCATTCCTTTAGCACTCCCAGCCATTCCACGCCAAATATTGCCTCCACCAACAATGATTGCAACTTCTACATCTAGAGCAACAATCTCTTTGATTTGTTGAGCAATTGATTGAATGACGATCGGATCAATTCCATATCCTTGTTCACCGGCTAGTGCTTCACCACTTAGTTTAAGGACGATTCTTTTATATTTAGGCTTTTCCATGTTAACCTCCATTGATTGATTGTTTACCATTTGGCTATTTGGAAAAAGGGACACTGAGTGCCCCTAAAATTTTCAAACAATGTATAGACAACTAATGAGTTGCCTAGCTTCAGCGCCTAGCTCCTGAGGTCAAATGTTCATTAAGAAAAAAGATTTCACTTTTTCTTAATGAACATTTGCTTGTGGTCGCTTATCTGGCGCTTTCGCTTTTCCAATAGCTTTACTTTTTAACTTGAGACATTACTTCTTCTGCAAAGTTATCTTCACGCTTTTCCATACCTTCGCCTACTTCATAACGAGTAAATGAAACCACAGAAGCACCTTTATTGCTTACATACTTGCCAACTTTTTGATCGCCATCTTTTACGAATGGTTGATCTAGTAAACAAATATCTTCGAAATATTTGCTTAAACGGCCTTCTACCATTTTAGCAACGATGTTTTCAGGTTTCCCTTCGTTTAATGCTTGTTGTGTTAATACTTCACGTTCGCGAGCCACTTCTTCCTGAGAAACTTCGTCACGTGAAACGTATTTTGGATTAATAGCAGCGATATGCATTGCAACATCTTTCGCAAGCTCTTCATCATTTGTACCAGCAAGAACTGTTAATACACCAATTCTTCCACCCATGTGTAAGTAAGCACCAAACGCATCAGCATCCGTTTTTTCAACAATTTCAAAACGGCGTAATGAAAGTTTTTCACCAATTTTTGCGATTTGAGTGTTGATGTAATCTGCAAGAGTAGCTTCTTCATAGCTAACAGCTAAAGCAGCATCAACATCAGCTGGAGTATTAGCTAGTACACTATTAGCAACGTTTGCTACTAGGTTTTTAAAGTTTTCGTTTTTAGAAACAAAGTCTGTTTCTGAATTGATTTCAACGATAACTGCTTTATTTCCTTCTACAGCAACATAAGTTAATCCTTCTGCTGCAATACGGTCCGCTTTCTTAGCAGCTTTCGCAATTCCCTTCTCACGAAGAAGATCAATTGCTTTTTCCATATCACCGTCTGTTTCTGTTAAAGCTTTTTTACAATCCATCATTCCTGCACCTGTACGCTCGCGCAGTTCTTTTACCATACTTGCTGAAATTGCCATTTTATTTCCTCCTTCAATTATGTACAAATAATCAATCTAAGCTATTTTATTCCATTTGCCTAGTATTGACAATTTTAAACTATTTTAAATTACGAACTTTAAACTAATTACTCATCATATTACTCTTGTCTAGTTAATAGTATAAAAAAGGTGATAAAGGGTAAAACCCTTTACCACCCTTTTTTAGAGCTTTATCCTATTAAGCAGATGTTTCTTCGCCTTGGTTAGCTTCGATAATTGCATCTGCCATTTTAGCAGTAAGAAGTTTAACCGCACGAATTGCATCGTCATTTCCTGGAATTACGTAGTCAATTTCATCCGGGTCACAGTTTGTATCTACAATTGCAACAATCGGAATATTTAATTTACGTGCTTCAGCGATAGCAATACGCTCTTTACGTGGGTCGATGATGAATAGAGCATCAGGGACACCCTTCATATCTTTAATACCACCTAAGAATTTTTCAAGACGATCCATTTCTTTTTTAAGAATGATAACTTCTTTCTTAGGAAGAACATCGAATGTTCCATCTTCTTGCATTTGCTCTAATTGTTTTAAACGAGAAATACGCTTTTGGATTGTTTCAAAGTTTGTTAACGTACCACCTAACCAACGTTGGTTAATGAAATACATTCCAGAACGTATTGCTTCTTCTTTCACAGAGTCTTGTGCTTGCTTCTTAGTACCAACAAATAGTACTTTTCCGCCTTGTGCAGCTAAGTCTCTTACGAAATAGTAAGCTTCCTCAACTTTCTTGACCGTCTTTTGAAGATCAATAATATAAATTCCGTTTCTTTCAGTGAAGATGTAGCGATCCATTTTAGGATTCCAACGACGAGTTTGGTGACCGAAGTGTACCCCAGCTTCTAATAATTGTTTCATGGAGATTACGCCCATTCTTCACACCTCCTTTAAAATTGGTTTTTTTTATCCTCCGCTCGCATCCTCTTTAAATAAGACTACATAGTAGCACCTTTATTTAAATTAACGAACGTGTGTGATTTAACACCGAGATTTACTATACCATATCGATTTTTTTATGGCAAGTAGTTGACTGAGTTATTTATGAAATTTCAATAATAATTCCACTTCCCCTGCTCCCATTCCGAGACGTTTAGCAATGTCATTTGTAGAAAAACCTTGATTAGCTAGGGAAAGGACCTGCGCAGTGGCAGATTGTTCGATGATATCTTCCGTTTGTTCAAAGATTGGTGGTGCAAAGGTATCTTCTATATTTACCATTTGTATCGGTCTATCTTGAGTTCTTATCGGTGTTTTTATAGTTTGCTCTTCTTGCTTGGCATTTAATTTAATTTGGCTTGATTGATCCTTCTCCTTAATTTTCTGTTTTAAGACAAGCTTATTTACAAGCTTTTCATTTTCTTCTTTCATTTCAATTGTATAGGCAACTAATAAATCTTCTATTTCTTTTTTTAGCTTTTCTTGTTCATTCGCGCCACCTAATACACTTTTCGCATTTATTTTTTGTACTAAGACAATAATGATAAAAAAAGTAATGAAGTGCAGTAGAAAGCTAATTGTAATAAAATATGCCATAAAAACCTCCTAAATAAAACAGCTTGATCGCATATACATTCTTTTACCCAAAATTAAAACTCTTGAATATATATTTTTAACAAAAGGATGTTACTTAAACTACTTGGATGAGAATTCACTCTGTAAAACTTTCTAAGTCGCAGGCCATTCTTATACTCTGCTCAGTAGTAACTAATAAGAAAAGCGCAAGCGCCCATTTTAGCCCCGACATGCAAATGTTCTTCGAGAAAAAAGTGTGCTCTTTCACTTTTATTCTAGGAAAAAGGAAGTTCACTTTTTCTCTCGAAGGTTAATTGACCTCGAGGGGCTGGGCGGTGGAGCTAGACATCAAGTACTAAAAATTCTTATACTTAACTAACTAGAAATAAAACCAAAGGAATTGACCTCTAGCGGGCAATTCCTGTTAAATGATATAAAGCAATATTAGTTTACTACCCTGAATAATCGACATAATTCCCTTTATAGGGGTGTTTCGCAACATTAGGCTTTTGCTTCAACCCTTGTCTTTGACCTGTATTTTGCCCTTGATTATTAGAGTTATCTTGGCTCTGGCCCTCGTCATCATTATTTAAACGCTTTTTCTCTGTTTCCGAAGTTTTTAACACTTGCTTTCGTTGCTTTTCATCAGTTTTTTGCTGTTCCATACCAAGATAGTCCTGAACAACTTGACCTCTTTGCTGAAGCTGATCTTGAATTTTCCCAACGTTTTGGGTACGGGGTAAAGCCACTTGTAGCTCAATTGCTTTTAAACTCATACAAACCCTCCAAAAACTTTTTTGAGCATGTCACATCTTTGAGATGACTATTTCACTATGTTCTAAATGGATTTTGACCCGTTGATGTGGTGCGATTATTTTCTGTTGATACTTACCAAAATGTACATCCACATTTGGATAGATTTGTTTTTCAACTATTACGGTTGATTTTCCAAATTGGCCTATAACCTCTTGGAGTTCCTCCATTTTTTCTTTCGCTTCCATTAAAGCATCTATCGTTACTTCAAGGGAATTGCGAACTTTTAACTTAATGATTTTTTCGTTAGTTGTTAGGGGCGATATCTTCTCTTTTTCATTTAGTTTTTGTAAGAGTGTATTAAGTTTCGTTAAATCATCTTCAGCCCGCTTAAGCTTTTCACTGAAAGCATGTTCTTTATCCATTAGGTTTTGGTTTGCCCCTAAATAAAGAAATGTACGAGTATTGTGTGAGTTACCAACTTCTCTCGCTATAATGCTTTTTCCAGCAGAAATAGAGCCACCAACGATATTGCCAATACCTTTATGACAATATACAGTACCATCTGCCTGGACTGTACTATGTAGTATTGATTGAGTACAATTGACATCACCTTCAACTTCAATAATACCTTGGTTGATAAAGGTTGTATGAAGGTTTCCTTTAGCCTTTATTAATCCCTTTCCTTGACCAACGATGCCAGTTGATACATAAATAGACCCACCAGAAATCAATACTGCCCCCTCGACAGTGCCATGTATTCGTATATCACCTTTAGAGTGAATTTCGAATCCTGCCGGCACATTGCCTCTAATATTGACGGTGCCAACAAAGGAAATATTACCGGTTTTTAAATCTAAGTCACCGTTAACCTCAAACACAGGGAATATATGGATAATCTTCCCTTCCACTGACATTTGCCCATCGATCATTGCATATAACATTAAGCCATTATCATCGACTCTAGTATTTTTTCCCGGTCGAAGTGAAAAATCTTTACCAGATTTCGCTAAAACTTCCTCTCCGAAAACATTTTTACCAGAACTTCCTTTTGTTGCTGTGATTTTTTGGCCAATTAATTGTCCATGGGTAACCGATGGGATATTAATCACTTGTTTCAAGTCAACATTTTTAATGTCGTCTATTTGATTACTTGTTGATAGGCTTGGATATATCACTTTTAAAGTTGCATCCACTCCATTGACAGGCTCTTGTCCTTCGGCAATAATGACCGGTAGAGCAATTTCACCTGTAAGAACCTTTTGTACGATTATCTCTTTTATCCCGTATATGATTCCATACTGATTAAATAATATTTTCATATCTTCCATGGTGTAAATCGTTTCGTTTTCCGCTCGTACTTTCTGGATAAGTGTTGCTTGCATTTTACTCTTATCAACTTGTATTTCATAAACATCGTCAACTAACAACACATCAACTCTCCTCTCCAAGGACAATGACAAGGTGCTATTTTTTAAATGGCTCTTTTCGTATAAAATGTTGTTATTAATTTATTCAACTACTAATAATAATCTTTAGATAAGGCTGTTTTCTCAAGGATTGTTTTTAAAATAGCTCGCAATTGGCAAGATATATCAAGATATCAAGCCATCTTTTCTAACATTCAAAGGTTGTAAACACAGAAATATGCCATATTTTAGTAAATTATTGTCCGCAAAGCCACAATGTTTTCGAAAAAAGCCTTAGATAAAAGCTTAATCATTTGCCTTTTCCTTCATAAACACCTGTTTTAAACGAAAAAGTGCTTTTGAATGTATTTGCGATATTCTCGAGGTTGTAAGCCCCATTATTTGACCAATCTCTGTTAAAGTTAATTCTTCAAAGTAAAATAAACTGACGACGAGCTGTTCTTTTTCATTTAAGTTTTCGATAACTCGAACAAGATCCTCATTATTGTTCTTCGTCAGCAAATGTTCTTCTGGATTTAATGTACATTTATCGACCAACGAATTTTTAAAAGTCTCGTCTCGTATTGAATCTTTTGTTTTCTCGTCTATTGATAATAAATTGGCCCCAAAGGTTTCCCCCATCACTTGAAGAACTTCATCTTCTGTTAGTTCCAATTTTTCAGCAACCTCTTTCGCTGTTACAAAGCGGCCGTATTGCTGCTCTAACCTTTCAGTCATTGCCTCAATTTTTTTTGAGCGCTCTCTTAAGGTTCTAGGTAACCAGTCTTCTTGCCTCAGCCCATCAATGATTGATCCTCTAATCCGAAATGAAGCATACGTATCGAATTTAAGCTCTCTAGAGTAATCAAATTTTTCTAGTGCATCATAAAGCCCCATTAGAGCATGACTTTTCAAATCTTCTTTGTTAATATTACGCGGTAGTCCAACAGCAATTCGTTGAACATGATAATCTACTAAAGGTAGATAAATTCGGATTAGTTCATCACAGGCTTGAATATCCCGTTGTTCTATCCATTTTTTCCAGACTTGTTTTTCAATTTCTTTTGTCTGAGGCATTTTTATCCTCCTTGGTATATTTATCAGATCTGTGAAGTACTGTTGAATTACTTTTCAGGAATTACCTTCTTCTATATCGGCTTCCTTCTCTGTCTCAAAGACAGACAAATAAGATAATGATTTTCATATTTCTTTGTTTTGCTATTAAATTCTATATACGTAAAATCATTTTTAACTACTACATATAGTTTGATACAGATTATTTAGGGAATTAAGAAATACACTCAAATAAAAATGTTATTAAATAATTAAATTTAGGCTGTTTTCGTAAACTTTGTTGCTTTTAGAAAAGAGCGTAAATTTATTAATAAATAAATGATAATATTAGATCTCTGTAACCCCTTGACTCACCGTACGAATTGAGAGTTTACTAGTATTTGGATCGAACTCAATCGTTCTTCCACTGCTACCACCAACATCCTCAGCAACAATACGGATGTTTAGTTCTTTTAGCTTGTCTTTTACAGCCTCGACATTTCTAGGACCAATTCTCATCATATCGCTGGAAGTTGAAAATTTGAACATTTGTGCTCCACCAGCAAGCTTTGCTTTTAACTGTACTTTCTTCGCACCTAACTGATTAAGTCGGCCTAACAATACATCTAATGCGGTATCGGCGTACTTAGCCTTATTTATTAATTCTGACTTCACTAAAGAAGAGCTTGGTAACATGACATGTGCCATTCCAGAGACTTTTGTTATTTCATCATAAATAACTACACCAACACAAGAACCTAATCCTGATGTACGAAGTTTTTGTGGTGATTTTGCGACATTTAACTCAGCCATCCCAACTTTAATGATTTCATCCATTGATAGAAACTCCTAGTGATTGAAAGATTATCTCATAAGAATCTGGATCAGGAAGTAAGAAGAAGTGTCCCCTCGTATTTTGGGAATATTCATCTATCTTCTCTAGAATTTCAGTTTCTATGACAATTGCATAATCTCCTACTTGAGATAGCTCTAATAGGCCATAACTTAAGATGGCATTGGCCATATCAACACTTAATGCAGGAACGGAAGGCTGCATATTTAAGTTTGTAAAATCGGAAAATGCCGATAAATAAGCACCTCCTAAAATATTACCGACTTCTTGTAAAGCAGATATGCCTATGTCTGAATAGGGAGGTAAATTCAAATCAAAATCGGACTCCCCGGTTAAATATCGGATTAGACCAGTAGCCTCTTCTAACGGTAAAATGAAGAACATATTCCCTGGCGCTTCGCCTTCTATCCTTAGAAAAATCGCTGCCACGACATTTTCTGATCCACCAACTAATTCTGTGATCTCATTAAATGATACAACACGAACTGCGGGTACCTTCATATCAATTGTTTTGTTTAAAAGCTTAGATAATGAAGTTGCAGCATGTCCAGCACCAATATTACCGACTTCCTTTAAAATATCTAAATGGTAGGATTGTATCTGGTTAAGAAAATACATTTAAACTTTTTCCCTGGTGGAATTCATTTCGTTAAAATCTTGAGCAGCTAATACTTTATCTAAATTTAATAATATAAGTAACCGTTTAGCCAGTTTCGCAACACCACGTAAGTAATCCGCTTCAACTCCACCAACAACTTGCGGAGGTGGTTCTATTGCTTCAATAGGAATATCGATCACATCGTTAGCTGCATCAACTATTAGACCTACCTCCATGTGATCAACAGCAACAATAATCATTCTCGTACTATCGGTTGTTTCTAGATCCTCAAGCCCGAACCTGTTTCTTAAATCAATAATAGGAGTAACAACCCCTCGTAAATTGATAACACCTTTAACAAAATCAGGTGTTTTAGGTACTCTAGTAATATGTTGAACTCTTTCAATCGAACGAACGTATTCGACCTCTATTCCGTATTCTTCATCCTGCAACTGAAAAACGATGACTTTCATTTCTGCCACATTATTTGCTTCAACCATGTTGTACCTCCCAAACTTATCTGTCTTAGCACAAGGCGCTCTTTTCGTAAACTTTGCTCCCGAAGTTACTCGTCGGACGAGTAAACATGTTTTTTTAAAAGAAAATTGAGTGTTAAATAGTCATTCAATATTTCTCTTACCTAAAAGTTAAAGTTAGAAAGACACCCTGAGTTTTTATTATTTCAAGTTTATTTTACTTACTTTTACAACAACAATTTTCCCCAAGCAGACTTACTACATTGGAAATTTAGTTATTTAATAAGTGAGTTGCAATCAACAATTAAAGCAACTTGACCGTCACCTAAAATTGTTGCACCAGAAATGGCAACGACATTTGTCAAGTAGTTCCCTAATGATTTAAGTACAATTTCCTGTTGTCCGATAAAGGAATTAACAACTAAAGCTGCCATCTTCTCTCCTTTACGGATAATAACAATTGAATGATACGAATTTTCTTGCCTTGTCTTTGGCACATCAAAGAAATCTGTTAAATTCATAAGAGGAACTACACTGCCTCTAAAGTCAATCACCTTTTGATTATGTGCAGATAATATCTCCTCGTCTTTTACGATTGCCGTTTCAATAATTGAAGAAAGCGGAATCGCATACTTTTCATTTTGCACTTCAACTAGCATCACTGATATGATTGATAATGTTAATGGTAATTGAATAGAAAAAGTTGTACCCTCGCCTAAGACAGAATCTACGGTTACACTACCACCTAAAGATTCAATTTTATTTTTTACGACGTCTAAGCCGACACCTCGTCCGGAAACATCAGTAATTTTGTCAGCAGTACTTAATCCAGAAGAAAACAATAATTCATAAACTTGTTTATCTGTTAATTTATTCTCATTTTCCTTTGAAACAACACCTGTGGCAATTGCCTTCTTTAGGACTTTGTCACGGTTAATCCCTGATCCATCGTCAGATACCTCTATAAATACATGGTTTCCACTATGATACGCCCTCAGAGTAATATTACCTTCATCGCTCTTGTTTACATTTAAGCGGTTTTCTGGAGTTTCTATGCCATGGTCGAGCGAATTTCTCAGCAAATGAACAAGTGGATCACCAATTTCATCGATTACCGTTCTGTCTAATTCTGTGTCTGCACCAATGATTTCTAAGTTTACTTTTTTCCCTAAGTCTTTTGCTAAGCCTCTGACCATTCTCGGAAAGCGGTTAAATACTTGTTCGACCGGTACCATACGCATATTTAAAATAATACTTTGTAGGTCCCCTGATATTCTTGACATATGTTCGACTGTCTCTGTCAAATCTGTACTTTTCAATTCTTTAGCAATTTGTTCGAGACGCCCACGATCAATGACTAATTCCTCAAATAAATTCATTAGAATATCTAGTCTGTCAATATTTACCCTAATTGTTTTGCTCGCTGAGTTATTTGACTTTTCTTCTTTGTTAGGGTTAACTAAATTCTTATCATTACTAGTATTAAGTGGAACTTCTTCGCTCTCAAGTTGACTTGATTCTTTTTCTTGATATGTATATTTATTGGAACCTAGATCGATATTTGTTACTTCAACGTTATCTACCTCGGAAACTTTTAAAATGCGATTAATCACGTCATCATTGGATTCCTTTGTTATAAGTGTCACTGTAAATTGATAGTCAAAGTTTTCTTCTTCTAGGGCCTCTACAGTTGGACTAGATTTAATGATTTCACCAACTTGTTCTAAAACTTCAAATACCATGAATACCCGCGCTGCTTTTAGAATACAATCCTCACGTAAAGTAATCTTTACTTGGTTAGCTAGAAAACCTTGTTCCAGCGCTTGCGACAAAACAGTGATCTCAAAGTCGTCATAAGTTTCTTCTAAGACAAGGCTATTAGTGTCAAGAATCTCTATAGTAGCAGCAATTTCATTATTTACCGTATCCTGTACTGCAACCACATCAGCCTCCTCTATTTTTTCCAATTGGGCAACGACTTTCTTCACATCACGCTTACCGTCACCACCCGTGGCAATTGATACGACCATTGCTTCTAAGTCATCAACCGCTTCAAAGACAACATCTAAAATCTCGCTTGAAACACCAATTTTACCATTTCGTATTCCATCAAGAACATTTTCCATAATATGTGTCAAGCTTGCAAGATCTTCATAGCCCATCGTAGCCGACATGCCCTTTAACGTATGAGCTGAACGAAAAATTTCATTTACTATAGCCATATTTTCAGGTGTATTTTCAAGCTTTAATAAGTTATCGTTCATTGCTTGTAAGTGCTCTTTACTTTCATCAATAAACATATCTAAATATTGATTTTTATCCACAAGTATATCCCCCTCTATCGACAATACTTTTCAATGCTCGCGGCAATGTCGTGCAAACGTACAACTTCGTCAACCTTGGTCGTGTTGATTGCCGCACGAGGCATTCCAAAGACTACCGCAGTCTCTTCTGCTTCTGCTATCGCCACAACATCACAAGAATTTTTTAATTTTAATAAACCTTTTGAACCATCAGAACCCATTCCAGTCAGGATAACCGCTATAATAGAATGATTTTTAATAGTGGCCAATGAATTTAGCATCGAATCTACTGAAGGTCGATGACCATTTTCTGGAGGTGACTGATCAAGCTGTATTGCTATGGTAGTCCCGATGCTTCTCGCTCTTAAATGGTATCCTCCTGGGGCAACATAGGCAACACCTTTTTTTACGACCTCACCATCTTCAGCTTCTTTCACCTTAATACTTGCTATGTTATCAAGGCGGGTTGCAAGAGACTTGGTAAAGCCTGCAGGCATATGTTGAACAATGAAGATCGGTGCATTTAGATCTTTAGGAAGCATTGTAAGGACTTGTTGCAATGCTTTCGGTCCACCGGTGGAAGTACCTATAGCAACAATTTTTTTTCTAATAACTGTTTTTGTCGTCTTTTCTCTAATGGATTGGGTTTAGGGTTAGGCACTGTTTGATTGTCGTTTGGGAACAACTTTGAAAGTTTTACACTCGCTGCTTGAACCACTTTTTCAATAAGTTCATCACGAACTTTATGGATATCAAGCGAGATTGCTCCTGATGGTTTAGCAATAAAATCAATTGCCCCATAGGACATCGCCAAAACAGTGTTTTCCGCTCCTTCTTTCGTTGTACTACTTACCATAATGACAGGCTTCGGTGATGTTCGCATGATTTGCTTTAATGCCTCTAGCCCGTTCATGATTGGCATCTCTACATCCAAGGTAATGACGTCAGGATTGAACAACTGAATTTTATCTAGTCCATCTTGACCGTTCCTAGCTGTTGCTATCACTTCGATTCGTTTGTCCTCCTCCAAAAAATCCTTGATCATCTTTCTCATAAAGGCAGAGTCATCTACTACGAGTACTCGGATCAATCTAGTCACCACCTTTTTTCTGTAAGGTATTGTTTAATCTTACTAAAGAAAGTAGTGTACGAACGGACTTTCAACTCATTTCCTGCGACACCTAGATATCGCGGAATAAGTTCTTTTAGAGACTGACTCGGTTTACTAGAAGGTGAGTAAAGTAAAAATGGTACTTGTGCTTTGACTGCCTTCAGTACAATCATATCAAAAGGGATAATTCCTAATAGAGTGATATCTTTTTGAAGGAATTGACTTGATACCAATTTTAAATTTTCGAACGTTTTCTTGCCTTCAGCAGGAGAGTCAACTTGATTAACTAAGATGGCAATTGGAATATCCTGATCTTTTAAGTGAATATATTTTATCAGAGCATAAGCATCAGTAATCGATGTTGGTTCCGGTGTTGTAACAACAATGACTTCATTGGCCGCTAAAATAAAATGTAAACTATCCTTAGAAATTCCAGCACCCATATCAAAAATAATATAATCGTACTTCCCATTCAATAGCTCAAGTTGCTGTAAAAATCTTGATAGTTTACGAGGGTTTAATTGAAATAGCGACGAAAAACCTGTTCCGCCGGCAATAAATGATAACTGTTCGGGACCTTCCTCAATAATTTCCAAAATTGATAGATCTCTTTCAATCATATCAAGGATTGTAAATTGAGGAGAAACCCCCATTAATATGTCAACATTTGCCATACCAATATCTAAGTCAAAAAGTAAAACCTTCTTACCTACTTTCATAAGATCAATCGCAAAATTCAACGAAAAATTAGATTTTCCTACGCCGCCTTTACCGCTTACTACGGCTAACACTTTCGTATCTATATTCGTATCACTAGCCATCTCTAACATTTGTCGTAAATTCTTTGCTTGATCATTCATAGGTTTCAACCTCTAAAATACTATTTACGATTTCTTCTAAAGAACCCTCAATGATATCGTCAGGTACACTCTGTCCATTTGTAATATAAGCTACGCCTACTTTATACTCATGAACTAAATTAAACATCGATCCTCTTGATAATGTTTCATCTTTTTTCGAAAAGATAACCTTACTAATATTTATTTTAGAGAATTGTTCATAAATCGACGCCATGTCACGATACTTTGACGTAAGAGAAAGTACTAAATACGTTTCCATTTCCTCATCAAAGTCAATAACCTTTTTAAGTTCATCAATATACATTTGATTTAAAAAATTTCTCCCTGCTGAGTCTATCAACACTACATCATACTCTGACAGCTTTTCTTTGGCTTTTACAAAGTCTTCTACAGAAAAGGCAACTTCAATAGGAACATTTAAGATTTTGGCATATGTCTTTAACTGGTCAATGGCAGCTATTCGAAATGTATCAGTCGTTATAAAAGCGACTTTTTTCTGATGCTTTAGCATGCAGTGTGCTGCTATTTTAGCAATAGTTGTTGTTTTTTCCCACTCCTGTAGGTCCAACTAGGTTTAAAAACTTCTTGTTAAATGCAAAGCCACCCATTTCATTCCCCTGGATAGTTTCTTTCAGTACTCCTTTTGCCCATTGCAACGTTTCACTCTCGCTAGTTGTTTCCTTATCTTTCACATACCAATTTTTTAATAGCTTTTTCATGACTTCAATGCGAATGTTAGGTGAAATTTCTTGGTCAATAAGAATTTGATTGATATTCTTCAAAGCCTCTGGATAATCATGGAATTGAGTTGCAAAAGAACTAGTCATATTGTTAACAAGGCTTTTAAGCTCCTTAACTTCCTTTTCTAACCCCTCATTTTTAACTTCCGTATTAATTGTTACTGGAGTACTTTGTTCCTTTGGCTTGATATGATCTTGAGGAGGCTTTCTCTTAGGTACAGATCTCCGAACAGTCGGTACAGAATCAACTGCGGCTATTACCTCAATATTTTTTTTCGTAAAAAAGCCTAGAAAACCACCAGTCTCAATTTCTTTCGAATTTAAGATAACCGCTTCACTTCCAAGTTCCTTACGAATTTGCTTCATTGCTTCAGACATAGAATTAGCTACAAATTTTTTGACCTTCACTATACATTCACCACCCCTACACTTTGAACCTCAATGGAAGGCTCAAGCTCATTATATGATAATACTGGAACATGAGGTAAATAACGTTCAAGTAAATGTCGAATATACATTCGAACAGCTGGAGAACAAAGTAATATTGGCATTTGCCCCATCTCACTCATTCGCTCTACCTCATAAAGAACTGCATCAATTATTGTCTGCGAGTCATTAGGTTCTAAAGTCAAGTAATTTCCATGTTCTGTTTGCTGGACTCCATCTGCAACTATTTTTTCTACAGAACCACTTATAGTTACAACGTAAAGAGGTTCATTATTATTTGCGTATTGTTTTGTAATTTGTCGTGAAAGAGCTTGTCGAACATATTCAGTAATTAAATCCGTATCTTTCGTCATTTGGCCATAGTCAGCTAATGTTTCAAAGATCGTTGGTAAGTTTCGAATAGAAACTTTTTCTTTTAATAGATTAGCTAGTACTTTTTGGACCTCGCCAATTGAGAGTGGATTTGGTGTCACATCTTCAACCAATGTAGGATAGGATTCTTTTAAATGATCGATTAACTGCTTGGTTTCTTGACGACCTAATAATTCATGTGCGTGACGTTTTATCACCTCAGTAAGATGCGTTGAGACAACAGAAGGGGGATCTACAACCGTATATCCAGATAACTCAGCCTGCTCTTTTACGTCTTCACTGATCCAAATCGCAGCCATTCCAAAGGCCGGTTCAATTGTTTCAATCCCAACGATACTTTCATCATCGATTCCTGGGCTCATTGCCATGAAATGATCAAGTAACAGTTCTCCTCTTGTAATTTCATTTCCTTTAATTTTTATTGAGTATTCGTTTGGTTGTAATTGAATATTATCCCGAATTCGAATAACTGGAACGATTAATCCTAATTCAAGGGCAAGTTGACGTCTAATCATAACAACACGGTCTAATAAGTCACCGCCTTGATTGGCATCTGCTAAAGGAATAAGACCATAACCAAATTCAAATTCAATCGGATCCACTTGAAGAAGGTTAATTACACTCTCTGGAGATTTCATATCTTCATGATTTTCTGATTCAACACTTGCGGCTTCCTCTGCCTCGAACAATTTCTGATCTTCTTTCTTTAATAACAAATAGCCACCAATGATTAAGAATAATCCAATCGGAGTTGTTAATCCTAAATTAATCGGAGTAAAGATTCCCAGTAAAAGAATTGTACCTCCAGCAATATAAAGCATTTTAGGATAAGCTAATAGTTGGTTTGTTATATCGTCTCCCAAATTCCCCTCAGAAGCTGCTCTAGTAACTACAATACCTGTAGCTGTTGAGATTAAAAGTGCAGGAATTTGACTGACTAATCCATCTCCAACTGTTAATAGCGTATATTTTGACGCAGCCGCACCTATATCAAGCCCTTGTTGCATCATACCGATTATTAAACCAAAAATAATATTTATAATAACAATAACAATACCTGCAATTGCATCACCTTTAACAAATTTACTAGCTCCATCCATTGATCCATAAAAATCAGCTTCTCTTTCAATTTTCAGTCGGCGCTCTTTTGCCTCGATATCAGATATCATCCCAGCGTTCAAATCTGCATCAATACTCATTTGTTTTCCAGGCATTGCATCTAAAGTAAAACGAGCACCTACCTCTGAAACGCGCTCCGCACCCTTAGTGATGACAACGAATTGAATAATAATTAATATTAAGAAAACTACGAAGCCGACGAGCGCATTTCCCCCCACTACGAATGAGCCGAATGTATCAATTACATTACCAGCTTGGCCTTCACCGAGTATGGATCTTGTCGTTGAGACATTTAGTCCTAAACGAAATAATGTAACTAAAAGTAGTAGTGTTGGAAAAATTGAAAATTGCAAAGGCTCTTTTGTATTCATTGCTACTAATATGATTAGGAGAGCAAGAGAGATATTAATAATGATTAGAACATCCAATAACACGGGTGGCAATGGGATGATAAGCATAACCACTATTAATATGACTCCTAATAGTACACTTAAATCCTTTGCTGACATTTGGTTCTCTCCTTCATAAGTCTAGACTTTGTTCTTGATCCGATAAACATATGCTAAAACCTCAGCCACAGCTTTAAACAATTCTTCAGGGACTTCATCCCCAATATCTGTTTGTTCGTATAATGCTCTAGCTAAAGGTCTATTTTCAACCATAATAATCTCATTATTCTTTGCAATTCCTTTGATCTTTTGAGCAATAAAGTCAACACCTTTGGCAATAACGACAGGCGCATCCATCTTCTCTCCATCATACTTCAAGGCAATAGCAAAATGAGTTGGGTTTGTAATCACGACATCAGCTTTAGGAACTTCCTGCATCATGCGCTGCATCGCCATTTGTCTTTGCTTTTCTTTAATCTTTGATTTTATTAAGGGATCTCCCTCAGTTTTCTTGTATTCATCTTTAACATCTTGCTTTGACATTCGGATATTTTTTTCATGATCGTAGCGTTGATATAAGTAATCTAAGACAGCCAAAAATATTAGTAAAATTGAAACCGCCACACCCATTGTTATTGTTAGCGTTCCTACAAAACTAAGTGCATCAGTGATTGGAATTAATGATAAGATCAAGATTTGATCAATACTAAACCACAAAATTGTGAAAGTTACTAGACCTACAAGTACAATTTTTAGTAGTGATTTTAGTAATTCAACAATCGCCCTTACTGAGTAAATTCTTTTAAATCCTTGAATCGGATTAAGTTTGCTCAGTTTCATCTTGATCGCTTCAGGAGCAAATAAGAAACCTACTTGCAAGTAATTACTGAAAATAGCAGCAAGAAACGCCATTAACATGATCGGAGCGACAATGACCACTGTTTGCATTGTAATCTCTAGAAATAAGCTCTGGACATTTTCTGCGGTCAGTTGAAATAGTAAATATTCTTGATACATAAACTGTAAAAAGGTAACCGTTTTTTTACCAACAAAACTACCAATTAATCCTAAAAATATAAAAATTAATAATAATATAATAGCAGTATTAATATCCGTACTTTTCGCAACTTGACCTTTTTTTCTAGTCTCTTGCTTTTTTTTCGGTGTTGCATTTTCAGTTTTTTCTTGCGCAAAAAACTGGAGGTCTACAGATAAAAAAGCCATCCTACATCCCCCCATAAAGCTGCATCAGTGTTCGCATCGCTAAAATCATTTGTTGTACCAAGTGTTTCGTCACCATGAAAAAAGCTGGCATTACCAAAATCAGAATAACAAAACCAACAAATATTTTAATTGGAAAGCCAATGACAAAAACATTCACTTGTGGAACAGCTCTAGCAATCATTCCTAATGCCACATCAACTAAAAATAAACAACCAACAATGGGCATTGCCATTTGGAATGCTATAAAAAACATGGTCGTAAACGTTTTAATAAAATGAATTAAAATATTTTCATTACTAAACGGAATGTAAATTTGCTCAAGCGGAATGAATTGATAGCTATAATAGATACCGTCTAATAATAGATGATGTGCATCTATGGCTAATAAGAATAGGAGAGCGAACGTATATAAATAGCCACCGGTTAATGGACTTTGTGCCCCAGTTTGTGGATCGATAACATTTGCGATCATAAACCCCATCTTTATATCAATAAATCCACCAGCTACTTGAATCGCATACATGATCACCATCGCTATTAAACCTACCGTTAACCCAACGATAACCTCTTTTAAAATGAGCAAAAAATAAATACCATCAATTTCAATTTGACCAGGGTCGACTGTAAAAAACATTAACCATGATAGGAAGACCGCTAGCCCCAATTTATGGATGGGTGGTATTGTTCGATGTGAGAACAATGGTAATGTGATAAAAAAGGCAGAAACCCTAGTAAGAATCAGTAAAAATGCAGGAACGTATTGTACTAAATCAAGCATTAGCCCACAAACCGATGTAAATTACTAAAAATTTCATAAGCATAGGTGATCATATGTGAAAGCATCCAGGGCCCAAAAACGATAAGCGCTATTAACACCCCAACAATTTTTGGAATAAACGCCAACGTTTGTTCTTGAATTTGAGTTGTTGCTTGAAAAATACTCACTGCTAGACCTATTCCTAAAGCTATTAATAACAAAGGACCCGCAATTACCAGGATTGTAAAAACCCCTTTTTCTGCCATTGAAATGACAAATTCCTCACTCACTTAAACCACCCTTTAAAAACTTAATAGTAATGATCTTACAACTAAATACCAGCCATCCACCATTACAAATAACAATATTTTAAATGGTAAGGCAATCATAACTGGAGGAAGCATCATCATCCCCATCGACATTAAAATACTAGCGACGACCATATCAATCACTAAAAATGGTACGAATACCATAAATCCAATTTGGAAGGCAGTCTTTAATTCACTAATTGCAAAGGCAGGTACTAACGCGGTAAGCGGAATGTCATCAATCGTGTTTGGTCGCTCCATTCCAGCATAGCCCATAAACAAAGCTAGATCTTTTTCTCTTGTATGCTTAGCCATAAAGTACTTAAATGGTGTTGCGGCTCTTTCAAATGCTTCCTCTTGGGTTAGTTCATCATTGAATAATGGCTGTAATGCTGTTTCATTTACTTCTGCCAAGATTGGTGACATAATAAAAAACGTGATAAATAGTGCAAGTGCAATTAATACTTGGTTCGGAGGCATTTGTTGTGTTGCAAGCCCTGTACGAACAAAGGATAAAACGATAATGATCCTCGTAAAACTTGTCATTAATATTAAGATGCTTGGTGCCAGCGTTAGTACTGTTAATAGTAATAGCAATTGGATTGTAGCCGCCACGTTTTGGGGCTCTTCACTAAAAATATCTAGGGCAGGAATAAAACTAATCATTGTTCCCTCTCCTTAATAACTGCATGAGCTTTTTTTTGGGAATTTTTGACTTCTGTTAATTGACGTTCTAATAATCCCTTAAAATTCACCTTTGTAGGCGAATTTCCCCCTTGACCATTAAGTTTCGTTTGTGCCCAGGTAACAAATGATGAAAGATTTTGTTGCCCCTCTTGAACCTCAAAATCTTCTAAGATCGTATTAATCTCATTTTCATCATCAATTTCCTTTAACAGTTGAATGGTTTCCCCTACCCCAACAACTAAAACTCTCTTACCTACTCTTACTAGCTGAATAGAGCGGTTAGTACCGACATGAACACCACCGATATTTTGAAGCGTACGATGTGTTTGATAGGATTGGGTTCTCTTACCAATAAAACGTATTAGTGCATAGATCATCAGAATGATCACAGCTAATGCTAAAAAAAGCTGAAAAAAGATCTTAAATAAACTCTGATCCTCAAGTGCTCCACCAACTTCATCAGAATCGATCTTATTTATTTGTCCCGTATTTTCATTTTCAGCATTTTCAGCAGGAGCTTGTCCATCTTTTGGCTGATAACTGTCAAATACTGAATTATTAGGCGCATTCGCTTGAACCTGCCATGCTACAAGCGAATGACTACCTCCCACGAACAAGATCATAGATAAGATAATTCTAAAGTAAAACATAGGTTGCAAACGACTAAACATCAGTTCTATCCAATCGTTTTCTTTATTGCTTCAATTACACGATCAGCTTGAAAAGGTTTAACAATAAAGTCTTTAGCACCTGCTTGAATAGCATCAATAACCATTGCTTGTTGTCCCATGGCAGAACACATGATGACTTTAGCATTCGGGTCAAACTTTTTAATCTCTTTAAGAGCGGTAATACCATCCATCTCAGGCATCGTAATATCCATGGTAACTAGATCTGGTGACAGCTCCTTATACTTTTCGATGGCTTGAGCACCATCATTTGCTTCACCAGCTATTTCAAATCCATTCTTTGTTAAAATATCCTTTATCATCATTCTCATGAATGCTGCATCATCCACGATTAAAATTTTATTTGCCATTTTAGGGCCTCCTTCAATTTTTACTTCAAATTCTTTAAACGGTCCGTTTGACTAACAATATCTGTTACCCTAACGCCAAAGTTTTCATCAATAACGACAACCTCTCCTTTAGCGATTAACTTGTCATTTACTAAGATATCTACAGGCTCACCAGCTAGTTTATCTAATTCAATAATAGACCCTTGTGAAAGTTCTAGAATTTCCTTTATCGAACGTTTCGTTCTTCCTAACTCAACAGTCACCTGAAGTTGAATATCTAAAAGCATGTTTAAGTTTTTCGCTTCTACATCATTTAAGCTTGGACTTTCAAAGCTTGAAAATGCTACTGGCTGTACGTTAACATCACGTTGATATTGGTGTTGACCACTCGATGGTCCGCCAAAATTTTGTGGCAATCTTTGAGTAGCTGACACTTGATAATAATTTATATCTGAAGCACTTTGTTGCGGTTCTACATCTGGCGTTGAATAATTGACAGGTGTCTGTTGTTCGTTTTGCTTCGCTCTCGTTTGTTGATTACTAGGAGAGACTTGAATAGTTTCAGGTATCATACCTTCTTCTTCAGTCGACGGATTCATGAGTTGATCTACTAAATCTTTAGCAAAAGAAACTGTCACTAATTGCATAATTTGCGAATCAATTAAGCTACCAATTTTCAGACTAAACGAAATTTTGACTAACGTATGTTCATCAGGTATATTACTCGTCCCTTGACCAACCTTTACATTCATTAAATTAATTCCTGGTGGAGAAATATCAACTTTCTTGTTAAAGATTGTTGACATTGACGTTGAAGCTGAACCCATCATTTGATTCATTGCCTCTTGAACAGCACTGATTTCCATTTCGCCTAATTCGGTTTCGTCCACATCTAGTCCATTTCCACCTAACATTAAATTGGCAATGATAGCTGCATCTTTCGTTTTAATTACTAATAAATTGGTTCCTTCAAAGCCCTTTGTATACTTAACATGGATTGCTACATGGGGTTGTGGAAACTGTTCTTCAAGCTTTTTCTTTTCAATAACTGATACTTTAGGTGTTGTAATATCTACTTTTTGATTTAATAATGTGGAAAGCGCAGTTGCTGCACTCCCAAATGAAATATTACCAATTTCACCAAGTGCATCCTGTTCAATGCTAGAAAGGTAATTCTCTACCTTTGGACCAGCTGACTCGCTATTATCTTCAATGACATCATTATTCAGCCCACTTAACAATGCATTAATTTCATCTTGAGAAAGCATGTCACTCATTCTTTTCATCCTCCTCAATTTCTTCTGTTATTTGAATCGCAAGTTTATTTTTCACTTTCCCTGGTTGAGCCCAAAACTTCGCAACATTCCCCACTTTAATCAAAAGAGGGTCATCAATTAAACTATTCAGTTCGATAGTATCACCTATGTTTAGATGCAAAAACTCTTGGATCGTAATTTCTGATTTACCAAGCTCAGCTTTTATAATTAATGGTGCACTCCGAACATTTTTTTCTAATTGCATCACTTCTTCAGGAAGACGACTTTTCTTTTTGGTTTGCATCCAGTAATGAACAGATAACTTTGGTAATATTTCCTCCAAAACAACATGTGGTAGACAAATATTGATCATACCTGTCGCTTCACCTATCGCAGTCGATAGAGAAATGACCACTACGGTTTCATTAGGGGAAACCATTTGTAAAAATTGTGGATTGACCTCTAAATCGTCCATTTGTGGATCAAGTTCTACAACAGTGCTCCATGCTTCTTGAAAACTATCTAATGTTCTTTGGAATAATTGCGTCATAATTCTTGTTTCGATTTCAGTTAATGTATCTACTTTATTGATGGAGACTCCTCTTCCACCTAAAAGACGATCTAGCATAGCATAGGCTATGTTGGGATTTACTTCAATTAAAAACCGCCCATCTAACGGGTATGGTTCAAAAACGTTTAAAATCGTCATCTTTGGTACAGAGCGAATAAACTCATCGTAGGGTAGCTGATCTACAGAAGCAACTGTTATTTGAACAAAAGTACGTAATTGAGCAGAAAAGTACGTTGTTAACAGTCGTGCAAAGTTCTCGTGAATTCTTGTTAAACTTCGAATTTGGTCTTTTGAGAAGCGAAGTGCCCGTTTAAAATCATAAACTTTGATTTTCTTTTGAGCTTCTTCTTTTTTTAACTCATCAGCATCCATTTCTCCTGTTGATAATGCAGATAGCAGGGCATCAATTTCACTTTGTGATAATACCTCAGCCAAGGGCCTCACCTCTCTTAAAAAAGTAATTTATTGTATCATCATTGTAGGACAAAGCCTGTGGTATACACACTTACTACCACCCCATCTTGCATGTATTCATTAATTTTGACTTTAATTAATTCTTCCAACCTTTCAATCCCTAACGGACCTGCAAAGTCGCTGGCTCTCATTCCAGATAATTCACGAATAATGATATTTCGGACTTGAAAATCACGTTTCTCCAACTCTTTTTTTGCTTTAGAATTATCGACTTGGATTTTAAATGCAACCCTGACATAATCATTTGTTAATAAATTCGTCGTAATTTCATTTGTATCAACTGATAAGGCAATAATGTCATCAATCGTTGGCTTTTTGGAGGAGACTTCTGCTTTTGCCGATTGATAGTACAGGACTAACGTAATACCTCCTATTAACGTTAAGGTCATTAATATGATAAGCATAATGTTGACTAATTTATTTTTAAACAATTAATTTTCCTCCGCTTCATCGTTGATGAGCCCAACCAATCCAATTTGTCGGTAGAATTTTGTAATTTTTAACATTACATCGTCTTCTTTATCTCGAACAATGATCTTTTTTCCATTTGTTAATGTGATAGTTGTGTCTGGAAATGACTCTACCTGCTCAATAAAGAGTGCATTTAACCTAAAAGAATGACCGTTTAGTCGGGTTAGTTTAATCATTTAATTTATGAAGAGGTGAGTATAATCACCTCTTTTCCTCCTTACACAAATTGTTACTAGATAAGAGAATGACAGTAGATTTACGCTATTAATCTACAATCTAGTTTCATAAGGATTAACGCTTTAAGTTTACTAGCTCTTGGAGGATTTCATCTGAAGTTGTAATAATTCTTGTATTTGCTTGGAAGCCTCGTTGAGCAACAATCATTTCTGTAAATTCTTCCGACAAATCAACATTGGACATTTCAAGGGTACTACCAGCAATTACGCCTCGCCCCTGACCTGCAAAACCAATATTAGGTATTCCTGAATTATTCGATGCTTGATATAAATTATCTCCGGACTTTGTTAAACCACCCGTATTATTAAACGTTGCCATTGCAATTTGTCCAAGAATTCGTACATCGCCGTTTGTATAGACTCCATTAATTTCTCCTGTCTGAGAGATATTAAAGCTCTCTAGGAAGCCTTCAAAGTTACCATTAATTTCATCCACATCTGCAGTACTTGTTCCTTCGAATTGAGTTAAACCCTTGAACATGTCAATACTTAGCGGAATCATGATTGGCTCTACATTATTCCCTAACTCAGCAGGAGACAAGGCTAGTATTTCTGGAGGATCAGGAAATCCTGCGGTAATTAGCGCTCCATTGGTGTCAAAATTAAGTGTTCCGTTCACAGCAGAATTCAGTCCTACCCAAGGACTACTAGGTGGTGTAACAGAACTATCAAATCTTTGAACTAAATAATTCCAAACTCCATCTGCTGCTCGTTCAAATTGAACTCGTAAATCATGTAATCTCCCGAGGGAGTCAATGACTTTATGTTGGATATGAACACGTTCAGGTGGTGTTGCCCCAATTGGAAGTGTTGCATTTAAATTACCTTTATATGATACTTCAGTTGTCGGTTTTGGTGGAATTACATTTCCTGCCTGTATCTTTAGCTCTCCATATTCATTCGGATTAATTCCATTTCCATTTGCATTTGCTTGATAGCCCTGAACCTTCAACCCATTTGCAGTTACTAATGTCCCTTGGCGATCCAAATAAAAATTTCCCGCACGTGTATAGTAGGAAAGATTGCCATCATTGACGATGAAAAAGCCATCACCTGATACCCCAAGGTCAAGAGCACGACCGGTAGTTTGTAAACTACCTTGAGTATGAACAGTATCAACTGTAGCCATTGTCACTCCCAAGCCAATTTGGATAGGATTTGTCCCTCCACGATTATTCGTTGGATTACTCGCACCAGAAAGTTGCTGACTGACCAGATCTTTAAATGTAACTCGTCCTTTTTTAAACCCAGAAGTATTAACGTTTGAAATATTATTACCAATTACATCAAGCTTTGTTTGGAAATTTCTCATTCCACTAATTCCAGAATACATTGAACGTAGCATAGTCGGTTCCTCCTTCAAATTTAACTGCTTCAATCAGTCAGCAGTTAGCGGCTCCCTCGCGGTCCAGCCGTTACTCAATAATTATCGTTCCATTAATATTAGTGAAAATTTGCATACTTGCTTCTTCTCGATCTAATGCAGTTATAACTGTATTGTTTTTAGCACTTACAACTAACGTAGCATTTTTTAATACTACTAATGAGTCTTTCACGCCTTTTTGCTTAGCCTCTTGAATTTTCATTGATATTTGTGCCCATTTATTATCATCAATGGTTATGCCACGATCATGTAGCCTTTTCTCAGCATGCTTGCTAACTTTGAGATCAAGCTTGTCCTGAATTTCACTATTTAATAGCTCCTTAAAGGAAGTAATACCCTGAGGTTTCTTGGTTTGTACTGTGGGTCTTGGAAGTAGGTTCAGATTGTAAGCTTGAATTCGTTTATCCATCCCATTCACCTCGATCTCTATAGTTATTGACTTGGACGGCTTATATGAATAACTTGAATTGTATCGATGACTTCCCCAGTTTCTAAAACTAGTTTAGTCTTGCCGTTTTGGAATTTAATTGCGTTTACAACGCTATCCTGAACATTCATTTCTGTTTCTCCGCTAGGGTTTGCTACTATTTTCTCCCATTTAATCTCTTTACCTATTAACTGGCTATGAGAAAGAAAGTGATTATCTTTTTGCATGTCAAGAAACCCTGTTAAGGCTTTATTCATTTGTGTCATTTGTTCTAAACTTGAAAAATTTGCCATTTGAGAAATGAATTCTTTATCTTCCATTGGTTTAGATGGGTCTTGATTTGCTAGTTGTGTAATTAAGATTTTTAGAAATGCATCCTGATCTAATGTACTTTGCCCGGTTTTCCGTTCTACTTGTCGCTCAGATAAATATAAGCTATTGACCGAATTTATCATCTTACACCTCCACATCAATTTCGAGCGTTTTGTTTAGCATGGTAAGAAAATTTTCTTCTTCTTCTTGTTCGGTATCCTGCTCTTTTTGCATTTTATTTTGCTGATTATTTTTTTGTTCTTCTTGATTTTCTTTATTTGCTTGATACATTGATGGTTGTTGCGTATGAACTTCTATTTTTTCAACTTGAATATTTTGAGCGATAAATGCTTGCCTTAGTTGTTGAAGTTGCGAATCAATTGCAGTTTTGGCTGCTTTAGTAGTTGTCATTAACTCTGCAACGATCACACCATTTTGGAGCGTTAGCTTTATGTCGAGTCTCCCAAGGTGCTGTGGGAAAAGCTTAACTGTTAATTGGTGTATTCCATTTGGAAATTGCGCTAAGGTACTTTTGCTTACTATATTTTGAAATTGCCTTAAAAACTGTTCTTCATTTTGACCATCTCGATTTTGGCCTACATGTAAAGCGTATTGATGCAACTGGTGAAGACCTTGATTTAACGGAGCTGTTATTACTTGTGCTCCGAGCATTGTTGGTTCAGTTGTTATTCTAGAGAAAGCAGAGGTCACGATTTGTTCTATTTTTGTCGATTGGAACAATTCTTGTGTTTCTGATTTTTCCTTTTTCAACAATGATAAACTCAATTGTGCTAGAGCTTTTTCCGTTAATTGCTCTTTAGATATATACCGTAAAAGCGTTTCTAGATTCTGCTCATTTTTACTTGTTAACTCAGTTTGTTCACTTGATTTAGAAACTATATTTCTATCTAGTAATTCTTGAATTTGGATTTGTAATTCGATCGGAAGTTGATTTACTATTTCTTCAATATCAGCTATTTCAATGAGGCCTTCAGTAAAATCATTCTCAGTCAGCTGAAATTGTTCGGAGATCTCCTTTAAAACCTCCTCGGTAACTAAACGTTCGTTAGGTAAATTAACTTTAAGATTATGTTCCGGAAATATCACATCCAGTTGTTGAAAAAAATTACTTTCCCCAGTTCCTTTGGTTCCAGTTTTAGGTCTCACTTGAGAAGTCATTTGTAGACCATTTATTACATTCATCTTTACACCTCCTTTCAAGATTAATTAACACTTAGTAAGGTGATTAGTTCAGCAGCTTTTTCTGGTGACATTTTTGCCAAAATTGAGGCTCTGGTGTCTATTTTGATAAAGGATAATTGAGTAGCCGCTTCTTCAACCGGAAGTTCACTTAGAATTCTAGCTGCATTATTAGCAGACATAGCAAGATACATTTTCGCCAGATCCTCGTACTCTTTTTTAATCGAGACTTGGGCTTCTTGCTTTTCATCTAGCTTTTTCATTAATAATTTAATTTCAGCAAGAAGGTTGACAATTTCACCTTCTTTTTGAGTAATGCTTTGTTTTAATTGGTCTATTTCTTTTTCCTGTACATCAACGATAGACGCTAAATCGTTGATATTTTTCTGTAGTTCCTCTTCGAGAATCTGTTCATCGGTTTTCACAAATTCTGAAAAAATCGGGATGTTTGCTGCAATTTGCTTTGTATGGTCCACTAGGTTTACCCCTATAACACTAAGAATAACCCCAAATAATAACAGCGCAAATACAGTAGGAATAAAAATAACCATAACAAACCATTGAGTTTTACTGTATTCTTGTTCTTCTTTTTTCAATTCGCTCACCTAATTTCAGCGATTGATGAACTGTTGAACGGAAATTTCGTCCATCAAAATATTTTCTTTTCGCTTTGACTCTTCTATATAAAGCTCATGCTTTATCTGTTTCATTTTTTCATATTTTTTTAATTCAATCGTTTTTTCAACTAATTGTTCTTGTTTCCTGTTCATATTCTCCCTAGCTTTTTGTGTATAGTATTGTAGATGATCAATTTGCTTTTGGTATTGTAATAAAATAGTATGGAATTGTTGAAGTTCAAAGATCGCTATTCCATTTTCGATACGCTGACTATACTTGGACTGGTAATTTTCTTTTTTTTTGAGGAGCTCATATAGTTTCGTGGCCACTTCTTCAAACTGCCTCGTTGCTTGAGTAAATTCTTTTTCGGATTTTAGCTTTTCATTTTCCCTAACTTCCAAAACTTTTTGCAGCGTAAATTGAAACGACATAACTATTCCCCTTTATGAAATTCTCTAATTAGTAGATAGATTGCCTCTTTAAAGGAAACTTTCTCCTCAGTACTTTGTTTAACGAAATTAATAATATTCGGATAAGCTACTATCGCCTCATCTACCTCTTTCGAAGTACCGCGTTTATAGGCTCCGATATTTATTAAGTCCTCTGAGTCAGTATAAATAGCAAGCAGTTGTCTCAGCCTATCTGCGGCTAATCGATGCTCAGGATCGACAATGTCATTCATGACACGACTGATACTTTTTAAAGGGTTTATCGCAGGGAATTGCCCCTTATTGGCTAGCTTACGGTCTAATACCAAGTGACCATCCAAAATACCACGTACGGCATCGGCAATTGGTTCATTCATATCGTCACCATCAACTAAAACTGTATAAAAGGCTGTAATTGTACCTTGTTCATTTGTACCCGAACGCTCTAATAATTTTGGAAGATAAGCAAAAACACTCGGTGTATACCCTTTAGATGTCGGAGGTTCACCGATAGCTAATCCAATTTCACGTTGGGCCATGGCAAAACGTGTGACAGAATCCATCATTAACGTTACATGTAAGCCTTGATTTCTAAAGTATTCTGCTATAGCAGTAGCGGTCATTGCTCCTTTTATTCTCATTAAAGCTGGTTGGTCAGATGTCGCAACAACAACCACAGTTTTTCTTAAACCCTCTTCCCCTAAATCTCTTTCAATAAAATCCCGAACCTCTCTTCCACGTTCACCTATAAGTGCGATAACGTTTACATCGGCTTCAGAATTCTTCGCGATCATAGCCATTAGCGTACTCTTTCCAACACCGCTTCCAGCAAAAATACCCATTCGCTGTCCTTTACCAACGGTAAATAAACTATCAATTGCCCGGACCCCTAAACTAAGCGGCTCAAGAATTCTCGGTCTAGATAAAGGATTTGGAGGTGCATTTTCGGTCGGGAATCGTCTTAACCCCTTAGGTAACCCAAGTCCATTAGAGGTTGACCGAGTCCATCAACAACATGTCCAATAAGTTCAGATCCTACCTTAATTTCGAGTGGTTTACTAGTTGCTTCAACTAAGCTTCCGGGACTAATCTCATTAACAGTTGTAAATGGCATCAATAATACCATTTCATCCCGAAAGCCGACTACTTCTGCCATAACTTTTCGTTGAGTCGATTTTCCGATAATAATATAACATAGCTCCCCAATTGAGACCTGTGGCCCTCTTGACTCAATGAGGAGACCTACAACCTTTGTGACTTTACCGTAACTTTTAAACGAGTTAATGTTGGCTACTTCACTTATTAAATTAGCAACCTTCATTTCCACTTAGCTCCTTTAACTTTTCCTCAAGGGCACGTTTAATTTCTGCAAGCTGACTATTAACTGACGCGTCTATTTTTCCATACGGAGTTTCGATTTGACAGCCATTTTCATCTAGGTGGATATCTGGATAAATATATAAGTTCTCACAATTCGGTAACAATAATCGTAACTCTTCTTTATGAGCTAATGTAAACTCATACCATTTCGGATGGACATATATCTTCACTTGCTCTTGTTCTCGTACTTCATCAATTACTGCTTTCACTATGGGAAGCCAAATACTAGGTTCTTGCTTCAAAGAGTTGGCGATTACTTTTTCTGATACTTTTACAGCTAATTCAACAATTACTTGTTCAGCATCTTCTAGTTTTTGGAAGTAGTCTTCCTTTGATGCATTTATGATCTCCCTCGCCTCTTGAATAAATGTTTCATATTGGCGTTGACCTTCCTGAAGCCCTTGTTGAAAACCTTGATTATATCCTGTTTCCTCAGAATGTTTGTATAAATCCTCAGCCTTTTGTTGATTTAGCTGAATTTCATGATTCATTCTCTCTTGAAAATGCTCATACTCGTATTTCGCTTCATTTCTAATAGACTCTGCCTCTTCCATAGCCTTTTGCAGTACTTCATCTACTAATTTAGAATTAATTTCACTAGAGTTTTCTTTACTATCATTTTTCATTTGAGTTGAATTAACAAACTTTGTTAAACTTCTTAAGCCAATTGTTCGTTTTTCGGAGTCGGGATTGTTAGCAAGAGACGACTTAATGATTTTAGACAATAATATCATCTCCTCCACCACGAGCGATGACAATTTCACCTGCTTCTTCTAAACGGCGTATAATTGCAACAATTCGCGATTGTGCTTCTTCGACATCACGTAGACGAACAGGACCCATATACTCCATTTCGTCTCTAAATGTTTCAACCATACGTTGGGACATATTTTTAAAGACAACATCTTTAACCTCATCGTTGGCAACTTTAAGCGCTAATTGCAAATCCTCATTTTCAACATCACGAATTACACGTTGAATTGAACGGTTATCAAGAGTTACGATATCTTCGAAGACAAACATTCGTTTCTTTATTTCCTCAGCAAGTTCGGGATCTTGGATTTCAAGGGCATCTAAAATCGTCCGTTCCGTACTTCTATCAACACTATTCAGGACTTCAACAACGGTTTCAATTCCACCGGTCCTTGTGTAGTCTTGAGTTACTGTAGCTGAGAGCTTCCGTTCTAGGATACTTTCTACTTCATTAATTATTTCTGGAGACGTACTATCCATTAGCGCAATTCTTTTCGCAATATCAGCCTGAACCTCTTGAGGTAGTTCTGATAATATTTGTGCTGCTTGCACGGATTCTAAATAGGAAAGTATTAAGGCAATAGTTTGCGGATGTTCATTTTGGATAAAGTTTAAGATTTGTCCTGCATCTGCTTTTCTTGCAAAATCAAACGGTCTAACCTGTAGAGTTGAGGTTAACCTATTGATAATTTCCATCGCTTGTTGTTCACCAAGAGCCTTCTCAAGAACATTTTTGGCATAACCAATGCCACCTTGAGTGATGTAATCTTGAGCAATGGCAAGTTGATGAAACTGTTCAATGATTTCTTCTTTTGTAGTCGAATCTACTTTTCGAACACTTGCAATTTCAAGTGTAAGCTTTTCTATCTCCTCTTCACTTAAATGTTTGTATACTTGAGCTGAAACATCTGGTCCTAGGGAGATTAGAAGAATCGCTGCCTTTTCCTTACCAGTTAACCCCTTCTTTTTAACCACCATACTTTTCCCCCCTTAATCCTCAGATAGCCATGTACGAACAAGCTTTGAAAATTCCTCTGGTTTTTCTTTTGCCATTTTTTCTAACTGGCGACGGCGCGCTTTCTCCTCACTATCTGTCTCGTGACCGAGGTCAGGTAAATCAAAGCTCATTATTTGCTCTTTAGATTCCTCAGCTATAACTACCTTTTTATTTTTTCTAAGTAATAAGAAAATCAGTAAAACAATAAATAAAATTAGTCCACCAACAATGTAATACCAATTAGGAATCTCAGGTTCTGGATCTTCAAAGACCATTTTTCCTTTTAAAGGCTGCGCAGATACAAAGACTTTATCGTTAATTTGTTCAGGTGTTAGTTGATCAATAACTTCTTTTGAAATGCTCGTTCTAACAATTGTACTAAGAATTTGTTGGACATCATTTAAGAGTTCAACTGGTAGAGAGTTAATGTCTTCCGGATTAGGAGGCTCTATCATCACTTGAATACCGAGATCCCTAACTTGATAAGGGCTCATGACGATATCACGACGAATTCGGTTCACATCATTATTAATACGTTCTTCCATTTTCTCATAATCCCCAGCACCGTTAGCTGCTCCACCTGGATAACCAGGTATATCCGTTTCACCCGTTCCTGGAATACCACCAACTTGGATGTCCTCACCACTAAAGTCTCTGTTATACGTTCAATGCTGATCGCTAAGCCAGACATCCCCTCGACATCAACGGGAGTAACTAAATCTTCGGCTCGATTTTCCTTTGTAAAATCAATATCTGTTGTAACCGATACAACAACTTTATCTCTTCCTACAAGAGTCCCTAACATTTGTTGAACTTGCCTTTGTAAATCTCGCTCAATTTCCTTTTGGATTGAACGTTGTTGTTCAAAAGTTGATAGCGTCGAGTCAACAATATTTTCATTATTTAATTCTAAGTACTCAAACATTTGATTCATAATGACGATATTATCAACAGGAAGCTTTGGAACACTTTTAGAGATAAGATGGTATAGTGCTCTGATTTGATTTTGATTTAACTGATAGCCAGGACGAATGTTTAATGAGATCGCAGCAGATGCTGTTTGCTCGCCACTTGAAATCCATATACTTTCTTCGGGCAATGTAATCATTACTTGAGCATGCTCAATTCCGTCAATACTTCGAATTAAATTTGCTAGTTCTGTTTGCATCGCTGCTCGTTCCATAATACTAAATTCATTATCGGTCATCCCAAATCCCATTCGATCTTTAAATGTCGTATAATCAATACTACCACTTTTGGGAATACCTTCAGCTGCCAGTTCTACTTTCAAACTATCAACCAATTTTTCTGGGACATTTATAGCAGTTCCACTATTTGTTATTTCAGAAGCAATACCTCTGGCATCCAACTGCGCCTTAATTTCACCTGTCTCCTGGAACGAAAGGTTTGTATAAAGTGGAGCCATATTCGTTCGTGAACCTAACATTGACACAACAACGAGTAGGATAAGGAGCAGTAGGAAAGAACCGACAATAATCCCTTTTTGGGCATTCGATCGTTCAGCCCAATATTTAGTTATATTTTCTTTATATAGTAATAATTTCTCGTTCATGTTTCCCCCTACACATTAAAACCACTTAGTTGATTATTGCACCATGTGTAAATTGTGTACTTCCTTATTAAACTTGCATTCTCATAACTTCCTGATAAGCTTCAACAACCTTATTCCTCACTTCTATTGTTGCTTGTAGCGAAATACTTGCTTTTTGAGCGGTTATCATTACTTGATGTAAGTCAATATTCTCTCCCCTAGCTAGCTGACTAGTTGCTAGTGTTGATGCATGTTGGGCTTCGTTAACTTTGTGTAACGCATCATTTAAAGCCACTTTAAAGCTAGTTTGAGCTTCTGCAGGGGTCAACTTTCTAACAGGTGTACTAGGACCGCTTATATTCATAACTGACTGCTGTTTCAGTGATATAGGTTCCACTTATTTACCTCCTTACCCTTTGCCAATTTCAAGGGCTTTCATTAGCATACTTTTTGTTGCGTTGAGTGTCGTCACATTCGCTTCATAAGAACGCGTTGCACTCATCATGTCAACCATTTCCTTTAAGGGATCGACATTAGGTAACCTAACATACCCTTCAGCATTTGCATCTGGATGGTCTGGCTGATAAGCGAGTTTAAAAGGAGTTTGATCTTCGACAATCTTACTAACCTTGACTCCATTGCCAGGGTGTTCGGAAACACCTAGTGCACGGGATAAATGGGTAGAAAAGCGATTTTCATTCGGTTGCATAACAACCATTTTCCGTTGGTAAGGCTGCCATTCTCCATTTACATATTTCCCTCTGGTTGTATCGACATTTGCCATATTTGAAGCTATGACATCCATACGTAGCCTCTGAGCAGTGAGCGCTGAGGCGGTTGTATTAAAGCCGTGAAAGATCGTCATAATTATTTTCCACCCCCTATGACTGTTTTTAAACTATTAAACCTACCATTTAATCTCTCGATCATCGCATTATAATAGATTTGGTTTTGAGCCATTTCGGACATTTCCTGCTCGATATCGACATTATTACCATTATGGTTAAACATTGTATTACTACGCGAAACAACAACTGCAGCTGCAGAGTTCTTCTTTCCACCAAATTCTATATGTAAATTGCTAGTCCGGTTAGCGGTCAATCGTTGCCCATCAAGCGCTTTATCAAACTGGTGCTTAAAGACCGTTTTCTTCGCTTTATAATTAGGTGTATCAACATTAGCTATATTTTGCGATATCGTTTTTTGACGTAAAGAGGCCGCATGTATGGATTGCTCAATTAGTTGTTGGTTAGCATTCGAAAATAGTTTCATCTTTAATCCCCCGTTAAAAAATTGGAAATAATTATACTTTCATAATTTAACTTTAACCCCCCAAAAAATAAACCACTAAACGTATTGTATATAATAATTTTTTAATTGTCTAACCTTGTTTTATTTTGTCAAAAACCGCAACTAAAGACCTAAAAATATTCCAAAAAAAACATGAGTATAGTCGGATTTTAACGGATCTTGTATAACGTTTTCGAACCTTACTTGTTACATATTATACTTTCATGGCACTCAATTAGTAAGGAACACTATTTCCCATTTCGTTAAATTACGACCAATTCTATTAAATCCACACAGAAATTATTGCTAAAAGTCAAATATTGTACACAAATTTATACAAAAAAAGGGCAGACAAAACCGAAGAAAAAATGTATAACCATTTATTCTTCGCAGTATTGTCTGTCCTTTGATTAATTTATGTTACAAGTTATCTTTATTTAGTTTTAAGCTTCTCTAATTCTAGGAGGAACTTATCGTTAAGAACTTTAATATATGTGCCCTTCATTCCTAACGAACGAGATTCAATAACTCCGGCACTCTCTAATTTACGAAGCGCATTTACGATTACTGAACGAGTAATTCCTACTCGATCGGCAATCTTAGATGCAACTAACAACCCTTCATTGCCTTCTAACTCATCAAAAATATGCTCTACCGCTTCTAATTCACTATAAGAAAGTGAACCAATAGCCATTTGAACAACAGCTTTACTTCTAGCTTCTTGTTCAATCTCTACTGTTTTTTCATGTAGGATCTCCATACCAACTACAGTAGCTCCATACTCACCAAGCAATAAATCATCATTATCAAATGAATTTGAAAGTCTTGCTAAGATCAAGGTACCAATTCTATTACCACCACCGTTAATTGGTACAATCGTTGTTAATCCAGTACTGAATAAATCTTTATTTTCAACAGGGAAAGCTGTAAATTCACTATTGATGTCCAAGTTTGAAGATGTTTCATTAATCTTGAAGAGGTTTGTTGTGTAAACTTCAGGAAATTGACGATCTTCCAACATTTTTTTCATTCTTTCATTTTCAATTTCTTGTTTGATAGCGAAGCCTAATAATTTACCTCTACGGCTTACGATGAAAACATTAGCCTCAATTACATCTCTTAACGTCTCAGCCATATCTTTAAAGTTTACTGGCTGCCCCGCAGTTTTTTGTAGCATTTCATTAATTCTTCTCGTTTTTGTTAATAAATCCATTTAAAATCCTCCTAATAATTATATCTCTATAGAATGTATTGGCTTAAATCTCTATTTTTTGCAATTGTCGCTAACTTCTCATCTACATATGTAGGTGTAATGACAATTTCCTCTAGTGTTATATCTGGAGCTTCGAAGGATAAGTCCTCTAAAAGTTTCTCTAGGATCGTATGAAGCCTTCTGGCACCTATATTTTCAGTATCTTGGTTTACTCCTGTTGCAATTTTTGCAATTCTTTTAATAGCATCGTCAGAAAATACTACTTGTATACCCTCTGTAGCAAGTAAAGCTTGATATTGTTTAATTAATGCATTATTCGGCTCCACTAATATCTTGACAAAATCAGCTTCAGTTAAGCTCGCCAGCTCGACTCGGATCGGAAAACGCCCTTGTAATTCTGGAATTAAATCAGAAGGTTTAGCCAAGTGAAACGCACCTGCAGCGATAAATAATACATGATCGGTTTTCACCGGTCCATATTTCGTAACAACCGTAGAACCCTCTACAATTGGTAAAATATCGCGTTGAACGCCTTCTCTCGATACATCAGCTGTAGACTGTTGACCTTTGCCAGCTACTTTATCAATCTCATCTATAAAGATTATTCCCAATTGTTCCGCACGTAAAACGGCTTCTTGGGACACCTCGTCCATATCGATAAGTTTTTGCGCCTCATCTTCTGTTAAAACTTTACGAGCTTCTCTAACCGTCAGCTTTCGCTTTTTCTTCTTTTTAGGCATCATGTTACCGAGCATATCTTGCATATTCATACCCATTTGCTCCATACCAGAACCTTGGAACATATCAAGAAAACCACCAGCTTGTTCTTCTACCTCTACAGTAACAAAATGATCTTCTAATTCTCCCAAAGCAAGTTGGTGTTCAATTCTACGCCTGCGATCACGGAGATTTTCTTCCTCATTGTTGTCTACCTGTTCTGAGGTTGTTTGATTTTGACCACCGAAAAGCATTTCAAACGGATTTTTATAAGCTGTTTCCTTCTTTTGCGAAGGAACTAACAGTTGCACAATCCGCTTATTTGCATTTTCTTCAGCTTTTCCTCTTACTTTTTTCATTCGATCTTCTTTAACAAGTCGAATTGATGTTTCAACCAAGTCACGAACCATTGATTCTACATCACGGCCTACGTAGCCAACTTCCGTAAACTTTGTAGCCTCAACCTTAATAAAAGGTGCCCCTACAAGCTTCGCTAATCTCCGGGCAATTTCCGTTTTACCAACACCCGTTGGCCCAATCATTAAAATATTCTTAGGTGTTACTTCATCGCGTAGTTTTTCATCCAATTTCCCGCGGCGATAACGATTACGAAGGGCTATGGCAACCGACCGCTTCGCTTTATCTTGGCCAACAATATATTGATCTAGCTTCTCTACAATTTGCCGAGGTGTTAAATGATTTTCCATACCATCGCTCCCTTTGTTCAGTTTTGAGGTTTGAATGTTGAGTTTGAGTTGATTGTAGAACTATTGCTTCGTTGAATAAGCAAAAAACACTCATAACTCATGACTCATAACTCATAACTTATTAAAGTTCTTCTAAGACAATGTTATTGTTCGTATATACACAAATTTCCGCAGCGGTTTGAAGGGCTGCCATTGCAATTTCAGATGCCTCAAGGTGTGTAGCGTGTTTTTTTAGGGCGCGACCAGCTGAAAGAGCATAGTTTCCACCAGAACCGATGGCTAAAACCCCATCGTCAGGCTCAATAACCTCTCCAGTGCCTGAGACAAGATAGATATGTTCTGAATTTGCCACGATTAACATTGCTTCAAGGCGACGAAGCACTTTATCACTGCGCCATTCTTTTGCTAACTCAACTGCTGCCCGCTGAAGATTGCCATTGTATTCATCTAATTTCGCTTCAAACTTTTCAAATAGAGTGAAAGCATCTGCAACTGAACCTGCGAAACCAGCCAAGACTTTGCCATTATATAGCTTACGTACTTTCCTTGCCGTATGTTTCATCACAACTGCATTTCCGAATGTAACTTGCCCATCACCTGACATCGCACATTTCCCTTTATGATGAATAGCAAAAATTGTTGTAGCATGAAATGAATGTTCCAATTTTAACCCTCCTTAATTAAGAAAAGCGCAAGGCGCCCGCCTATCGGCGACAAGCAAATGTTCTGTCAGATTAAAAGTGCGCACTTCTCTTTATGTCTAAGAAAAAGCGAACTCCTTTTTCCAAGGCAGATTATTTGACCTCGAGCCAAGTACTTCCTTGAGTCAGCTCCTTTGCGACGAGTAACCGCAGAAGCAGATGGCGCCTGAAGCTAGGCATCAAATACTAAAATGCATATACTTTCTTAATTTTCAAGAAAAGTACAAGTACAAACAACGTACTCTTTTCTCTAAAAATCAACTCGTTACAAGTCATCTAGTACCCGAATTAATGGTTTGTCTTTTTAACTAACACTAAAAACGCTTGAATTTCTAACTCTGTAAAAATCATGCTCTAGGGTGAAAGCTACTATACACCTGCTTTAAATGTTCCTTTTTTACATGTGTATAAATTTGAGTCGAAGAAAGATGAGAGTGACCTAACAACTCTTGCACACTACGCATATCTGCACCTTCATTGACTATGAGTTGCAAAGGTATGCGTTAGTACATGGGACTAATATGGACAGAAGTTGTAGTTATTTTCACTAGCTCTTCTAATATTCTCCTAACACCACTTCGCGATAACTTCGTACCACGGTAGTTTTAAAAAAGAGCATTTTCATCTTTATCCTGAATCCCATATAACAGTTTCTTTCTACCATTTATATACGTATGTATTGCATCGAGCGCATAGCTCCCAACTGGAATATTCCGCTCTATACGACCTTTACCTAATACCGATATCGTTCCGATTTGAAAATCTAGATCTTGCAGTCTGAGGTTACAGCACTCTGTACCTCGAATTCCAGTACCATACAACAATTCTAATAAGGCTTGATCCCGTTGACCTAAGGGAGTATTTATATCAGCAATAGTAAATAGCTACTGTAATTCATCTTTATACAAAAAAGTCGGTAATCTCGTTTCTTGTTTAGGAATAGTTGCAATCGCAAACGGATTTGCCGTACTAACTTCTTCACCCATTCAGAATTTGCAGAAAATTCTTAAACTAGAAATTTTCCGTGCAACCGTTTTTCTTTCCAATTCTAAAGCATACAACTCAGTTAAATAAAGCCTCACAAATACATAAGAAACAGCAGCGTAACTAGTTATGCTATGCTGCTTCATGAAAGATGAGAAATGCTCGATACCTTTTTTGTAATTGTAGACAGTATGGGTTGAATAATTTTTCTCCACCTGCAAAAAACGTATAAACGTTTCTATTTCCATTACCATATAGGACATATTGCTGTTCTCACCTCAACTAGAGCCTCTAAATAGTACCACAGTTTTAGGAGTGACGCAAGAGAATTTACAATTTTTTCACAAAATTCTGAATTGTGTCAATGGCGCGTGTAGCTAACAATTCATAACGCTCTTTTTTACTTTTAATACGTGGCTCAATCGGTGGTAACAATCCAAAGTTTGCATTCATCGGCTGAAAGTTTTTTTCGTTAGCAGTAGTAATATAATTAGCCATGCTGCCAAGAACCGTCTCTTCTGGAAATATGACTAACTCTTTCCCTTGAACATATCTTGCGGCATTTAATCCTGCTAAAAGACCCGCAGCTGCAGATTCTACATAACCTTCTACTCCAGTTATTTGTCCAGCGAAGAAAAGGTCCTCTCTACCTCGATATTGGTACGTTGGTAAGAGTAATTTAGGTGAATTTATAAAGGTGTTTCGATGCATAACTCCATACCGAACGATCTCAACCTGTTCAAGACCTGGAATTAACTGCAGAACTTCTTTTTGTGGTCCCCACTTTAAGTGAGTTTGAAATCCTACAATATTATACAGAGTTCCTGTTTGATTATCCTGTCGTAATTGAACAACTGCAAAAGGACGTTTTCCAGTTTTCGGGTCTTCTAGGCCTACAGGCTTCATTGGACCAAACAATAAAGTTTTCTTGCCCCTTTTTGCTAAAACTTCAATCGGCATACAGCCTTCGAAAAATATTTCTTTCTCGAATTCTTTTAATGGGACAGTTTCAGCGGAAATTAACGCCTCGTAAAAACGATCAAATTCTCCTTCAGTCATCGGACAATTTAAATAGGCAGCTTCGCCTTTGTCATAACGCGACTTTAAATATACCTTATCTCGATCAATACTATCAACTTCTAAAATTGGAGCCGCAGCATCATAAAAGTACAAATAATCTTGGCCCGTAAGTTCCTTTAGTTGTTGGGATAGTTTCTCAGAGGTTAGCGGTCCTGATGCGATTACCGTTGGACCCTCTGGAATTTCAGTTACTTCTTCCGTAATGACTTCAACTAAAGGGTGATTTTTCACTCGGTCAGTTACAGTAGCTGCAAATTCATGACGATCGACTGCCAAGGCCCCACCAGCCGGAACTGCACAATCGTCCGCAGAACCAATAATAACAGAATTTAACTGTCTCATTTCTTCTTTCAATACTCCTACCGCATTTGATAGGGCATTCGACCTCAATGAATTACTACAGACAAGTTCGGCAAATTTATCTGTATGGTGTGCAGGGGTTTGTTTCACCGGTCTCATTTCATATAGCTTCACTGGTATCCCTTGCTTAGCAATTTGCCAAGCAGCTTCACTTCCAGCTAAACCTGCACCAATAACATTTATTTTAATTTCAGTCAAAATAATTCCTCCAATAAGAAAACTGCGAAGCAAGTGCTGCTAACTCAGCACCTTGCTTCAAGACACTTTTCTAATTCAAAAAAGTTTTAATTTGTTTCTTCTTCGTAATCACATTTTGTACATTGTACGTTAACACCTTTTTTGGTTTTCTTCTCAACCAACATTTCATTACACTTTGGACATGGTCTAGCAATTGGCTTATCCCAAGAGATAAATTCACAGCTTGGATACCGATCACATCCGAAAAATGTTCGGCGTTTTTTACTTTTTCTCTCGACAATATTACCTTCGTTACAACTCGGACATTTCACGCCTATATCTTTGACTATAGCTTTTGTGTTGCGACAATCTGGAAAGTTAGAGCAGGCCATAAACTTGCCGTATCGTCCCATTTTATAGACCATTCCATGACCACAGTGCTCACAATCTTCCCCAGCAGGTTCATCTTTGATTTCGACTTCTTTCATTTCTTCTTCAGCTATTTTTAGATTTTTTTCAAATCCTTTATAAAAATGATCGATAATGCTGATCCATTTTGTCTGTCCTTCTTCAATAGCATCAAGATCACTTTCCATTTTTGCCGTAAATTCAACATCTAATATCTCCGGGAAAAATTCATTAATCAACTGAAGAACGATTTCACCTAATTCGGTTGGAATAAACCGTTTGTCCTCAAGGGCCACATAGCCACGGCGTTGGATCGTATCTAATGTTGGTGCAAATGTCGAAGGTCTACCTATTCCAAGCTCTTCTAGAGTTTTAACTAATCTAGCTTCGGTATAACGAGGAGGCGGCTGAGTAAAGTGTTGATTAGGCTCAATCGCTTCTTTTGAAACTGACATACCTTCCTCTAAATGTGGTAATAGACGATCTTCTTCTTTTTTTCCATCATCATTTCCTTCAATATATACTTTCATAAAACCAGGAAATTTAATTTTTGAACCTGTAGCTCTAAAAATAACACCATTGTTAATAATATCAACACTCATAGTATCCATAATAGCTGGTGCCATTTGACTAGCTAGTAAGCGTTCCCAGATAAGTTTATATAGACGTAGCTGGTCCCTACTCAAATAGTTCTTTAAAAATTTCGGGTCTTTAAAGATTGATGTTGGCCGGATAGCTTCATGAGCATCTTGAGATTTTTTATCTTTTTTTGCTTGCTTTTTATCAGTAGCAAGGTAATCTGCCCCGTAATGAGTTTGAATATATTCACTCGCTTCTTGCTGAGCGACTTCGGAAACTCTCGTTGAATCTGTTCTCATATATGTAATTAAACCAACAGTACCTTCTTTACCAATATCAATTCCTTCATAGAGTTGTTGGGCAATCATCATCGTTTTCTTTGCTCGAAAATTTAATTTTCTTGCAGCCTCTTGCTGTAACGAAGATGTCGTAAATGGCAATACCGGGTTTCGTTTTCTTTCTTTTTTCTTCACACTTTCAACGACATACGAATTCTGAAGTTTCCCTAAAATATTTTGAACGTCTTCTTCAGATTTCAATTCCGTCTTTTTGTCATCTACGCCATAAAACTTTGCTTCGAAGCTTTCTTTTTCAGTATTAAAGTTCGCGACAATTGACCAATATTCTTCTGGTATGAACGATTGTACTTCTCGCTCTCTGTCGATAATCATTTTGACGGCAACAGATTGAACCCTACCAGCACTTAAACCTTTTTTTACTTTCTTCCATAATAAAGGACTTATATTGTACCCAACGAGACGGTCAAGAACTCGTCTTGCTTGTTGTGCATCAACTAAATCCATGTTTATTGGTCTTGGGGTCTTAAAAGCATCTTTTATTGCTTGTTTTGTTATTTCGTTGAAAACTACTCGACAGTCTGATTTTTCATCAATTTTTAAACTGTGTGCTAAGTGCCAAGCAATTGCTTCTCCTTCGCGGTCAGGGTCAGCTGCTAAGTAAATTTTCTTAACTTTCTTTGCAGCTGCTTTTAAATCCTTCAAGATCGGCCCTTTGCCACGGATCGTAATATATTTAGGATGATAATTATCTTCAATATCTACACCCATTTGACTTTTCGGTAGATCAATGACATGTCCCATTGAAGCTTTAACAATGTATTTTTTCCCTAAATACTTTCCAATTGTTTTTGCTTTAGCGGGAGATTCAACGATCACTAAGTAATCTGCCATTTTATGTTTCCTCCCCCTTTAAGAGGTATTTTTAAAATCTTCCCTATTATTAACCACTATTTTGCTATTTGTCAAACAAAATTATGAATACTTCTCAAATTTACACTTTAAAAATTGGCAAAAACGTTCGTAATATCACTTTTTTCCAATTTTAGAAAAATTTTAATCATTTTAATTTTTTTACACATTTTACTGTTATTATACTCTGTTACAGTTCATTTAAAACATCATTACTACATTTTGTCAACTTTGCTCCTTGCTGTATTAACCAATGCGTTCCTTCTGTTTGTTCATCTAATATAGAACCAGGTACAGCAAATATTTCTCTTCCTTGTTGTAAGGCAAGGTCTGCAGTTATTAAAGAGCCACTTCTAGATTTCGCTTCAACAATTAAAGTACCCTTTGTTAGACCGCTAATAATTCGATTTCTCATTGGAAAGTTCCACTTTTGTGGTTGTCGATTTGGGGGAATTCAGAAATAAGCAAATGATCTTTTGCAATTTTTGAGGCTAGTTTTTGGTGACATTGGGGGTAAATATAATTAAAACCTGACCCTAATACAGCGATCGTTCGACCACCTTTTTCTATGGTAAGCATGTGCGCTCTCCCATCAATTCCGACAGCCAAGCCACTTACAATAATCCAATTTGCTTGTATTAATGGTGATAAAATTTTCTCTAAGCTTACTAGTCCATTACGAGATGGATCTCTCGTTCCAATAACACTAAGTTTATCTTGTTCTAAAAAAAGAGATAAATCGCCTTTACAATATAAAACCCATGGAGGATCATAGATTTGTTTCAATAAATATGGGTAGCATTTGTCGAAAATAGTAACTACTTCAATTTGATTCTTCCGATAATATTCAACAATATGTTCCAAACTTTTTAGATCTTCTAAAAAATGATCAATTTGATTGGATTTCATAGAGAAACGCTGCCTAAGTTCCTCTTTTTCTAAATTAATTACTTTCTTTAGTGTTGGATCAAATTCTAAGAATTTCTTTAGTAATACCCAGGTGACACCTCTACACCCATGTAATAGGATAAGTCTCTCTCTTTTATTCATCTTCATTTCTCCTTCGTCAGTATGAAGTATCCTAACAATTTCAGCAAAATAATATAGCCTTAATCCTAAAAAAAATAGACGACCCCCTTAGGAGCCGCCAATAATTATTACTTATGAGTGATACATTTTTCTAACAAGTTGTTTTCTACTAAAGCTGCTACTAATGTTTCGCCCATAACAGCAGGTGTTGGAGCTACTTTCACACCACAACTCTCAAGAGTTTTAATCTTTTCAGCTGCAGTCCCCTTACCTCCTGAAATTATCGCACCAGCATGCCCCATCCTTTTTCCTGGAGGTGCAGTTTGACCACCAATAAAGCCTACAACAGGCTTTTTCATATTAGCTTTAATCCATTCAGCAGCTTCTTCTTCAGCTGTTCCGCCGATTTCACCAATCATAATTACAGCGTACGTATCTTCATCTTCATTAAATAAATTTAATACATCAATAAAGTTCGTGCCATTCACTGGGTCTCCACCAATACCAACAGCAGTTGATTGACCAATTCCTCTAGTTGATAACTGATGAACCGCTTCGTATGTTAGCGTCCCTGAACGAGAAACAACACCTACGTGTCCTTTTTTATGAATGTAACCAGGCATAATACCAATTTTACATTCTTCAGGAGTAATTACTCCAGGACAGTTTGGTCCAATTAAGCGTGTTTCCTTACCTTCCATATAACGCTTAACCTTTACCATATCTAACACTGGAATACCTTCAGTGATACAAATAACTAAGTCTAAATTTGCATCTACAGCCTCCATAATTGCGTCAGCGGCAAATGCTGGCGGTACATAAACAACAGATGCATTTGCACCAGTAGCTTTTACAGCATCTTCGACTGTATTAAACACTGGAATTCCTTCGATTTCAGTTCCACCTTTACCTGGTGTAACACCACCGACAATATTTGTTCCGTACTCTACTGCCTGTTTTGTATGAAAAAGTCCTGTTGCTCCTGTAATTCCTTGTACGATTACTTTTGTATCTTTATTTATTAGGATACTCATATTCTTCTCCCGCCCTTCTATTTCACTAGAGATACGATCTTTTCTGCCCCATCAGCCATCGAATCAGCAGAAGTAATATTTAATCCAGATTCATCTAAAATTTTCTTTCCTAATTCAACATTTGTGCCTTCAAGACGAACTACTAATGGCAAGCTTAAGCCTACTTGCTTCGTTGCTTCAACTACACCTTCAGCAATTACATCACATTTCATAATTCCGCCAAAATATTAACGAAGATTCCTTTAACATTTTCATCAGAAAGAATGATTTTGAATGCTTCTGTAACTTTCTCAGCAGTAGCACCGCCCCCTACATCAAGGAAGTTAGCCGGATCACCACTGTAATGCTTAATGATGTCCATCGTAGCCATAGCAAGACCTGCACCATTAACCATACAGCCGATATTACCTTCTAAAGAGATGTAACTTAAGTCATATTTTGATGCTTCGATTTCTTTAGCATCCTCTTCATCTAAATCGCGATATTCGACAATATCCTTATGTCGATAAAGCGCATTTGAATCAAAATTAAACTTTGCATCTAATGCCATGACACGGCCGTCACCTGTTGTAACTAATGGATTAATTTCTGCAATTGAACAATCTTTATCAACAAATACAGTATAAAGACCCATCATAAACTTTACAGCTTGACCAACTAGTTCTTTAGGGATATTTATATTAAAAGCTAATCTTCTTGCTTGGAACCCTTGTAATCCTACAACCGGATCTACTACTTCTTTAAATATCTTCTCAGGTGTTTTTTCAGCAACTTCCTCAATTTCAGTTCCACCTTCTTCAGAAGCCATCATTACAACACGAGAAGTAGCACGGTCTAGCACTAATCCTATGTAATACTCTTTTTTAATGTCACAGCCTTCTTCGATAAGTAAACGCTTAACTTCTTTACCTTGAGGACCTGTTTGGTGAGTAACTAACGTTTTACCTAAAATTTCGCTAGCGTATGTACGTACCTCATCAAGACCTTTGGCAACCTTAACTCCACCTGCTTTTCCTCTTCCACCTGCATGGATTTGTGCCTTTACAACAGTAACATTTGAACCAAGCTCTTTAGCAGCTTCAACTGCTTCATCAACTGTAAATGCAACTTTCCCGTTTGGTACGCTTACACCGTACTTTCGCAGGATTTCTTTACCTTGATACTCGTGGATATTCATCGTCCATCCTCCTATCAAATGCAATTCATAATAGTGTTTCTCATCGACTAAACGCTCAGTTGGTATGAGAAACAAATAATCTAATTATACTTAGATTACTCACAACTTATTTTATTCAACACTACTATCAAAAAATCCTTTACTTTTTTGAAAAGTTACGAAAATTTTAATAAAATAGCATTGCAATTTTATTATACATTAGAAATTAGTAGTGTGCACTAATTAACTATCCGTTCAACTTGTTTTTGTTTTAACTTCTTTTCGTGAACCTTACTCCTGCAATTACTCGTGGCACTAAATTAATTGTTGCTTTTAATTAATAATATCGATTGTTAACCAATGCATTTCTTGATTTACATGGAAAGTTAGAGTTTCTAACAATTTATTTTAGAATTATAAGTTTACGAAACAAAAAAGCAGATTTGGTGCTATCTGCTTTTTTATGACTACTTTTGCGATCAACTTTTTATCGATCACTTATTTTTATCTTTCTTTTCTGTGTCTCTTTTAATGTTTCCATAACTAACATTCATCGTTGGATGCATAAACATTTGATAGGGATGTTCTTTTTTTGTGCTTACTTCCTCACAATCGCCATTTTCCCAGAAATTCAACTGTTCTAATGGGGAGTTCTCTTCTTGAGCCCAATGATCCCCTGACATAATTGCTGGATCCAACTCAACACTCCAATTATCGAGAGGAGTGGGTGGGTTTGGATTGAAGTTTCTTTCTTTTTTCACTCTCTTCACCCTCTTTACTAGCTTTTTGACTTTTTCCAATTGCTGTGATGATTTCTTTTTCAACTACCGGACGCGCGATTCCAAACTCTTCGGCAATTTCCTCACTTGAAAAGTGGTGTAAGTAATGTTGCAAGTGAAATATCTCCATAGAAAAAACACCTCTTTCGATGAACTACTACATTTTAGGTATAGCATTCCCAAAGTGCATAGTTTTACGATTGGTGTTTGTATTTTTTCAACTATTTTATTCATGATGTTTATCAACCCGGTAAATAAAAGCAAAAATTTCAGCAACAACTTCATACAATTCTTGAGGAATGGCTTCATTGATTTCTAATTGACTTAGTAGTCCTACAAGACTAGCGTCTTGTTGAATAGGAATGTTATGTTGAAGGGCTTCTTTAATTAGCTCCTCAGCTATAAAGCCTTTTCCTTTGGCCAAAACCTTTGGAGCACGGTCAATGGTAGACGTATATGACAGTGCCACTGCATGCTTCTTTTTAGACTCTTCCTTCATATTCGGATATCAACTCCTTGATATTGTCGATGTGGTTGATATAAGCGGTTTACTGGCGATACTGGATTGCTTTTATTATTGTTTTTTTGGCTTTGTTTAGGTTGGGTCCACTTTAGTGAAGAAATCTGATAATTCAGCTTGGTTAATGATTTTTTTAAGTAAGGTAGGAAGACATTAATTAAAGCTTCAGGTTTATCAAACTCATTATAAATTTGCAGAGATACAATCCGTTTTTGAATCTGCACATCAATGACAGTATCTTTTATTTTCCTAAGATGTAAATAGAATAATATTCGACAATGATCAGGATTGAACTTCCCATCTTGTTCTTTCTTTCCTTCCCATTGAATGGTTAAATCTGTAGTCTCGCCGAATAATTTTAATGGTATCATTACTGACTGATGTACCATCGGACCTTCTTGGTTAATCGACAGCAATTGCTGTCCTGTAATTTGATTTATAATAGCTTCAATTTTACTTTCAATACTTGATGGTAACTGTATTTGTTGTGATTTAATTAAGAGAGCCTTTAGTTGTGTCAAAAAGGTTTCGCTATTTTGATCTTTAAATAAGAAGAATTGCCTAGCATTACGTTCATGCTGAAAACCAATCTGTTGAATAATAGAAGTAAGTTGTTTTCCTACCGTTTCTTCTTGTTGAAAAACAGAACTCAGCAAGGATTTATCTCCTTTTGCGTTAAACAATGAGAGCAGCTGTTGCAATGTCCGTTCTCCATCTTCGTTCTTTTCTAGTACTACTTTTGTAAGTAAATCGTCGATTTTACCATTAGTTAGTTGTAATAAGATTTGTTCTCTTACTAGTATAGGCCAAATTTGCTTTAAATGAGCTTCGTCAGTTTTTGTTATCGTCTCCTTAAATTGAGCTACTACTTCTTTTGGAGATTGCTGTTCAATAATTCCTAATTTTTGAAGCAATAACCGCGCCTCTTCGGATTGAACTGCTTTGGTATCGTCTTTTATATACGTCCTTAATAAATCGAGAATGATATGTTGATCTACCTTAATATTTCCCTTTGTCGTAATGGTCTCAAGTACTTGCTGAACCTGAACTAATAACGGTTCTTTTATTTTTTCTGACTTTAGTAAGTACAAAAGCTCATCCAAATGAGCTGCAAATCCTTGACCAATTGACATACTATGCAATGCCTTAGTAGTTGCAGGTGTAATAGGTAAATTTTTCTTAACAAGAAGACGTAATATGGATAAGCCTTGTTCATCAGCCATACCAACACTTTGTAACATTTCAGCTCCACGCACAACCTGATCCCTAGTAAAAGGAAGATCCGCCTGTACTAAGGATTTTACTACTCGCTCATTTAGTTTTGAATTTAGGCTTAGTTGCTGGGGGATTTTATCATCTCCTACACCATCACCAAAAACCTTTAGGACAGGTAGCCCTTCTTTAGGTTGCACTTGAAACCAATAGCGACTTCCGGCAATTAACGAAGCTTCTAATTTTGCAGTTAAAGTCACGCCTCTCAATCTTATAGAAGCTAATTGACCTGGATATATCTTTACAATTTCACCGTTGATGAACTGCCCTGGTCTAAGTAATAATGATTTTTGATGAAATGGATCCAATCCCTTAAGCAAGGTATTCACATAATTCGTTTGGAACAAAACCATACCACCACCTTAGATATTTTACTTTTGATAGTGTTAATAACTAATAAGATTATAGCTGTTTCATTTAGATCAATGGTTTATCAAACCGGGACTGGTTTCTTAGAATAATCGATTAGTAATACTGCGTTCACGAATAGGAGCAAATGATTTACGGTGTTCAGACAATAGTCCAAACTCATCAATGGCTGCTAAATGCTCTTTAGTCCCATAGCCCATATGATTCTCAAACCCATATTGAGGGTATTGTTGACCGAGCTTTTCCATATAGTGATCTCTAGTTACTTTTGCAATGATCGAACTAGCCGCAATTGAGACACTCTTACTGTCGCCTTTGATAATCGATGTTTGGGTGTAGTTAGTTGGTAGCTTCATCGCATCAATTAGTAAATGCTCAGGTGGGATATTAAGTTCGTCAAGCGCTTTTAACATCGCTAGCTTAGTAGCTTCATAAATATTAATTCGATCTATTTCTTCTGCAGGCACCACACCGATACCGATAGAAATAGCTTCTGAATAGATAACTTCATAAAACTCTTCACGATTCTTTTTTGAAACTTTTTTAGAATCAGTAAGACCCATTAAACGAAACTTCTCCGGTAAGATAACCGCCGCAGCGATGACTGGCCCCGCTAAGGGTCCTCTTCCTACCTCATCTATGCCTGCTATGTAGCGAAGTCCCTGTTCCCATGCTTTTCGCTCATAATATAGCATTTCTTCGAATTGTGTCTCTAGTTGCTCCTGCTTCTCTTTTTGAGATAACCATTTAGAAAACGCTTTTTGAACTCCTTTTCTATCATCACTTTTTATTGTGAACAAGAGGTCCTCTGAAACTTCTTCATTCATTTTAAGGATGTTTTCAACTTCTTTAATAGACAATTTCAATTCTTCCACTACCTATTCTATAAAAATTTAATACAATCGTTTTGGATTTTAATTAGGTTAAAAAGCAACAAGTTTTTGTGCGACGAGTAATCGCAGGAGCAATGTTTTAGTAAAGAGCCTTGAGAAAACAGTCTTTCTAAAAAATATTCTCTTTGCTTATTGGGGCGTAACAAAGAATGCTTGGCTTTAAACGACTATCTCTAATTATACTAAAAAGCGAAAATAAAGAAAGGTACGCTTTTTCATGCGTACCTTCCTTTATGGTTTTTCTAGTGAAATTTTACCGATTTTACATGATCTGAATTCGCGAAGAATTAATTCTGCAGCTTTATCGTAATCAATATAGCCTCCGCTCATTAATAACCCACGATTTCTCCCAATAGCATCGAATAATTCAATCACATCTTCATTGATTTCTGTTAACTTAAATCGGTCCATTAAATACTTTGGATATTCTTCCTTTAAGTATTTTAGCAAGAAGACAGCAACATCCTGAAAATCCAAAATTTCATCTTTTATTGCGCCAGTAGCTGCTAACCGGAAACCAACGACTTGATCCTCAAACTTTGGCCAAAGAATCCCAGGAGTGTCCAATAACTCTAGTTCGCTACCAACCTTAATCCACTGTTGTTTTTTTGTAATTCCTGGTCTATCACCAGTTTTGGCAATCTTCTTTTTAGCTAAACGATTGATTAAGGTTGACTTACCCACATTGGGAATACCCAAAATTAACGCACGAATCGCCCTAGGTTTCATTCCCTTTGCTTTGAGCTTTTCTAATAAATCAACAGCAAGCTCTTTAGCGATAATCGGGATTTTTTCTGTACCTTTACCAGTTTGGGAATCAATCGAAATGACTTTAAATCCTTGGCCGATAAAATAACGACTCCACTGCTCTGTAATAACAGGATCTGCTAAATCTGCTTTATTGAGCAAGATAAGACGTGGTTTATGACTGACTAACTCATCTATCATCGGGTTTCTTGATGAGAGAGGTACTCTTGCATCAACTAATTCAAATACTACGTCAATTTGTTTTAGTTTTTCAGTTACTTCACGACGGGCTTTGGCCATATGACCAGGAAACCATTGTATCGTCGTCATCACTACACCTACTTTGCTATTCTAATTTCAGAAAAGGGCCAGAACACAACATTAGCGCTTCCTACAACACGATCGTACGGGATAAAACCAATATGCCGACTATCTTTACTATGCTGTCTATTATCCCCTAAGACAAATACGTGCCCTTCTGGAACGAATTCATGCCCAGTATAGTCTTTTAATGAAAAGTCCCCAGTAAATGGCAAGCTATAGGCACTTTTTTTATAGTCATCTAGATAAGGTTCCTCAACAAGTTCACCATTTATGTATAACATGTCATTTTCATAATAAATTGAATCCCCAGGTAAGCCAATCACCCGTTTAATATAATCTTTTTCCTCAGTTGCGTGAAAGACAACAATATCGAAACGATCAGGTTTACCTATTGTATAACCAATTTTATTGACAATTAAACGATCATTATTTTGTAACGTCGGCATCATTGACTGGCCATCTACAACAATGGGAGCAAATAAAAAATATCGTATAACAAACGCAAGAAATAGCGCAATAAAAACGGCTTTTAACCATTCCCAAGACTCACTTTTAACACTAGACATGTTTCTATCCCCCAGTACATCTATGTTATAATAATGCTCTTTTCATAACCTTTGTTGCTTTACAATAATCAAAAATAATAAAGATACACTAAAGACCCTTAAATGTTTCAAGACTGATACAAAACAGCCTAATATCGTTTTTCTTGTTGAAAAAAGGAGCTTGAAAATCAAGCTCCTTTTTTACTAACAATTGATTATCGAATTTCTTTAATACGGGCCGCTTTTCCACGAAGTGCGCGTAAGTAGTACAATTTAGCACGACGTACTTTACCACGACGCATAACTTCGATCTTATCGATCTTCGGCGAGTGTAATGGGAATGTACGTTCAACACCTACACCATAAGATACCTTACGTGCAGTGAAAGTTTCACTAATACCTGAACCACGACGCTTAATCACGACTCCTTCATACACCTGAATACGCTCGCGAGTTCCCTCAACAACCTTTACGTGTACACGTACAGTGTCTCCAGGACGGAAAGCTGGGATATCAGATCTTAATTGCGCTTTAGTTACTTCTTGAATAATGTTGTTCATCGTATCGTTCCCTCCTTCCCTAACAGATGCTCATTCCAATTTTTTTGCAGCGGAACATCTTGATACTGGCATAAGCCACAAGGAATATAATAACACAAGCATCTGGCAGTTACAAGGAGAGAATTATATTTTTTTATAAATTCCCTTTAAATGCTTCTAACCATTCTTTTTCACGTTTAGAAAGTTTTCGCCCTTCAAGCAAATCTGGTCTACGTTCTAAAGTCCGCTTTATCGCTTCCTGGTGTCGCCATTCCTCAATATTTTTATGATGACCTGAAAGCAATACTTCGGGGACTTTTAAGCCTCGAAAATCAACAGGTCTCGTATAATGAGGATATTCTAATAAACCTGTACTAAAAGAATCTGTTACAGCTGAAGTTTCATTTCCAAGTACACCTGTTAATAGTCGTGTGACACTATCGATAATCACCATAGCGCCTAATTCGCCACCTGTTAAAACATAGTCGCCAATAGATACTTCATCAGTGACCAAATGCTGCCGAATTCTTTCATCATAACCTTCATAGTGACCACAAATAAAAATTAGTTGTTCAGCTTGAGCAAATTCCTCTGCTTTTTTTTGGGTATATCGCTCACCTTGAGGACACAACAAAATAATCCGCCGCTGATTAGAGGTACTTTCTTTCGTAAGGTCTTCAATTGCATCAAAAATAGGTTGAGGTGTTAATACCATCCCACCACCACCACCATAAGGATAATCATCTACTCGGTTATGCTTGTCCTCAGAGTACTGACGAAAATCAACAACATTGTAAGAAACAAGGTTTTTTTCTTCCGCTTTTTTTAATATTGAATTCCCAAGCACACCCGTAAACATTTCTGGAAATAATGTAAGGACATCATAACGCATACTTATTCAAGTCCATCCATGAGGTGAATAACAACCTTCTTTTCTCTTACGTCTACTTGTTTAACGACTTGCTCTATGTAAGGAAATAGGAGATCTTTTCCGCCATTTTTTCGCTGCACAACCCAGACATCCTTTGCACCAGTTGCAAGAATTTCTTTCACTTTCCCTAACTCTTCGCCATCTTCAGTTACTACATTACATCCAATAATTTCATGATAATAGAACTCTTCGTCCTCTAATTCTGAAAGTTGATTTTCGGTTACTTGTAATGTCCCACCCTTATATGCGACTACATCATTAATATTAGGGTGGTTTTCAAAAGTTAGTAAGTCAAAGTTTTTATGTTGTCGATGACTGGCAACCTTTAATTGACGCCTGTCCTGTAAATCTTTGTGTTCTAGATAAAGAACTGAACCAACTGCAAATCTTTCATCAGCAAAATCAGTACTTGAAATAACGCGTACTTCCCCTCTAACCCCGTGCGTATTTACAATCTTTCCTACATTAAAATATTTTGTCATTAGTCTTACCTCCTTCACGAATTTCAGCTACAAGACCGTCTTTAATAATAATCTCGGTACCCTCCATGAATACATTCCAATCGTCACCAACGTTCAACTCATGCAAAGTATCGATCGTTTGTTCCTTGATTTCTGTACCAATTTCTAATTCTTCAAGTTGACCAATTTGAAAATCAATAATCTTAACTTTATCATTCCGCTCTTTTATTTCTTTATTAAACGAAGACTTAAGGGCATTCTGGTATTCATAGTTGTTTTTACTTGCTTTAAGCTTTTTATGTAATTGGAATTCTAATTGCTTTATCTCTTTTCCACTTGTTTTTTTTGTTTCACGAAATCTCCCAATACCAATTGTTTACGATTTTCTGTGAGTACTTGCTTAACAACTACTTTTTTTATAACCTTCATCATGCACCCCGTTCTGTATTAAGTTAAGTGGAACGATACCCTACACGATTTTACCATATTTTATCAATTTTATAATAATTGAGCCTAAAATGCCATGAGTATTAAGAAAAGCGCAAGCGGCCATTTAGAAGTGCAGTAGCCTCGCTAAAGTTAGACATTACCTATTAAAAACGTTTATACTTTGTTAACTAGTAAAAAAAGGCAGAGGTTGCCCCCTAGCCTTTTTACGCTAAAGAGGCTAGCCTCTTTAGCTTTTCTTATTGTATTTCCAAATTGATACGCTTTTTGTGATTGGCACCAGCTGCATAAACAACCGAGCGAATCGCTTTCGCAATTCGTCCTTGCTTCCCAATAACTTTCCCCATATCTGATGCATGGACTGATAGCTGTAAAGTCAAGGACTGTTCATGCTCAACCTCTGTAACACGAACGTCATCGGGATGATCAACAAGAGCTTTGGCAATTGTCTCAACTAACTCTTTCATCATTTATCATACCCCTTACGAAATAGTATGTAGTTATAGAAAAACCAAGTTTGCACTGAGTACGAACAAGGTTTTTACAAAAAAAACTGGGCTCTAGCCATTTGCATGATTAAAGCCTTAGTTTTTTTATAGCTGTCTAGCGTTTACGCTTTGCTAATTACTTTACATTTTTAGCATTGTGTAACTTTTCCATTAAACCAGCTTTTGAGAAAAGGTTACGAACTGTGTCAGAAGGCTTAGCGCCATCAAGCATCCATTTTAAAGCTTTTTCCTCGTTAACCTTAAAATCAACTGGATTAACCAACGGATTGTATGTGCCGATTTCCTCGATAAAGCGACCATCACGTGGTGCGCGAGAGTTAGCAACTACTACTCTGTAAAATGGGGCTTTGTTTGAACCCATACGTTTTAAACGAATTTTTACTGCCATTTATGTTTCACCTCCAAAATTAATTCACACAATAAGGTATATTATCATAAAACTCACTAGTTGAAAACTAGTAAAGTAAAAAAACTTTACAAAAGAAAAACTTAACAATCGAGGGAATGTTTTAAGAATGAAAATTACATAAAAGGAAACTTAAACTTACCTTTTTTCTTTCCTTTTGCAGTCATATTCGACATTTGTTTCATCATCTTTTTCATTTCATCAAATTGTTTAATAAGGCGATTTACTTCCTGAATGGTTGTTCCACTACCTTTAGCAATTCGTTTTTTACGACTTGCGTTTAAGATCGTTGGATCTTCTTTTTCCTTCTTTGTCATTGAGCGAACGATAGCTTCAATATGTCCAATTTGTTTTTCGTCAACTTGAACATTTTTTAAGCCCTTCATCTTATTTGCTCCAGGCATCATTCCTAACAATTCGTCAAGAGGTCCCATATTACGAACTTGAGCTAATTGATCGAGGAAGTCATCGAACGTAATGTCAGCTGTCCGCATCTTCTTCTCGAGCTCACGAGCTTTAGCTTCGTCAAAATTTGACTGAGCCTTTTCGATAAGAGTAAGCACATCCCCCATGCCAAGAATTCTTGAGGCCATGCGATCAGGATGGAACGGCTCTAAAGCATCTAATTTTTCACCCATACCTGCAAATTTAATCGGTGTATTTGTGACTGCTTTAACTGAAAGTGCTGCACCACCACGAGTATCACCATCTAATTTCGTAAGAACAACACCTGTCAGGTTAAGTTGCTCATTGAAGCTTTCCGCAACATTTACTGCATCTTGTCCTGTCATAGCATCAACAACAAGTAAGATTTCATCTGGATTAACAGCTTCTTTTATCTGTTGTAACTCACCCATTAAGGCTTCATCAACATGTAAACGGCCGGCCGTGTCAATTAGAACGTAATCAAGATGTTCTTCCTTTGCTTTCGCTACTGCTTGTTTGGCAATTTCAACTGGACTTACCTGATCACCAAGTGTAAAAACAGGCATACTCAATTGATTACCTAACGTTTCTAGCTGTTTTATCGCAGCTGGACGATAAATATCTCCTGCTACAAGCAAAGGCTTACGATTATGGTTTTTTCGTAAATGATTTGCTAACTTTCCAGTCGTGGTTGTTTTACCTGCACCTTGCAGTCCAACCATCATCACAATAGTTGGTGGTTTTTTAGCTATCGCTATTTTACTTTGTTCCCCACCCATTAATTTTGTCAGCTCTTCATTAACTACTTTTATAACTTGCTGACCTGGCGTAAGGCTATTTAATACTTCTTGCCCTATTGCTCGTTCTTTTACATTAGCTATAAAATCTTTTACAACTTTAAAGTTAACGTCCGCTTCAAGTAATGCTAGACGTACCTCACGCATCATAGCTGTTACATCTGCTTCAGATACCTTACCTTTCCCTTTAATTTTATTTAAAGTGTTTTGTAAGCGTTCTGCTAAGCCTTCAAATGCCATGTTTGTCGCCTCCTAGTCTAACCTCTCAAGAGAATCGACGATTAATAAAATTGATTCTTTAGTTGCGTCTTTCTCTATCGCCGTTTTTAAATTTTTTATAAGGGTTGAACGCTCATCAAATTTTGAAAAAAGACTAAGTTTTTCTTCATATTCTTCAAGCATATTTTCAGTTCTTTTAATATTATCATAAACGGCTTGACGACTAACTTCAAATTCTTCAGCGATTTCACCTAAAGACCAATCATCAAGGTAATACAATTGCATGTATTGACGCTGCTTCGTTGTTAGTAAGCTTTGATAAAAATCATAAAGATAATTCATTCGAAGCGTTTTTTCTAACATCGAATAGCCCCCTTGTTAAGTAAAATCCCTTTACGAATATTTATAATACACGAACAAAAAATCAGTGTCAAGTTTTTTTCTTTACGTGATTAATAAAGTTTATAGTGTAGAGTGTAAAGTTATTTAAGTCTTGCTTCGAAGCCAAAACAAGCACAACTCTACACTCTAAACTATTCTTCAGCTTTCTCGAGCACTTCAGAAAATAATCCGTAAACAAACTGTTCTGCATTAAATTCTTGGAGGTCGTCAACCTTTTCTCCTAAACCGACGAACTTAACAGGAATGTCTAATTCATGACGTATCGCTAAAACAATCCCACCTTTTGCTGTACCATCGAGCTTCGTTAAGACAATTCCGGATACATCCGTAGCTTTTCCGAAGGTTTTAGCCTGTGACATTGCATTTTGACCAGTTGTTGCGTCAAGAACTAATAATACTTCATGCGGTGCACCAGGAACTTCTCGCTCAATAACACGCTTCACTTTTTCTAGCTCATTCATTAAATTCACTTTATTTTGTAAACGTCCAGCCGTGTCACATATTAAGACATCAACACCACGTGATTTCGCTGCTTGAACTGCATCAAACATAACAGCAGCAGGATCTGAACCTGATTGTTGTTTTATGACATCAACACCAACGCGTTCGCCCCAAACTTCAAGCTGTTCAATTGCACCTGCTCTAAATGTATCTCCAGCTGCTAAAAGGACAGATTTCCCCTCTTTTTTAAGTTTATTGGCCAACTTACCTATTGAGGTTGTTTTTCCAACTCCATTAACCCCCACAACTAAAATAACTGTCATTCCTGTTTCTTGGAGGTTTAGCCTTGACTCTTGCTCATCCTTTTGCAAAAGCTCTGCAAGTTTCTCTGAAATAACCGGTTGTAATTGTGCAGAATCTTTGATATTGCGTGTTCTTGCTACATCTTTCAGCTCATCAATTAGCTCCATTACAGTCATTACACCAACATCAGCACTAATTAACAGTTCCTCTAACTCCTCAAAAAACTCTTCATCTACACTACGATAATTTTTCACAAGGTCATTCATTTTTCCAACAAATGAATCTCTTGTTTTTGTTAACCCCTCTTTAAACTTCTCAGTTACAGTTTCAGTTTGTTGGGTGATTTTTTCCTTAAGCTTTTAAAAAAACTCATTTTTCAATTCCTCCTTAAATCAAATTTTAAGTTTGAGGGTTGAGTTTTGAGTTTTGAGTTTTCTGAAAGGACAACACTTCGAAGCTTAACGATCATTAACTAACTCATAACTCATAACTCATAACTCATAACTCATAACTCATAACTCATAACTACGTTGCGATTAACTGGTTGGTTTCCTCTAAACGCACCGAAACTAGTTTTGATACCCCTGACTCTTGCATTGTCACGCCATAAAGAACGTCAGCTTCTTCCATCGTTCCTTTACGATGTGTCACAACAATAAACTGTGTCTCTTTACTAAAATCTTTTAAGAAACTAGCAAATCTACTTACATTCGCTTCGTCAAGTGCAGCTTCCACCTCGTCTAGTACACAGAAAGGAACAGGTCTAACCTTTAAAATCGCAAAAAGTAAAGCAATAGCTGTTAATGCCCGTTCTCCCCCTGATAAAAGGGCAAGATGCTGCAGATTTTTCCCAGGTGGCTGAGCAACGATTTCTACTCCAGTTGTCAGTATACTTTCTGGATCACTTAGAATTAAATCTGCTTTTCCTCCTCCAAATAGTTGCTTAAATACGCCTTGGAAATGCGATTTAATTTGTAAGAACGTTGTTTCAAAACGAACGGACATCTCTTCATCCATTTCACCAATGACACGATAAAGTGTTTCTTTCGCATCCTGTAGGTCTACCTTTTGTTCAGTTAAGAACAAAAAACGTTCAGAGACACGACTATATTCTTCTATCGCACCAATATTTACAGTCCCTAAGTCATCAATTGCTAATTTAATTAGCTTAACTTTTGACTTTGCTGCTTTAGCGTCTATTGAAAGTGGATACTTTGCTTTTGCCATTTCAAAGCTAATCTCATAATCACTAGCAAGTTTCTCTAAACGATTCTCTAATTCAACGTCGAGACGATTTACCTTTACTTCTTCCGTGTGAAGATAGTCAGAAAGTTGTCTGTGAGTACGTTTATGTTCTTTCAATTCTCTTTCTAGGTCATCATGAGCAGTTTGGGTTAATAAGCGTTCTTTCCTACGTTCCTGAATTAACTTGAATGTACGATCTTTTTCTAAACGTTTCTTCTCAATGATCTCATCTAAGGAGTCTTCTCCAGTTGTATTATCGCTCATCTCTCGCTCTAGCAACCAGTATTCCTCATCTGTTTCATTCCATTCTTTTTCAAGACTATCTTTTCATTAAGAACACTTTGAACTCGTTCAGTTTGATTACGATATTGCTCTTCTTCTTTAGCTACTTTTACCTTTAATTCTGTAATAAATTCAGATAAAGATTCCTTAGAAGTTTGCTGCATTTTTTTCTTTTCAGTTAGGTTTCGAACTTGTTCATCAAGTTTGTCTTTTAATTTACTAGCTTCGGTAAGCTTAGTGGTTAAATGCAACAATTTTGCTTCAATTTCTTCAACCTCAGTCCGGTAGGAAGCTTTTTCCTTATCGTAAAGAGAAAGTCTCTCATTGAGGTTTTTCTCTTCAATTTCATACTCTCGTAGGTTACCTTTCAATTGCTGCTCTTCGTTTCGCAACAACTCCCCCTCTTTACGAAGGTCATTTATTCTTGCTTCTTTCGCTTGTCTAGCATCTTTTAGGGCTTTAACTTTGGATTCCATTAATTTCGTTTGCTCTTCTATGGTAGCTAGTTTCGTCATTAATTCTTCTAGTTCACGTTGTCGCCCAAGCAAAGGCGTACCTTTTTGTTTAACACTACCACCACTCATAGAGCCACCAGGATTAACAACATCACCTTCTAGTGTTACAACTCTATTTTTATAGTTAAGGATCTTTGCTAATGTATTAGCCCCTTCAAGGTCTTTGGCAATCACTACATGTCCTAACAAATTTGAAATGACTGACAAGTACTTTTCATCGAATTGAATAAGGTCTTTAGCGACCCCTACAAAGGCTGGATGACTTCGCAACTTCTCTCTTTCAAAAGTAGCCAGCTCTCTTCCTTTAATGACTGATAATGGCAAAAATGTAGCTCTGCCAAGTCGACGCTTTTTTAGAAATTCAATTGCAAGTCTTCCATCAGTTTCGGTATCAACTACAATGTGCTGCATTGCTCCACCTAATGCTGTTTCTACTGCCAATTCAATTTCTTTCGGGACCGTAATAAGCTCTGCAACAGCCCCTTCAATTCCCTTTAGACTTGTTTCTCTAGCCTTCAAAATTTCTTTTACACCCTGAAAGAAGCCTGCAAAATCCGCCTGCATCTCTTCTAGCACTTCTTTTCGCGATTTGATTTGTTGAACATGTCCAAAAGCTTGATAAAGCTGTGTCTCTTTCTTTTGGTAATCCTCAATAAGCTTTTCCAATTGCTGACATTCATTTCGATACAAATGAATGTGCTCTTCTAATCGTTTTTGCTTTTGGATCAGTTGGTCTTTAAAATGCGATTCTTTTTCAGCTACCGCTTCTCTTTGTTCTAATAACGTTACATTACTACTATCCAAATTGTCACTTTTTCGTTTTCGTTGCCTTAACTGTTCTTCTAAATACCTCGTTTCATTACGAATCGAAGCCTGCTCATTTAGAACCTCAATGTAGTCTGATTTCATTCTTTCTAACTCTGTCTCAATATCTTCCTCAAGTGAAACTAAAAGCTTGGCTTCCTTCTCTAGTTGTTTTTTGGATGTTAGGAGATTTTCTTTAAAGATGTTCTGCTTTTCCAGCTCGTTTTTTAGATTTCCCTCAACCTGTTGCTTTTTACTTTTTAGGACTTCAATTTTCTTTAACAGCGCTTCTTTTGTTTGGTGATAATTCTTTTTTCTTTCTTTTAAGACTTCTTTTTGGCCTTCTTTTTTTTCAAGCTGCTCACTTGTTGCAAGCAGAACGTCTTGAAGATCGTTGATTGATTCATCGAGAGCCTGCATTTTTGCTCTAAACTCTTCTATTTTAACTTCTTCTATTTTTATTTGTGAAGAAATTTGGAGTTGATCTTCATTAAGTTGTTGAACTTTCTTTTTTTGGTCATTCCAAGTAGTATGTAGTTCTTCAATCTCATACACTAACAAACCAACTTCAACTTTTTCAAGCTCTTCCTTTTTTTCAAGAAAATCTTTTGCTACTGAAGCTTGTATTTTTAGTGGTTCGACCTGGTTTTCCAATTCATGTAAAATATCTTCAACTCGGTACAGATTTTCTTGTGCTTCTGCAAGTTTTCTTTCAGCTTTTTGCTTCCTTGTCTTATATTTCAACACACCTGCAGCTTCTTCAAAGATAACCCTTCGTTCTTCGGATTTGCTACTTAGTATCTCTTCTATCTTGCCTTGTCCAATTATAGAATAAGCTTCTCTACCTAAACCAGAGTCCATGAAAAGTTCATGAATATCCTTAAGTCTACAACTTTGCTTATTTATAAAGTACTCACTTTCACCTGAACGATAAACACGCCTAGTTACACTTACTTCGCTGTAATCTATGGCTAAATGATGATCTTCATTATTTAAGGTTAATGTAAGTTCTGCAAAATTTAACGGTTTGCGTGTATCACTTCCAGCAAAAATAATGTCTTCCATTTTTGCTCCTCGGAGTGATTTTGCTGATTGCTCTCCTAATACCCAGCGGATCCCGTCAGAAATGTTACTTTTACCACTTCCATTAGGACCTACAACAGCTGTTACGCCTGGAACAAAGTCAATCGATGTTCGCTCGGCAAAGGATTTAAATCCTACTACATCTAATCTTTTGAGGAACATTGTTTCTCCACCTCATTAATGATATATAATCTTTTAATCTATGCTATAGTTAACTTATCTATTTTACCATATTTTCTTGACAATGTTATGCTGTTTTCCCGCACTAGACGCTTTTTTTTATGAAAATGAATACATAAGTGGTACAATAAAAATTACTAGGCGCTTTATGAAAGGATGATAATAATGAATTTAAAAGAAAACAACCGTGAAAATATTGAATTAATCATCTCCAACATTAAAGAAAAATTACAAGTAGTCAATGGTGGGGCAATGAGACCTGAAAGCTTTGATACTGACAACTACGAAGATCTTGTTGAAATTTATGAAATGATTATGAATAAAAATCTTTTAGTGTTAGTGAAATTGACGCTATCGTCTCTGAATTAGGTAAATTACGCAAAAAGTAATTGGCTCTTTTCGTAAAACTTTATTGCTTTTAGGTCGTCTTTTGAGAATAAATAAGCTTTTGGGGACAATTTCACTTGTCCCAATGGCTTATTTATTCTCAAAAGCTTCACGCAAAGCGTGAAGAACCAAGCATTAGCTTGGTTACGACCTAAAAGCTAATAGTAACAATCTTTTAGTAAAATTACGAAAGACATGATATATCAAGCTATTTGGGCATTTTCTCCAACTTTTTACGGCTTTATTCTCAAAAATAGGGGTTATTTATTGAATTAATTGTTTGTAAATCCACAATGTTTATGAGAGGCTGTATTCGCAAAGTTTGTTGTTTTACACATAAATACTAAGATTTCACTACTTATTTAGTAAGAATTGCTCTTTTCTCACTTAATTTATTGGGTGCTATCTTCATCTATGTAATTTTCTCAATTAATTTAGGTGAAAAAGCAACAAGTTTTTTTGTGCGACCAGTAACCGCAGGAGCAATGTTTTAGAAAAGAGCCTTATGAAAAAGAGAAATAAAAAAGAAGGTACCCTGTTTACATCAAACCGGGTATCTTCTTTTTATTTTTCCATGAGTTTTTGTAACGCTTTTTGAGCAGCTTGTTGCTCTGCTTCTTTCTTCGATCTACCTATACCTAGTCCAAGCTTATCTTCATTTAAAATTACTTCTGAGACGAACTCCCGTGCATGTGCAGGACCTCGTTCTTGGACAATATGATATTGAATATGCCCCAGGCCATCTCTTTGAATAAACTCTTGTAGCTGGCTCTTAAAATCCATCATATGAGAAAAAGCACCCTCATCGATTTTAGGATAAATGGTTGAGCTTAAGAATTGGTAAACAGCTTCTAACCCTTGATCCAAATATAAGGCTCCAACAAACGATTCAAAGATGTCAGCTAATAATGCTGGACGTTCCCTACCGCCTGTCATTTCCTCACCTTTGCCAAGAAGAACGATTTCGCCAAAGCCTAAATCTGTGGCAAATTTAGCAAGTGATGGCTCACAAACGATCGCCGCTCGTAGCTTTGTCATCTCACCTTCACTCATTGTTTCGTACTTCTTATATAGGTATTGTGAAACCGCTAATTCTAAAACCGCGTCACCTAAAAATTCTAACCGTTCATTATCATCAAACGGGCGAATGCGATGCTCATTCACATAGGATGAATGTGTAAATGCTTGAATGATTAGTTTTTCAGTTCGAAAATGAATTTCTAATTTATCAAGAAGCTTTTCAAACTTCAACCTCTGGGCAGGCGTTAATTGAATGCGTTTTTCAGTTCGTTTTGACGTACGTCTGCGGACTTTTCTTGAAGATTGTTGCATGTTAACCTCCAAAACCTTTCAATGCGTAGATTATACTAAATTGACTTTTTCACTATTAGCCCCAACCCCTCGTTGTGTGTGGGGTAACTATTCAATTAAACAACACAACAATCTCTGAGATAATAGGCTTTTTTATAAAATATAGGAAGATGATTTAAAGTTTCCTTTAAACCATCTTCTCATAACCTACTGGTGGCTGTTTATGTAATCAACAACATCTTTAACAGTAGCAATTTTTTCTGCATCTTCGTCAGAAATTTCTAAATCAAACTCATCTTCAAGTTCCATCACTAGTTCTACTACATCTAGTGAATCAGCTCCTAAATCCTCTTTAAAAGTTGCTTCAAGTTTTACTTCAGCTTCTTCAACTCCAAGACGATCTACAATGATTTTTGTAATACGTGATAATACGTCTGCCATGGGGTCACCTCCTCTCAAAAAATGTAAATTTTATTTTTAACCATAATGTACAAGCTATGTACACATTATAGGATAAAATCAGCTAATTAACAATTTTTTCTTACATTACCATTCCGCCATCGACATGCAATGTTTGTCCTGTCATATAATTTCCGTCTTCACTTACAAGGAAACGAACAACTCTAGCAATGTCTTCAGCCTTGCCTAATTTAGCAAGCGGGATTTGTTTCATTAATTCTTCTTTAATTTCTGCTGATAACTCATCTGTCATATCTGTTTCTATAAAACCAGGCGCAACAGCATTTACAGTGATATTTCGATTAGCTAACTCACGAGCTAATGTTTTCGTAAGCCCGATAACACCTGCTTTTGCCGCTACATAATTAGCTTGCCCGGCATTCCCCAAAACACCTACTACTGATGAGATGTTAACTATTCTGCCGTACCGTTGTTTCATCATTTGTCTTGTTACGGCTTTTGAACAATTAAATACTCCTTTGAGATTTGTGTTGATTACAGCATCCCAATCTTCTTCTTTCATTCTCATAATTAAGCCATCACGAGTAATACCTGCATTATTTATTAGGATATCTAAAGCACCAAATGCATCAATTGTAGCTTTCACCATAGCTGTTACTTCTTCTGAATTAGCGACATCAGCTTTAATTGCAAAAGCTTCTACACCTAGCTCTTTGATTTCAGCCACAACTTCTTCTGCTTTACTGGCGTTTCCTGCAAAGTTTACAGCAACATTAACTCCTTGTCTAGCTAATTCTATCGCTATGGCTCTTCCAATTCCTCTTGATGCACCTGTTACAAGGGCTGCTTTTCCTTTTAGCATTAGGCTGTGCCTCCTTTTATAGTAGCAATGGTTTTTTCCATTGTTTCACCATCATTAACAGCAAATACATTCACTTTCCGATCAATTTTTTTGACCAGACCAGCTAAGACATTCCCTGAACCAATTTCAATGAATGTATCTACGCCTTGTTCTAGTAGATATTTCACCGTATCCTCCCAAAGTACCGGAGAGAACACTTGTTGAATTAGGTTTTGCTTAATCGTATCTCCATCCGTTACCGCTGTCGCAGAAACATTAGCGACTACTGGAATTTGCGCATCTTTAATTTCAATTTTATTTAGAGTATCAGACAACTTATCAGCCGCTGGTTTCATTAAGCTTGAGTGAAACGGTCCACTTACTTGCAGAAGAATAATCCTTCTAGCACCTTTTTCCTTAGCGATGGCTGACGCTTCAGTTACTCCTTGTTTTGAACCAGAAATGACAATTTGTCCTGGACAATTTAAATTTGCTAATTCCACTGGATGACCATTTGCTGAAATTTCATCAGTAATGTCTTTGAGAACATCCCGGTCCATACCTAAAATCGCTGCCATAGCGCCAAGGCCCGCAGGAACAGCTTCTTCCATAAATGCTCCTCGCATTCTTACTGCATAAACGGCGTCCTCAAATGATACAGCATCAGCAGCTACTAAGGCACTGTATTCACCTAAACTATGTCCTGCCACGTAATCTGCCTCAATTTTTGCTTCTTTGAAGGCTTCTAGAATAGCAATACTAGTAGTAAGTAAAGCTGGTTGCGTATTTATTGTTAACGTTAACTCTTCATCAGGCCCTTCAAAGATAATTTTTGAAAGATTTGTTTCGAGACGTTCGTCTGCCCTTTTAAAGATTTCCGCAACTGCATGATTTTTATCAGCCAAAGATTTCCCCATCCCAACTGTTTGTGACCCTTGGCCAGGAAATAAAAATGCGATTTTACCCACGAACTAATCCCCTCCTAATTTACTCTCTTAATTACTTCGTTTTTTATCGTTTCAACAACTTGCTCCTCAAGCATTAACCGAGCTTGCCTGATTGAATTTAAGATAGCTGTATCATTTGAGGAACCATGAGCTTTAATGATCGGTGCTTGAAGGCCAAAAAGTCCTGCGCCACCATACTCGGTATAGTCCATCTTGTCCTTTATTTTTTTAAAGCTAGGCTTAAGTGCTCCAGCAGCTAATTTATTAAAGAAGGTACTCGTTAATTCTTTTTTTAATAACGAAAATAAAGAAAGGGCTGTTCCTTCTACTGTTTTTAAAACGACGTTTCCAGTAAAACCGTCGCAAACAACTACATCAGCAACGCCTTCAAGCAAATCCCTTGCTTCAACATTACCAACAAAATTGATCGGAGCATCTTTTAATAGTGCGAATGCTTGCTTTGTCAATTCTGTTCCTTTGTCATCTTCAGTTCCAACATTCAAAAGACCAACCCTCGGACGTTCGATATTACGAACCTTTTGCATATAAATACTCCCCATCACGCCATAATGTAGGAGATGTTCCGGTTTTGCATCCATATTGGCACCAGCATCAATCAACAAAAATCCTTCCCCCGTAAAAGTGGGAAGCATTGGCGCTAAAGCTGGACGTTCGATACCTTTAATTCGACCAACAATTAAAACACCACCAGTCATTAAAGCTCCTGTATTCCCTGCAGAAATACAAGCGTCAGCCCGTCCTTCTTTCACCTCTTTAATGGCTAAGACCATTGATGAGTTTTTTTTGCGGCGAATGGCCGCCACTGGTGAATCTGCCGACTCAATTTTCTCATCAGTATGTATAATTGATATGCGAGTATGATCAGTTAGGATTTCGTTTATTGCCGTTTCATTACCAACTAGAACAATCTCTATATCTTCATATTGCTTAATTGCAGCCATAGCTCCTTTGACAACTTCTTTCGGAGCATGATCGCCTCCCATGGCATCAATTGCTATCCTCATGTTCACCCTTCTCTCCTTGCATGTACTTAACTGAACGGTACATATGGAATTCACCTGAAAAAACTAATTCTTGCTCAACATAACTATTTACTTCGACTTTCGTTCGTTCTTTCTCATGTTTGAGAACTTTCGCTTTAGCGATCACACGTTCGCCTTCACTCACTCGCCTTGTAAAACGAACATTCGCTTTAGCTGTTAGAGCTAATTCATCATCAATAATAGCCACTGCCAACGAATTTGCTTGAGCAAAGACGTGATGGCCTCTTGCTATTTTTGTTCTCGAAAAAACGTGCTCTGGACCAATATCTAAAATGGAAATCGCTCTTTGATCAAGCTGCAAATCAATAATTTCACCGATAACCTCTTCAATAGGTAATGCTTTTACGGTATCGAATTGCTTTTCGGCTACATTCTTTATTCTTTCCCTTAATTCAGGAATGGATAATTCTAAACGATCTAAACGGATCGTTTGCACACTGACATTAAAAAATTCTGCTAAGGCATCATCAGTAACAAACGGATTTTCATTAATTTTCTCTATCAATAATTTCTGCCGTTCTTTTTTCGAGCGTCTCATTCTTTCTACACCTTCCATGCTTCTATGACTAGGTACTAACAGTAGTATATAAAATATAATCGTAGATTTCAATAACAAAATCTAGATTAATCCATTTTCTCACCTGCCAGAGCCCCCTGTTCTTCTAAATACATCACTAAAAATTTATAGTCAGGACTTGTCCAAAAATAATCAGAAGAAACTAGTTCTACTGCATCTTTCCTTGCAACATCAAGGGCTCGATAGTCGTGAATCATGTCAGCTATTTTAAACTCGGGTACTCCACTTTGTTTTGAACCAAAAAAATCACCTGGCCCTCGCAATTCAAGGTCACGTTGTGATAATTCAAAGCCATCATTCGTTTCTGTCATAATTTTCATTCGTTCTTTACCAACGTCAGACTTAGGATCTGCTAATAAGACACAGTAAGATTGGGCATCACCACGACCTACTCTCCCTCGAAGTTGATGAAGTTGAGATAAACCAAAACGTTCAGCATCATAGATCACCATAATTGTTGCATTAGGAACATTGACACCTACTTCAACTACCGTTGTTGAAACAAGAATTTGCACCTCATTGTTGCTAAACTTTTGCATAACCGTATCTTTTTCAGAACTCGTAAGCCTTCCATGCATTAACCCAACCTGATAATCTGTAAAAAATTGTTGAAGTTGAGCGTGTACATCAATGGCGTTTTGCACATCAAGTTTTTCTGATTCTTCGATTAGCGGACAAATGACGTAGGCTTGTCTACCTTTGTTTAATTCCTTCTCAACAAACCCTAGAACTCTTTGCAGCATTTGATGCTGCGCCCAATATGTTTCAATTGGTTTTCTACCTGCTGGCATCTCGTCAATAGTCGATACATCCATATCACCAAAAATAGAGATGGCTAGGGTTCTTGGAATGGGTGTAGCAGTCATAAACAACACATCAGGATTTTGTCCTTTATTTCGTAAGGTACGCCTCTGTTCTACACCAAAACGATGTTGCTCGTCAGTAATGACTAATCCTAGGCGATCAAAAACAACTTCTTCTTGGATCAATGCATGGGTCCCAATGATCACTTGAACTTGCCCCGTTTCAAGTCGATGAAGAATCTCTTTCCGTTTCTTCCCTTTAATTGAACCAGTCAAAAGTTCTACAGAAATATCTAACGGTTCTAAAAGTTGTTTTAAAGAGTGAGCGTGTTGTTCGGCTAAAATTTCAGTAGGGACCATTAAGGCCCCTTGAAAAGAAGCTGATACAGTAGCATACAAACAAATTGCTGCTACAACAGTTTTTCCTGAGCCGACATCTCCTTGCAATAAACGATTCATACGGTAAGGGGACCTCAATCCGCTAAGATCTCTTTGACCACACGCTGTTGCGCGGTTGTTAACGGAAAAGGTAAATTTGTAATAAATCGATTTACAGCTTCGTGATCAAAGTTAATTGTCGTTCCTCCACTGTTTTCTCTATGGAATTTTCGTAACGTTTGCATCTTCAACTGAAAAAGGAGAAATTCTTCATAAACCATTCTCCTCCTTGCATGTTTGGCATCTTCAAAACTTTTCGGATAATGAAGTTTATAAATCGCATATTTTCTTTCTATTAATTTATACTTTTGTAAGAAATCAGGGGGAAGAATTTCAGGTATATGTTGACCATATTGATCCATAGCACTTTTGATCATTTTTTTAAACCTTTTACGGTTATCTTTCCTCCAACAGAATATACAGGATCATAACTTTCTTCCGTCTCAACGCTACCAAATTTGCACTCATTTACTGTTAACGTGAGCCGATGCTGATCCCACTTGCCTGTCATGGTAACAGTGGTTCCAACGACTAATTTTGGTTTTAGATAATGCTGATTAAAAAAAACTGCAGTTAATAATACATTTTCAGATAGAACGCGTATTGAAAGCTTTGATTTTTTTCCCCCAAAAAACCGTACAACACTTTCACTTTGCACGGTTCCGACAATTGTTCCTCGGTCTTCATGCTTCAATTCAGAAATCGTTTTTGGTCGATAATCTTCATAACGAAATGGAAAATATTCAAGCAAATCTTTTATTGTATATATACCAAGGTCCTGCAAATCTTTCGCTTTCTCTTCTCCAATTCCTTTTACCATTGTAGTTGGATTATTTAACATATTATTTTTGGCTAAACCCAAAGATTTTCGCTTCTAGCGCTCTCCCTGTTGGAGTAGCCGCTAAACCTCCCCCGGCAGTTTCTTTTAAATCACTTGACATCGATTGACCGATTTTATACATCGCATCAATTACTTCATCACATGGAATTCTGCTTTCAATACCGGCTAGAGCCATATCTGCAGCTACAATTGCATTAGAAGCTCCCATTGCATTTCGCTTCACACAAGGTACTTCCACAAGCCCTGCAACTGGATCACAAACCAACCCTAGAACATTTTTTAATGCAATAGCCATCGCATGAGCGGATTGCTTTGGAGTACCTCCCATCAATTCAACAATTGCTGCTGCTGCCATTCCGGTAGCAGAACCCACTTCAGCTTGACAGCCACCAGCTGCTCCAGAAATTGAAGCATTATTTGCAACTACAAGACCAAACGCCCCGCTAGTAAACAAGTATCGAACCATCTGTTCTCTAGTTGGATTTACTTTGTTTTTTAATGCAAAGAGTGTCCCAGGTACAACCCCAGCAGAACCAGCAGTTGGCGTTGCACAAATTGTTCCCATTGCTGCATTCACCTCATTAGTAGCAACTGCTTTACTTACAGCATCAAGTAAAAACTCACCTGCTAATGACTTTCCAGTTTTCAAGTAATTTTGCAACAACACCGCGTCTCCACCAGTTAATCCGGAAACAGACCTTACTCCTTCTCTAATCCCTCTTTCAATTGCTTCTTCCATAACGACTAAATTTTGGTCCATTTGCGCAAATATTTCATCAAAACTTCTTTCTGTAACTTCCATTTCCTGTCTTATCATAATATCAGAGATTTTGATGTTTTCCTTCTCTGCTAATTCTACTAACTCTGCAACATTCCGAAACATTTTATGACCTCCGTTTTGTCATGTAGAATGCAAAATGTATAGTGTAGAATGGTTTGTTGTGCATTCTTTCTGTAGTATTACAAATTTACTCTACACCAGATGTAAGACTGCATTCAATTGATGTTATACTATCCATGCGTTACTCACATTAAATCAACATTCGCATTCAACATGTTACATTTTTAATCGTGAATTTTGGTTACTTTAACGATATTTGGTAAGGATGCTATCTCTTCTAAGAGCTGGTCAGCAACATTTTGGTCGACTTCAATAACCATTAGCGCCTCTTTCCCTTTTTCTTTTCGAGAAACCTCCATATGTCCAATGTTTATTTCATGTTTCGCCAAGACATTGGAAACGGCTGCAATTACCCCGAATCGGTCATCATGAACAACTAAAATTGCTGGGTGGTTTCCAGATAACTTCAACTGAAAACTATTAAGCTCGACGATTTCTATTTTGCCCCCACCAATGGAAATACCCACAAGCTCGAGTGCATCTTGTTCACTTGTCCCAAGCCTTATTTTTGCCGTATTCGGGTGGTCAGTTACCGCTTCTTCAACAGCTAGCTTTATCTCGATACCTAAATCTTTAGCAATTTGTAAAGAGCTTTTAATACGCTGATCAAAAGTATCAAAATCTAATATTCCACCGACAATTGCCACATCTGTCCCATGACCTTTGTAGGTTTTTGCAAATGAACCGTAAAAGGAAATTTCTGCAAACGTAGGTTGTCTACCTAACAAAGTTCTTGCAACCCTGCCAATTCTTGCTGCACCTGCCGTGTGTGAACTTGAAGGACCAATCATAATCGGACCAATAATATCAAAAACCGTTCTAAACTTCATCGTAAAAACCCCCAACAGCATTTTATTTCTAACATTTCTATAGGTAATTTTATTATAATCGAATATTTCCTTTTTGTTATCAAAAAGATATTTTTATGTAATACTACTTCTCTTAAATATTGTTATTTAATTGAATGAGAAGCTAAACAATGATCCGTTTTTTTACTAACTTAATTAAAAAGCAACAATCAAAAATAAAAGCGCTATCCTTCCAATAGACAACAACTTACATTTGTTGTACTTAGTGAATGGATAGCGCCTTTAATTTTATTCCTTAGCTTGAGAAACTGAAATAGCAATAGTTCCAGGACCAACATGAGCACCAATGACAGGACCGATATCGGTAATGATTTCTGTGCTAACATTAAAACGGCTTTTCAGCTCTGTCATTATTTCTAGAGCATTTTCATGGGCATTCGCTTGAGAAATACCAATATGAATTGCTTGTGTTCCAAAATCTCTCTCAATAAATTCATAAATTTTAGCTAAAGCTTTCTTCTGCCCGCGGACCTTGTCGTAAGGATAAACCTCTCCATCTTCGTTTAAAGAAAGGATTGGTTTAATTTTAATAACGAACCAAATAGAGCGGATGCTTTGCCAATACGACCATTTCTTTGTAAAAATTCTAACGTATCTACCATAAAGTAAATAACTGATGTACTCAATAATTCATTTAACCTAGTTAAACATTGCTCCTTGGTCGCCCCCGCTTTCGCTAATTTGGCAACTTCGACTACGATTTGACCGATTGCAATAGAAGCTCGTTTAGAGTCAATAACAGTAACATCTATTTGGTCTTTAACTACATCTCTAGCAATATAAGCCGATTGATATGTCCCACTTAACTTCGAAGATAAGTGGATAGAAATGATTTGGGTGTCTTCTTCTCTGGCAGCTTCTTGATAAACCTCTTCAAATTGATATGGTGTTGGTTGAGAAGTTGTTGGACTGACTGGAGATGACGCTAACTTTTCATAGAATTCTGACGCGGTAATGTCAATACCGTCCTCAAAAGTGTCTTCACCGAATAAAACTTTTAAAGGAACAACTGTTATGTCTAATTCTTCAGCAATCGTTTTGGGAATATCAGCAGTACTATCAGTAATAATTTTTACTTTGGCCATATGCATCCTCCTTAGTCTTATTCAACAGAAAAAATGTAGGAATACAGTGGTTGATTGCCTTCATAAACCTCAACCTCTACATCCGCATAATGCGTTTCAACAAAAGCGACAAGTTGTTCTACTTCATCTTCTGTTGTATCTTCACCACGGATGATTGTTAAAATCTCCGAGTCCTCATCAAGTAAATTGTTTAATAATTCTTCGGTAACAGTTTGGCGATCTGGGCCAGAAGAGACAATTTTCTTTTCTGCAATTCCCATAAAATCATCTTTTTTAATCTCAACACCGTCTAAACTAGTATCGCGGACAGCAAATGTTACTTGTCCAGTTTTGACAGCTGCTAGCGCTTCTCTCATATCTTCTGCATTCGTTTCAAGATCAGATCCTGGATTAAATGCCAACAGTGCAGCAAGTCCTTGTGGAACTGTTTTCGAATGAATAACAACAACTTCTTCTGCAACAACTGAAGCTGCCTGCTCTGCCGCCATAATAATATTACTATTATTCGGTAAGATGATAATCTTCTTGGCATGAACATCAGAAATGGCTTTTACAAAGTCTTCAGTACTTGGATTCATGGTTTGTCCACCTTCAATGACAACTCCAGCCCCCAAGCTCTTAAACATTTTTGCAATACCGTCCCCCATAGCCACGGTGATGATACCAAATTCAGCAAGTACCTTCTTCGGTTCTGGTTTCTCCTCGTAAACGGCTTTTGTTTCTTCTAACAGATGAGTATGTTGTTCACGCATGTTTTCAATCTTGACATTAATTAAACTACCGTATTTTTGGGCATGAGTAATTACGTCACCAGGTTGTTCAGCATGAATATGTATCTTTAATAAGTCCTCATCTGACACCACTAGAAGTGAATCACCATGGTTATCGAGTAAATTTCGGAAAGCTTGCTCATCAAAAGGATTTTGTTCAAGCTTGTCTTGCTCAAATTTAACCATTACTTCTGTACAATACCCGAATTCGATATCTTCAGTGGCCATATGACTTTGAGCATTGTGATGTTGTACTTTTACTAGATCATCCATTGAAGCTGTTTCTTGGACCAGATTAATGATCTTTTCACCTTTCATTATTGCTAAAAAGCCTTCATAAATAATTACTAGGCCTTTACCTCCAGAATCAACAACACCTACTTCTTTTAATACTGGTAATAGATCTGGTGTGCGTTCTAACGAAGCTCTTGCTTCCTGAAGGGTAGCTTCCATGATTGTAATAAGATCATCAGAACGTTTGGCAGCATCCTGCGCTTTTCTTGCTGCATCTTTTGCAACAGTTAAGATCGTTCCTTCCACAGGTTTCATAACTGCTTTATAGGCCATATCAACACCAGCTCCAAAAGCATCAGCAAATTGCTTTCCATTTAACGTAGCTTTGCCTTCAACAGACTTGGAAAACCCTCTAAAAAGCTGAGATAAAATTACACCTGAATTACCTCTTGCTCCCATCAGTAGACCCTTCGCAAAAGCGCCTGCTACTTTGCCAACGTGTTCTGGAACTTGTTTTTGTACTTCCTTTACGCCAGATGTAATCGATAAATTCATGTTCGTCCCTGTATCACCATCTGGAACTGGGAAAACATTTAACGAATCAACAAGCTTTACATTCTTCGTTAAATTATTTGCACCTTCTATAAACATTTGGGCTAATTTTTCAGCCTCTAAACTCTTCAGTGTCACTCATGTTCCTCCTTAACATATACTAGTAGAGGACGCTCAAAAGTTCGGTAACGTAGCTCTAGATTTTTTTCTAGCCTTTCGTTGTCCTCATTTTGAACATGCCCTATAGGTTTGTAACCTTAACTCCTTGAACGAAAATGTTAACTGAATCTACAGTTAAACCTAGCATTTGCTCCAACTGATATTTCACTTTTGTTTGAACCATATGCGCTACTTCAGAGATTTTTGTTCCATAGCTAACGATAATATACATATCAATATGGATTTCATCCTCTTCTTCACGAATAACTACACCTCTAGTAAAGTTTTCTTTACCTAAAAGCTCGTTAAGTCCATCTTTCAGTTGTTTCTGTGAGGCCATACCTACTATTCCATAACAGTCAATTGCAGCACCACCAGCAATAACGGCTACAACCTCTTTTGCAACATCAATTACACCTAATTGTGTTTTCATTTTAATTGACACGATCGATATCCCCCTTTATTTAGAGTGTACTTCATGGCTAATCACATTTTACTATAATTACCCACAATTTAAAAGAAAACTGTTATTAAAATGCGTATTTGTCATCTGCTACTTTTTCCACGTTGACATTTTTGTCCTATTCTAAGGTTTTCCTATTCCTAATAAATCATTTACTTTTATGAGTATATCTTTTTCGATATAGCTGTCAAGTATCTTCCCTTGATATTTATTTTAAAACCCCTTGCAATCTTTTTTTTACTATGCTAATATTATCAAGTATTTATAAGATGAATTTGAGTGTCATCTCATGGTTTACAAGGAGGTGCAATCATGGCACGTAAATGTGTAATTACTGGAAGACAAGCTCGTACAGGAAACAAACGTTCTCACGCATTGAACAAAACAAAGCGTAAGTGGGGCGTAAACGTACAAAAAGTACGTATTATGGTAGATGGAAAGCCAAAGCGTGTATACGTTTCTGCTAGAGCTTTAAAATCTGGCAAAGTTGAACGCGTATAATTTGAAAAACGGCTTGTAGTCAATTTTATTGGCGAAGGCCTTCGTTTTTCTTATACTTAAAACTTAAATTTTACCCGGGTAAAATTTATTATTTCCATAGCGCAAACAAAAAAGCACCTACGTGGTGCTTTTTTGTTAACCTTTTTTAAATGAATTCAAAATCACCCTTACAAATCCACCCAAAAATTTAGGTAGCTTAATCGTATAAAATTTCATAAATTTCCCTCCTCGACATGAGTTTGTCGTCTACGGCACTACAAATGAATAAAGTATTAAAAGTCCTCAGTTATTAATAAGTATATTCAGCATTTCTGAAATAGTACCTATTTTTTTACTAAGTTGAGTGAATTTCATAATTACCTTAACTGAGCTATATCAACTAGATAGCGAAAATATTGAATTATGAAATTCATAAAGTTACAAGTACTTCTAAATTTATTCATTCCTCACTTCTCGCTAGACTTAAGCCTATTTTTATACAATTCATTTTATAACCTTGATAGTTTGTCTAATCGCAACTTTCTACCACTATTAATATGCCTGAGGAAAACGAATAAGTACCGATATCCAAAATTAATTCATTACTAATACATAGACTTGAACCACATTCTAATGTTGCAAGAGTTAAAGGGTATTTAAACCCTTGTAAGGTTAATCCTTCAATTTTTTCAAAAAACGAAAGAAATGACACGTACTTGTATTCACTTTTATTTATCGAGTACATACCTGGTTTTTTTAAAGTGATTTTATTTTTATTATCGATCATAAATACTGTAGTGGAACGATCAATGCTTCTTAATAACAACTGCAAATTAACTAGTCCATGGTCTAATCTACCACCAGTTGCACCAAAAACATTAATAATATCCGGCTTCTCCTTTAATGCATAGGATATAGCTAGCTCAAGGTCTGTTTCATCCTTTTGGGCAGGAAATTGTTTAAAACGTTGTTGTCTTATCTTATTCATTAATTTAGGTGACACCGAATCAAAATCACCTAGGACATAATCAGGTTCGATGTCGTAGCGCAATAGATGTTCTAATCCACGATCAACAGCTATCCAAATTTCATTTGAGTCGAGACGTAAAACAGGGAGACTTGAAAAAGGTCCCCCTGCCACAATGTTAATGTTCTTCATTATTTTTGATTTCCTTGAAGTAGTCTTGGTTCTGTATTAGACAACAGAACTAAAACAGCGGCACATAGTAAAAATGCAGGTAGCATATATGATGTATTATATATGATGGAATACCAGACAACGTTCATTCCTTCTGGAGCAAAACTACCAAACCAAACTACACCTGAGATAAAATGAACAATAAAACGAAGGAAAGAACCTAGGAAAACTCCTCCAACAATGACGAAAATACGTTTTGTTGACGACATCGTCGATGAAAAGCTGAATATTCCTGCAAAACCAACAACAGTATAAGCAAGCGCATAGTCTAAAAATATTTGCACTGGATGGAAGTAATATCCATAAAACATTTGGATAGCCCCAACTATAAAACCGGTAACTAAACCTGCCGATAATCCACGACGATATGCCATGAGTAATATTGGTACCATCGCTAGTGAGACAGAGCCACCATAACCCCAAAATCCTTTAATTGAAGCAAAATCTAAAATAATTGCTAATGCTGCCATCATGGCAATTTCAGTAAGATGTAAAACTGGCCTTTTCATATAACACCTCTTCTTTGAATGTAATTAATACCAAGTAGTTTTTTTCTTAATAAAAATTGAAACTCTATCATCATTCATTCTACTACTAGCTCAAACTATTGATCAAAAAAATAACTCAAGTAATAAGTGCTCCCCTTACTGGTCTAAAATCCCACGGCAAATTACGATTAGTTTCAACGTATTGGTAGGATTGTATACTTTTGAGGAAATACACTCTTTACTTGAGTTAACTTATATAACCTCCACTCCCTACGCAAGCACTAACTTACAGGTTCAATGGGTCAGAACGGCACTACGTTCCCTCTCAGTCCTTCTTAAGACTCCCCTTGTGGTTAAACTTTATTATTACCCTCTAATTGCTCTTATTGCTGCTGCTCGGTCCACTTCATTGTAAATAGCAGAACCAGCAACTAATACATTGGCCCCAGCCTCAACGCAAAGCTTTGCTGTCTCAACATTGACTCCACCATCTACCTCAATATCTATTGATAATCCTTTTGACTTAGCCATTTCACTGACCGCATAAATTTTCGGAAGTACTTGCTTGATAAACTTCTGTCCTCCAAAACCTGGATTCACTGTCATTAGCAACACCATATCCACATCATCAATAATATGTTGAAGGGTATCAACTGGAGTAGCTGGATTAAGAACAACGCCAGCTTTTACTCCCTGTTCTTTGATTAATTGAACTGTCCGATGCAAATGTGTACATGCCTCTACATGAACCGTAATAATATCCGCCCCTGCTTTCGCGAATTGTGGAATATATAAATCAGGGTTTTCAATCATTAAGTGAACGTCTAATGGCAATGTTGTTATTGGCCGAATCGCCTCGACAATCAGTGGACCAATGGTTATGTTTGGGACAAAGTGGCCATCCATGACATCAACATGAATATAATCCGCTCCTCCTCTTTCAACATCTTTGATTTCCTCTCCCAGTTTTGCAAAATCTGCAGATAGGATTGACGGTGCAATCTTAATCATCTTAGTACCTCCGTTTTTGTTGTTTTATCTCATCTAAAAAGCTTAAATAATCCTGGTATCGATAGGTGGTAATTTCCCCTGCTTCAACAGCTTGACGGACTTCACATTTAGGCTCGGATGAATGGGTACAGCCTCGAAACTTACAAAACTGCGCTCTTTCCCTCATCTCCGGAAAACAGTCAGACAGTTCTTCTGCTTCAATATCAGCAAATTCTAAAGAGCTAAAACCAGGTGTATCGGCAACTAAACCCGTACCAATTTGGATCAGTTCGACATGCCTTGTCGTATGCTTACCTCTTCCTAAGTGGGAAGAAATTTCATTTGTTTCAATTTCCAACTCAGGTTTCAACGAATTTAGTAAAGAAGATTTACCGACACCTGATTGCCCTGCAAAAACGCTCGTCTTACCATCTAGCCATGGTCTAACTTCTTCAATTAGCTCTTCCATGTATATTGACGTTGTAATACAGTGTAACCTAGGTTTTTGTAGTCGGTAATAAATTGATTTATTTCATCACGATGTTCAGGCTTCAATAAATCAATTTTGCTGACACAAATGATGGCTTCAATATTATTTGATTCTATATGAACCAAAAAGCGATTTAATAAAAGAGTACTAAACTTTGGTTCCATGGCTGAAAAAACTAAAATTGCCTGTTCTACATTCGCAATAGGGGGACGGATTAATTCATTGAACCGATCCTTTAACCCTAAAATATAACCGTCTGTTTTATTTTCAGCCTCAAAATTAACTATATCCCCCACTAAAGGAGTCAGCTTTTTTTTGCGAAAATTTCCTCTCGCACGACATTGATATATTTCTCCATGACTTTCCACATAATAAAATCCACTCAGCGCTTTAATTATCTTTCCTTCAGGCATTGCATCCTCCTTAATTACTTTCATGAATCGAAACGAAAACAGGCGACTTTATCCTTATTGATTTGCTAAAGCCTCTTCATAGGTTAGGATAATCGGATCACCGTATTGCTCACCAGCAATATACCTGATTACTTCAGCTTTATCTCCGGGGTTAATGGTCACAGGAACACGAAATTCTGTTAGTTTGCTGATGTTTCTTTCGACAAAAAGAGTATGCTCGCTTACATTAGAATCCCGATAGGTAATAATAACTGGGTATTCTATTCCAGCCATTTCATCTTCTGGAGATAATGGCACCGGAGCTACAATTACTGTATTTATAGGCTCTGGTGGCGGTTCAGGTTCTGGCCCAAGTGACACAATCACTGTCACAGTCGTTCCTTTTTGTACAATAGTTTCTCTAGCTGGCTTCTGATCAATGACATGATCTTCCGGAATTCGATCCGAGTACTCTTCTTTAACATCGATGTTTAATCCTAGGTTATTTAAACGTTCAATTGCTTCTAGACGAGTGAGACCATGTAAATTTTCCAAGCTGAATTTCATAGGAATACTATAGGTTAAGATGACAACCGTTTCCTCTGGAACAATTTTTTCTCCAGGTAATGGTAGTTGTTCGATAATTAAATTTTCTATGGAATCTGACTCTTTAGGGACTTCCTCAATATTTTCTTCTTTAAACCCAAGTCTAATTAACGTTCTACGAGCTTGTTCCTTATCTGTTTCTGTAACTTCTACCATTTCTATTTTTTCTTTACCTTCACTTACGTATACTGTGATGATTGAGTTAACTTTTACAGTACGCCCCCCTTCAGGATTCGTCCTAACAACATGGTCCTCCGGGATTTCTTCGTGGAGCATTGTTTCTTTTTCAACAGTTAGACCTAGTGCAGTTAATGCTTCATACACTTCGCTGTACTCCATACCTGCTAAGTCCTCAGGAATGAGAACTTCATCAACGTGAAGGAGTTTTGGAACAATCACAAAAGCTGCACCGATTGATATTAGTAAAAGAAAAAATGTAAGGAACATTGCAAAGACCCACTTTTTCTTTTTCTTCTTTGGTGGTTCTTTTTCTAGTGGGGGACTACTCGTACCACTAGGTTTGATTACTTTCGTTTGCTCTAAGTCACTATCGACTGGATGGTTTTCTTAATAATTGGTATTGCTTTAGTTACATCTTCGTTATCATGTGGGACTAAATATTTCTCTTCGTGCATCCTATTAGGGTTTAAAGCCGTATGTAAGTCATCTTCTAGTTCCCTAACATTCGCATACCGGTAAAAAGGGTCTTTCGCTGTAGCTTTTAAAATAATATTTTCAATACTTTGCGGCAATGTCGGATTAAACTTTCTTGGTGAAGGAACTTCTGTTTGTAAATGCTTAATTGCAATAGAAACAGCTGTATCTCCTGAAAATGGGACTTTACCAGTCACCATCTCATATAAGACAATTCCTAAGGAATATATATCAGACTTTTCATTTACCAACCCACCACGAGCTTGCTCGGGAGACAGGTAATGAACAGAACCCATGACTGAATTCGTGTGTGTAATTGTAGCAGATGTCATTGCTCTTGCAATTCCAAAGTCAGTTACTTTCGCTTCACCATTCTCACTTATTAAGATGTTGTGAGGCTTAATGTCACGATGGACAATATGATTTTCGTGGGCATGAGCAATAGCAGACGAAATCTGCATTATGATATTAACGGTTTCTTGAATCGGCAATGAGCCTCTTTGTTGGATTAATTGTTTTAAGGTTAAACCAGCCACATATTCCATAACGATATAATAAATATCTGCTTCTTCGCCAACATCATAAATACTAACTACATTTGGGTGTGATAGGCTAGTTGCTGCTTGAGCTTCTCTCCTAAATCTACGAATAAACTCATCATCATCTGAAAATTGTGGACGTAGTACTTTTACAGCTACATGGCGGTTCAATATAGCATCATGTGCTTTATACACATTTGCCATTCCACCCCCACCAATTGTTTCTAATATCTGATAGCGACCACTTATTCTTTTACCTATCATCGCCATCACCACGATTTTCTTGGTCACTATTAAAAACAAGTGCTACCGAGATATTGTCCTCGCCACCTCGTTCATTTGCATCATTTATTAGATCTACCACCTTTTCTTCAAGGCTTGTATCTTTTTTTAAGACTTCGAACATTTCTTCATCTTTTATTTTATTTGATAGCCCATCAGAACAAAGCAAAATAAAGCTTCCTTCGTCCCACTCAATTGTCTTAATATCAACTTTTATAGTTCTTTCTGTTCCTAGTGCACGTAAGATCACATTGCGTCGTGGGTGATTCTCAGCCTCTAATAGAGTTATTTGTCCTGATCGAACCAATTCGTTTACCAAGGTGTGATCCTCGGTCTTTTGTTCAAAGACGTTTCCATTAAGTAAATATGCCCGACTATCCCCTATATGAGCATATGTAACAAATTGGCTAGTACAAACTACTGCAACTAATGTCGTCCCCATACCTTGACATTGCGGGTGTTTTAAGGAATGTTCAAACAAATGGGCATTTATTTCAGTTATGGATTGTTCCAACCATAATTCAATACTCGTTGGAGTCGTAACTCCTTTTGCTTCTTGCCATTTTGACGATAATAATTCAATCGTCATTTTACTTGCTACGTCACCTGCCTGGTGCCCCCCCATACCATCAGCAACGACCGCTAATAAGATGCCATCTTTATTATGAGTAAAGCCTCCGTTATCTTCATTATGAGACCTAACTTGTCCTACATCCGATTTAAATGCCACTTTCATCGATTATCCCCTCGTTTCTTCTTTACGTTCCTTCGCTCTTAATTGGCCGCAGGCTGCGTCAATATCATGTCCCTGTTCACGGCGAATCGTAACATTAACTCCATGTGCTTTTAATATTTTTTCAAACTTAAAAATTTGCTCTCTTGGCGTTCGTACGAAATTTCTTTCAACAACATCATTTACAGGAATTAAATTCACATGACACTTTATCCCTTTAAGTAATTTTGCTAACATTTCTGCATGCTCAGCTTGATCATTGACTCCACCAAATAGCCCATATTCAAATGTCACTCTTCGTCCAGTTTTGTCTATATAGTAACGAACAGCATCCATCAGTTTCTCCAATGAATAGGCTTTATTTATTGGCATAAGCCCCGTTCTAATTTCGGTTGTTGGTGCATGGAGTGAGATCGCAAAATTGATTTGCAGCTTTTCATTGGCAAAATCATAAATCTTTGGAATAATTCCACTTGTCGAAACCGTGATGTGCCTTGCTCCAATATTCAAGCCTTTTTCATTGTTAATTGTTTTCAAAAAACTAACCAAAGCATCATAATTGTCAAATGGTTCACCAATCCCCATTACAACGACAGAACTTACTCGTTCATCAACTTCATCTAGAGACCGCTGCGATTGAAGTACTTGCGCAACGATTTCTCCCGCTTCTAAATTTCGTTTTAAGCCACCTAGTGTAGAGGCACAAAAGGTACAGCCAATCCGACAACCTACTTGTGTCGTAACACAAACGCTATTGCCATAGTCATGACGCATCACAACAGTTTCAATTGAATAGCCATCCTGAAGCTCAAACAAAAATTTTATCGTACCATCTTTTGACTCCTGTTTCGTCAAAGTTTTTAACGTTGTTAAATTAAAATCATTCGCCAACTTATCTCGTAAATCCTTTGATAAATTTGTCATTTCTTCAAAAGATGTCACTCTTTTTTTATAAAGCCAATCAAAAATTTGCCCTGCACGGAATTTTGGCTCTTTATTGTCTTTTAACCATGATTCTAAAGTTTCAAATTCCAAGCTAAAAATTGATGGTTTTATACGCTCTATTTCAATCATCCTTATTTTACACACCTTTTTTTAGAGGCGTTCAACAAACTGAACTTCCTCGATTATTGTTTTTTTATCATACTAGAAATAAAGAAGCCATCTGTATCAAAATCAGATGGTAGCAGTTGTACCATTCCACTATGACAGTATGATTTTACATTTTCTGGTAATCGTTCTTTTAACGTCTCGTCTGCTTGAAAATTACTATGCTTAGCCAAAAAATCTTTGACAACTTGTTCATTTTCAAGCGCATCAATCGTACATGTACTGTAGACCAGTCTACCACCTTTTTTTAAGAGAGGAGCAACCGAAGCTAAAATATCCTTTTGAATTGTCGTTATTTTCTCGATATCGTCACTTTTCTTTTGCCATTTGATATCAGGTTTCCGACGAATGACTCCAAGTCCAGTACAGGGAGCATCTACTAAAATATAATCAAAGCTCTCTCGTTCAAACTCGTCGCCTGCTTTTCGACTATCAGTTGCTTTTGTCTTAATAATTGACAGTTTTAGCCTACTGGCTTGTTCATCAATTAACTTTACTTTATGCTCATGAAGATCCAAAGCGTAGATTTCGCCCTCATTATTCATAAGTTCTGCCATATGTGTCGTTTTCCCACCTGGTGCAGCACAGCTATCTAACACTCTCATGCCTGGTTTTGGGCTTAATGCTCTTGCGACGAGCATTGAACTTTCATCTTGAATCGTTAGGAAGCCTTTTTTAAATAATTTCGTATTTGGTAATGTTCCTTTTACTACTTTTACTGCGTCTACTGACAAGTCTCCTAATTCAGCTTCGATTCCTTCTTCTGCTAGCAAGTTGATCAGTTCATTTCGATCCTTCACTAATACTTGATTGACCCTGGCTGAGACGGAAGGTGGTTGTAAATTTATTTTACACATAGCCTCTGTTTTCTCCAAACCAAATTGTTCGATCCACCTATCTACAAGCCATCTAGGGTGGCTCCATTGTAAGGCAAATTTTTCATGAGGTTCACTTATACCATCAAGAGAAGGAATTCCTTCTCTCAAGAATGAACGTAACGTCCCATTGACCATCGCTGATATACCTTTGTGACCTTTTTTCTTGGCAATTTCAACTGCTTCGTGGACAACTGCTCGCTCAGGGACCCGATCTAAAAAGACAATTTGGTATAAAGAAAGACGAAGCAGAACAAGAACCCATTGATCAAGCTTCTTAAGGCCACCTTTTACAAACGATTGTAAATAGTAGTCCAAGGTGTTTTTTCTTTGAAGCGTTCCATATACAATCTCGGTAAGCAATCCTACATCTTTGTCATTTAAGTTTTCTCGTTTAATTGACTGATTTAATAGAAGGTTTGAATACGCTTGGCTTTTTTCAATCTGAAGTAAAATATCTAATGCTACCTCGCGAACATTTTTTTTAGACATGATTATTCTCCTAACCTAATCCCTACTGTTAAATCTCCTCCAGCTCCTCTTAGAAACTGTTCAGCAGTCATCCGTTTTTTTCCTGAAGGCTGAAGATCAGTGATTTTAATAGATGTTTCATCTCCGGTACTAACAATAAATCCATCTTTTTCTATAGAGACAATTGTACCTGGTAGACCATCAGTTTGTTTCACTACTTTCTCAGCCCACCAAATCTTTAATGGCTGTTCTTGAAACAAAGTATAAGCGACTGGCCATGGGTGAAGACCACGAATTTGGTTATAGATCGATACGCCACCATTGTTCCAATTGATTTTTTCTTTTTCACGACTAATATTCGGAGCGAAAGTAACCTTCTCATCATCTTGTTTTATTGGTGTAATTTTTCCAGCAACAAGATTTGGAATTGTATGTGATAATAATTCTGCGCCAATTACACTTAATTTATTATGTAATGTACCAACATGGTCCTCTTCTACTATATCTACCTTAGCTTGTGTTAAAATATCTCCTGCATCTAATTTTTCGACCATGTACATAATCGTAATTCCTGTTTCTGCTTTTCCGTCAATGATCGCTTGGTGAATTGGAGCCCCACCACGATATTCCGGCAATAATGAAGCATGTACATTAATACATCCGTATTTTGGAGTATCTAAAAGTTGTTTCGGTAGAATTTGACCAAATGCAGCCGTAACTACAAGGTCTGGCTGTAAATCTAACACTTGCTGAAGATCTTCCGTACGTTTTAGCTTTTCTGGCTGGATGATTTCAAGCCCATGTTTTAATGCTTCTACTTTGACAGGGGGTGGTGTTAATTCTTTTTTTCTCCCTTTAGGACGGTCTGGTTGTGTGACGACACCAACAATCTCATAGCCATCTTCAATTAAACGCTTCAAAACAGGAACTGAAAAATCAGGAGTTCCCATAAATACAACTCGCATCAAAAAACACCTCATTAATTTAGTTTAGAGTTTTGAGTAAGGAGTTTTGAGTTAGTTAAGTCAATGCTTCGAAGGATTACAAACATTAACTCTACACTCAAAACTCAAACCTACATTAGGACAAAAGGATTCATATCAATGGAAACTTGTAAGGGTCCCCGGTTCATCTCTTGTTTATAATTTTCGAGTACTTCTTTTAGAATAGAAACCAAGCTAGGTTCATTTTTGTATTTTATCATGCATTGATATCGATATCTATCTTTGATCCTCGGTATCGAACAGGCAACAGGGCCTAATACAATGGACTTTTCCGATAAGGATCTCTTTACAAATGCAGCAATTTTGTCGGTAATCTCGATGACCTTTGTGATTTCAGGATGTGACACTTGAATAACTGTGATAAAGTAATATGGAGGATAACTTTGAAGCTTCCTGATGCCCATCTCTCTTTCAAAGAACGCAATAAAATCATGATTTTTTACAAGGTCAATACTATAATGTTCGGGAGTATAGGTTTGAATAACGACCTCTCCAGGAAGTTGATGACGTCCAGCTCGACCACTAACTTGAGTTAAAAGCTGAAATGTTCGTTCACTTGCTCGAAAATCAGGAAGGTGAAGCATAGAGTCTGCAGCTAGAACACCCACTAACGTAATATTAGGAAAGTCTAGTCCCTTTGCGATCATTTGTGTCCCTAAAAGAATGTCTGCTTTACCTTCGCCAAACTGGGTTAGCAGTCTCTCGTGGGCACCTTTTTTCCTTGTCGTATCTACGTCCATTCTTATTACCCTAGCACCTGGAAATACTTTTGCTATTTCCTCTTCTACCTTTTGGGTACCAGAACCAAAAAAACGTATATGCTCACTATTACAGCTTCCACAGGTTTTAGGCATTATTTCTTGATGACCACAGTAATGACATTTTAATGAACGACTTGTTTGGTGATAAGTCAAAGATATATCACAATGAGGACACTCGGCCACATACCCACAGTCTCGACACATTATAAACGTTGAATACCCACGCCTATTTAAAAATAATACACTTTGCTCCCCTCGGCTAAGCCGCTCTGAAAGCTTTTCGTAAAGCCTATTAGAAAACATGGAACGATTGCCCGCTTTTAATTCTTCACGCATATCAATAATATCTACAGTTGGCAATTTAACCTCATTTACCCGTTCTAACATTTCCAATAAATGGTAAACGTTCTTTTTTGCTCTAGCATATGTTTCAAGTGATGGAGTGGCACTTCCTAATAGTAAAGGGCAGTTGTAGAAGCTTGCACGTTGTATGGCTACATCTCTGGCATGATAGCGGGGGTTTTCTTCCTGTTTATATGTTGCTTCATGTTCCTCATCAATGATAATAATGCCGATATTCTTAAAGGGAGCAAATATGGCTGACCTCGCGCCAACAACAACCTTTACTTGATCATTATGAATTTTTCGCCATTCATCATATTTTTCACCAGTAGAGAGCCCACTATGAAGAACAGCAACAAGTGAGCCAAACCGCTCCTTAAACCGTTGCACCATTTGCGGTGTTAGGGAAATTTCGGGTACTAGTACTATTGCTTCCTTGCCTTGTTCTAGAACCTTAGCAATCGATTGTAGGTAAACTTCCGTCTTACCGCTCCCTGTTACACCATGAATTAAAAACGTCTTGTGCTGTTGATCGGCTATTGTTTTGTAGATAGGTTCAATAACTGATTGTTGAGTTTTCGTTAATTGCATAGGGACGGTTTTCTTGAAGGTCCGATTAGCATAAGGATCCCGTGATACTTCTACTTCTCTTTCAGATAAAATAACCTTATCTACTAAAGATTTGATCGTGCTTCTCGTTGTGCCCGTTCGCTCAATAAGTTCTGTTATTGTAATTGAATTGGGCTGCTTCAAAAAAAACTCAATGACTTGTTTTTGCTTTTGGGCTCGATTATCCAATTCCTCAAGGTTCTGTTCCAAACTCTCATATGAGACGGGGGAAACAACTTTCATTATCTTTTGTGTTACTTTATCATTCACTTGATAAATAATTTCCAAATAACCAGCCTTAACCGCCGTTTTAATTGAAGAAAGTAATTGCTTGTCACCAGTTGCTAGGAATTCTTCCCATATGACAACTTCTCGATATTCAAACCACTTTCTCAAATCGGAAGGAAGTTGAGGCAATAAATTCGAATCACTAATCCTCACTTCTTTTTTATATTTAGCTTTTAAAGCTGCAGGCAGCATCGCTTGAAATGCAGTAATTTTAAAACATAGGGCACTTGTAGTCAGCCAATCGCCTAAAGCAAGGAGCTCTGGTGTTAAAACCGGCGTAACATCAAGTACTTCTTCAATTTCCTTTAGCTTAGCAACATTGGTTTCATTTCCAATTGAAATGACGAATCCCTGAACCTTTCTAGGTCCAAAAGGAATAACTACTCTCATACCACTTTCAATAATTTCTTCTAAATGGGGAGGTACTTTATAGTCGAATAGACGATCAGTTCCACCAGTGGGAACATCAACGACAACTTTTACAATCATTTCTCATTTTCCTTTAACAAACTTTCTACTTCATTCATTATCTTACTTGCAACTTCCTTTTTACTCATTAATGGAAGCGAAACGTTTGAACCGTCTTTTTTGATGAGTGTCACAATATTAGTGTCACCTTGAAAACCCGCCCCTTCTTGAACAATACTATTTGCAACAATCATATCTAAATTTTTTCGTGTTAATTTGTCTTTAGCATAAAGCTCAAGTTGTTCACTTTCTGCTGCAAATCCTATAAGAAGTTGATGAGCTTTTTGTTCTCCTAACGTATTTAATATATCAATTGTTCGTTCCATTTCAACGGCCCAGTCATTTGGCTGTTTTTTTATTTTTTGTCCTGACACTTGTTTTGGACGGTAATCTGCAACGGCAGCGGATTTAATAACTATATCAACCTCTTTATAGTAGAACATTACTTTATCAAACATTTCTTGAGCACTTGTGACAGAAATGAATTGTACATTTGGAGGAGGTTGTATGTTCGTCGGTCCAGAAACTAAGATAACGTTGGCCCCACGTTTTGCGGCTTCTTCCGCAATCGCGTATCCCATTTTTCCTGATGATCGGTTCGTGAAGTAACGGACCGGATCAAGTTTTTCTTGTGTAGGCCCAGCAGTTACTAATATTGCTTTTCGAGCCAATAATGATGTTTTGGTTTCAAAGTACGTTTCAAGATACGTTAAAATCGCCTCGGGTTCCATCAGTCTTCCCTTACCTACATAACCACAAGCTAGATACCCTTCACTTGGCTCTAAAAATTGATAACCAAAAGATTTTAGCTTATGAATGTTTGCTTTTACCGCCGGATGATCATACATATGTACATTCATTGCAGGTGCTATTAGAACAGGTGCAGTTGTCGCAAGTATCATCGTCGAGATAAGGTCATCTGCTATCCCATTAGCAATTTTCCCAATTATATTTGCTGTCGCAGGCGCTATTAAAACAACATCTGCCCAATCCGCTACATCTATGTGAGTAATTTTTGTTGGATCTTGTTCTTCAAATGTATCGACATAAACCGGTTCCCTAGAAAGTGCTTGAAAAGTAAGTGGGGTTACAAACTTTGTCGCTCCTTCAGTCATAACAACTTTTACAGTGGCACCTGCTTGCGTGAGCTTACTAGTGAGAGCACAAGCTTTATAAACAGCTATGCCACCAGACACACATAATAAAACCTTTTTCCCCTTTAACATAAGATCTCCTCCATAAGCATCGATAAGTTAATTTTAATTTTTATAAACTTAAATAGTCCGACATTTACGTATTTAAAATAGTAACTGAGAATATATGTACATACTTTACTAAAACCATAATAAAAAGAGGTGACCCTTAGTTATGGTTTAACCACTCCCTATTATATATTATTTAGTGAAAAACCTTTAATAAAAAGGTACATTCTCTAAGTAATATTATAGGGGGGCTGTTACCCTTTTGAGTCATCCCCTTTTGCTATTTATTCTTCTTCTCTACGTTTAAAAGATAATTGTCCTGAAGAAATTTCCTCAAGTGCTTTGCCGACTTGTTTATATGACTTAGGTTTCACTACCATTAAGTCTCTCTCATTGGACTCTTTTAGGTAGCGTGCTCGTTTTGACGAAACTGTTACCAACGTATACTTTGAGTCTAGTTTCGTTAATAGATTATCGATTGATGGATATAACATTTACTCAGCCTCCACTAATTGTTGATATTTTTGTATTAACCGATCTTTGCGGCAATGCTCAGCTATAACGATAGCTTTAATTCTTTCGACTGCAAGATGAACTTCATCATTTTCAACAACATAGTCGTATTTGTCCATCATCTCTATTTCATCTTTAGCTACTGTCATACGGTTGTTAATCAGATCTTCGGTTTCAGTACCACGGTTAACAATCCGATTTCGTAATTCAGCAAGGCTAGGCGGCATTAAAAATATAAACACGCCTTCGGCAAATTTTTCCCGAACTTTTAGTGCACCTTGCACCTCAATTTCAAGAATAATATCTTTGCCTTCGCTTAATGTTTTTTCTACGTAATCAACAGGGGTCCCGTAGAAGTTGCCAACATACTCCGCCCATTCTAAAAGCTGATCATGTTTAATCATTTCTTCAAACTGTTCTCGCGTTTTAAAGAAATAGTTCACCCCATCAATTTCCCCTTCTCGAGGAGTACGGGTTGTTGCCGAAACAGAGTATAAAATATCAGTGTCTTGTTTTCGAAGGGCTCCACAAACTGTACCCTTCCCTACACCAGACGGACCAGAAAGAACTATTAGTAAACCTCTTTCTTTTTTCATCATTACCTCCAAATCCATTTCTACAAGAAAAGCGCAAGCGCTCTAGGAAAAAGTGTAGTGGCTTTTTCCCTACCTAGCCACCAAAAGTAAATGCTCTGACAGAAAAACTTTTAAACAATTTCCTGCAGATCATTTTCCAGATGAATCGTGCTGAAGCTAGACATTTTTCCAAGTTTTGAAAAATTTTACTTTTTTAGTGTTTTACGATTTATCCAAGAAGATACCTCTATTTGTATAATGACACTCATTTTGAATAGTATTATAAAACTCCAGCTAATGAAGCATTAGCGGGAATAGAAGTTGTTACCTCATTCAGTTTAGTCTTCAGAAACATCGTCTTTATTAGATAGTCGTTGTGCTACTGTTTCCGGTTGAACAGCAGATAAAATGACATGATCACTATCAGCAATAATCACAGCTCTCGTTCTTCTTCCATATGTAGCATCGATTAACATGTTTCGTTCTCTAGCTTCTTGGATAATACGTTAATTGGTGCTGATTTCTGGACTTACAATAGAAATGATTTCGATTTGCTGAAACAATATTGCCAAAGCCAATATTAATAAGTTTAATATTCATTGTTTTCCCCTGCCCATCTTTATATTATAACCAGATTTCTAACCACTTTAACACCTTTTTTATCTTAAGAATTTCATAAATCTTATTTTTTATCACTAGGATACTATATTTAGTCGAGAAAAATCATTCTCAACTAAATGTTGTTTATTTGTATGAATCATGAAATTCAATCAGACACAGCTCTATAAAATGATTATTATTCAACATTTTGAACCTGTTCTTTTTATTTTCTCTAATTCTGCTTTTAACTCTACTACTTGTTTGTTGATATGTATATCATTTGATTTTGAACCAATGGTATTTACTTCCCTATTCATTTCTTGTACTAGAAAATCAAGTTTTCTGCCGACCGGAAGATTAGACGCACTTTTTGATAATACCTAAAAATTGCTCAAAGTGACTATTTAACCTCGTCAATTCCTCATCAATATTCGCTTTTATCTGCAAAAATTGCTACCTCGGTGAGCAATCGACCTTCTTCGATTTCTATTTTACCATCCAAAAATTCAACCACTCGTTTCACTAACCGATTGTGGTAGGCCTCTACTACTTTAGGTGCTTGTTGTGAAATATCCAAAGCTAAAGACCTTACCTTACTCAATCTTTGTTTAAAATCAAGCGCAAGAGCAGATCCTTCTTTTTGACGCATCTGTAGCAATTCAATTGCTGCCTTTTCAGTAGTTGCTAATATATCTGTGGCAAGATTTTCGGATTGAATTTCTTTTTCTAATATTGTAGCCACATCGGGATGAAGGAGCAACCTATCTAAAGAAAGTGGTTGAGTAACTTGAAGCCGCTTTTGAGCTTCAGCATGCCTCTGATAAAATTCCTCTAATAAGGTCCAATCAACCTGCAGAGTTCTTTGTACTAATCCTTCCCCCTCTACAGTTAAAAAGATATCAACCTTGCCACGCTGTATGTAACGGCTCACTTGTTTTTTGAGTTTATCTTCTAAAAATAAAAATTGACGAGGCATTCGAATCGTAATTTCTGAAATCGATGATTAATGGATTTAATCTCAACATTAATTTTGAAGTTTTCATTTTCTATTACCCGCTTGACCATATCCAGTCATACTAACTAACATAACATCACATCCACATATCTATTCTAACCAATTTTACCATTATCAACAAGTAGAGGAAATAGAAACACCGTATGCATTTAAATTTTAACTAATTTATAAATCTAACAGATAACATACCTAGATGCAAACAAATGAAAAGCTAACATGGGTATGCCCTCTAAATGAAGGATCCAAGTTAGCTTTTCGTTTTGTTATGATCTTTTAAATATGTGAAAGCCTGCAAGGGCAATTGTTGGAATAGAAGCCATACCAAGGACTAATAACCATTCACGGAGATTTAAACCTACCGTATGGAACACAGGTTGTAACGGTGGGAAATACATAACAACTAGCATTAATGCAGTTGAAGAAAGTACTGCTAATACTAAGTAGATATTTTGAAATGGATTTCGATGGAATACTGAATGTTCACTACGACAATCAAATACATGAATAAGCTGTGCCATAACTAATGTTGCAAAAGCAACGGATTGTGCTCTCATTAAATCATCTGGATGTTGAGAGAGAGTTAACCAAAAGGCTATTAAAGTAACTACCCCTATCATAAAACCACGACTAACTATTTTCCAAGCTAGCCCCCTAGCAAATACACTTTCCTGAGGGTGTCGTGGATTTCGCCTCATAACATCACTTTCAGCCTGGTCAAGGCCAAGCGCCATCGCTGGTAAGCCGTCTGTTACGAGATTAATCCATAGGATTTGAATAGCAACTAGTGGGAGGGGCATGCCAAGCATCATTGCAAATAACATGACTAGTATCTCACCAACGTTTGAAGCGAGCATATATCGAATAAACTTACGGATATTGTCGTAAATGTTTCTTCCTTCCTTAATAGCAGCTTTAATGGTCGCAAAGTTATCATCACTCAAAACAAGTGACGAGGCTTCTTTAGCTACATCTGTACCGGTAATCCCCATGGCGACCCCGATGTTAGCGGCTTTAATGGCTGGTGCGTCATTTACTCCATCCCCAGTCATAGCTACAATATGTCCCTTTGCCTGTAGAGCCTTAACAATTTTTAACTTATGCTCAGGTGAAACACGTGCATAAACATAAATATCATCGACAACTGCCTCTAAGTCTGAAACACTCATTTTCGCTAACGTATTACCATCCATTATTTTTCCGTGGATTGGTAGGATGTTTAACTGTTTGGCAATTGCTTGAGCAGTGATAATATGATCTCCGGTAATCATAATTGTTTTAATACCGGCTTCGCTACATTCAAGTATCGAGGCTTTCACTTCAGGTCTTGGTGGATCGATCATTCCTTGCAGACCAATAAATGTTAAGTTATTTTCTACCGAAGCTTCAGAAGAAATATTGGCATCTCGATTAATCTCCTTGAATGCAATCGCAATTGTTCGTAGCGCTTGAGAAGCAAGGTTCTCAATAGAAGATATAACAGCAGATTCTCTTTGAGGCGATAACGGCTGAAGCCGATCTTCCCACAATATTTGACTACTTCTACTCAACAAGACATCAGGTGCCCCTTTCGTAACAACGAAGCGCTTCCCATCTTTTTTTCGTTCTACGATCACACTCATCATTTTTCTTGTTGATTCAAATGGAAATTCTTCAACAAGAATGTAGTCACTTTGCAAATCTTGCCTAGAAATACCTGCTTTAGCAGCTGAAACAATTAAAGCTCCTTCTGTAGGATCTCCATCAATTGAATATTCTGCCTTTGATTTTCCAAAAATGCCTTCTTTAACATCATTCGAAATTATTTTTGCGTTGTTACATAGGGCTCCAAAAGTTAAGAGTTGTTGTAAACTTTTTTCTAAATGTAAACTAACTTTTTTTCCATTTGTATAAAAATCACCGTTTGGCGTATAACCAGTTCCTGAGACTTCCCATGTGTTTCCCCCAGACCAAAGATTGGTGACTGTCATTTTATTTTGAGTCAACGTTCCCGTTTTATCTGAGCAAATAACAGATGCGCAGCCTAACGTTTCTACTGCTGGTAACTTTCTTACGATTGCCTTTCGCTTAATCATTCTTTGAACACCTAGTGCTAAGGCTACTGTTACAATTGCCGGTAAGCCTTCAGGTATAGCAGCAACTGCTAATGAAACCCCTGCTAAAAACATGATATAGGCATCATGACCTTGATAAACACCAATTAAAACAACTAGTGCTGTAAGAAACAGTGCAACCATGATCAAAATTTTCCCTAATTGTTCAAGTTTGTGTTGCAAAGGGGTTATCATTGTTTCTGCTGACTGTAGCAGATGAGCAATTTTCCCCATTTCGGTCTTCATTCCGGTAGCAACGATAACACCAATTCCGCTTCCTTGGGTAACCATTGTCCCCATAAAGGCCATATTTTCTTGGTCGCCAATTGAAAGATCTTCACCTGACAAGACAGCTTCTGTTTTTTGAACTGGTACTGATTCTCCCGTTAGCGCACTTTCTTCTATTCTCAGACCTTTTGATTCAATGATACGAATATCCGCTCCGACTCGATCTCCACTTGTAAATTTTACAATATCGCCGACAACTACTTCGCTTGATGGTACCTTTATCCACTCACCAGCTCGAAGGACGGTCATTTGCGGTGCTGACAATTCCTTTAAAGCAGCTAATGATTTTTCCGCCTTACGTTCTTGAATAAAACCTAAAATTCCATTTAATAAAATAATGAGCATAATCGTGATTGCATCAATATATTCGCCTAACAAACCAGAAATTAACGTTGCCACTAATAATACAATGACCATAAAGTCTTTAAATTGTGCTATAAATAAGAAAAATGCAGAAACCGTTTCTCCCTCATCTAATTTGTTGTAACCAAACTGTTTTAATCTTTTACTAGCCTCTTCATCAGTTAATCCATTAGAAAAATGCGAACGTGTTATTTCTTCAACATCTTTTATCTCTCGTTCATACCATTTCATTTCTACACCCCACATCTGTATCATTTAGAGTCCTGCCTTGTCCTTTACAAACTATCTTTATTCAGGCAAGTCCAAAAAAATGCTATACTGTTTAGTGAAATAGAAAATCTTGAGAAAAAATATTTTTCTTGAAGAGTGTCTTTCATCATTACCTTAATTGGCTATAGCAAACTACATATAGTCCATATTAGCGGAAATAATGAATGATGAAATTCATTGAAAGAAAACTATATAATCATTAGCATACTAACTTCCTAATGGTAACCAAAAGTAATGGAGTGAAAAAAATGTCCTTTGACGGTACAGTTTTAAAAGCAGTGGTGACGGAACTTAAGCAGACGCTACTTTCTGGAAGAATCACAAAAATATACCAACCTTATAAAACAGAACTTATCTTTACAGTTCGAGCAAACGGAATGAATCATCAACTTCTTCTATCAGCAAATCCTAGCTTTGCAAGATTACATTTAACAGATGAAAAAATAGGAAATCCTTCTGAACCGCCAATGTTTTGTATGCTTCTGAGGAAACATCTTGAGGGAGGAATCATTGAGGAAATCGAACAATTAGAATTAGAACGGATCGTTACCATACTTATTAAAGGGAGAAACGAACTAGGTGATGTTAGCTATAAAAATTAATGGTTGAAATTATGGGACGTCATAGTAATATCGTTTTACTCGACAAGAAAGACGACAAAATTCTAGATAGTATTAAACACCTGTCACCTGGGATCAATAGCTACCGAACTATCTTGCCAGGACAAACGTATAAGCTGCCACCTGAACAAGAAAAACTAAACCCTTTAACAATCGATGAAACTACATTTATAAAAAAAATCGATTTTAATTCCGGTAAACTTGATAGTCAAATCGTCAACCAATTTTCTGGGCTATCCCCACAACTTGCAAAGGAAATTCTTTATCGGGCAAAGCTCCCAAACCGTGATACATTAACAACAGCCTTTTTTGAAGTGGTTGAACAAGTCAAAAGGTTGAGTTTTGACCCACAATTACAGTCACAGATAAAAAAGAATATTTTTCTGTTATCTCACTAAATCATTTAAAAGGAACTGCTCAAACCTTTTTGTCTGCTAGCGAAATGCTCACTCGTTTTTATTTCGGAAAAGCAGAAAGGGATCGTGTTCATCAACAAGCAAGTGACTTAGAAAAGTTCTTAAAGAATGAACACCAAAAAATAAAACAAAAGTCAAAAAGCTCGAGCAGACCCTAATAGATGCAGAAGCCTCAGCAAAGTATCGGAAGCTTGGTGAGCTAATTACAGCTTATTTACACCAAATTAAAAAAGGACAAAAAGAGATTGAAGTAATTGACTTCTATGATGAACAAGGTCGTTCAATTGTTATCTCACTTGATCCAATGAAATCACCTTCTGAAAACGCTCAAAGTTATTTCAAAAAGTATAACAAGGCAAAAAATTCATTAGAAATCGTCAAAGAGCAACTTGAAAAAACAAAACTAGAACTTCATTATTTAGAAGGAATCCTCGGACAAATGGAATCAGCTGCTCCTAAAGACATTGCTGAAATTAGAGAAGAATTAATGGAAGGCGGTTATATTCGAACTCGTAACAAAAAACAGACCAAAAAGAAAAAGGAAACAAAGCCAATTCTAGAAGAGTATATGTCTTCTACAGGCCTTGAAATTTTGATTGGGAAAAACAATAAGCAAAATGAGTATTTAACTAATCGCCTGGCTAGACAGTATGAAACATGGCTACATACCAAAGATATACCAGGCTCACATGTAGTCATTAAAAGTACAGACGTTGATGAAACTACCTTAAAAGAAGCAGCAACATTAGCTGCATACTTTAGTAAAGCTAGACAATCAAGCTCTGTACCTGTTGATTACACCCTAATTAAGCATGTCAAAAAACCAAGCGGGGCAAAACCTGGCTACGTGATTTACGACAACCAAACAACCCTCTATGTAACACCGGATGAGGAACTTGTGAGGAAGCTTAAGAAGTAGTTTTGAGTTTTGAGGTTTGAGGTTTGAGGTTTGAGGTTTGAGGTTTGAGGTTTGAGGTTTGAGTTTTGAGTTTTGAGGTTTGAGTTTTGAGTTTTGAGTTTTGAGTAACAAAAAAGGAGTGGCTTATGCCATTCCTTTTTTGCTACTTTATTGTTTCTCTACGAAGCTTCACTAAAAATAACTCTTAACTCAAAACTCTCAACTCTAACCTGCATTCAACACCTTAAACTGGGCTTTAACAAGGTTATAGTATTCTCCTTGTTGAGCCATTAACTCGTCGTGGTTTCCGGTTTCAAGAATGTTTCCATGTTCTAGAACGATAATATTGTCAGCTTCACGAATGGTTGAAAGACGATGTGCGATCATGATTGATGTGCGATCTTTTAGTAGCGTTCGCAATGCTTCTTGGATCACTTGTTCGGTTTCCGTATCAATACTCGCGGTCGCTTCGTCTAAAATTAAGATTTGCGGGTCAGCAAGTAATGCTCGTGCAAATGATAATAACTGGCGTTCTCCAACTGAAAGTATATTTCCACGTTCTTCTACTTCGGTATGGTAGCCCTTCTTTAATTGTTCAATAAAACGATGTGCCCCTACAGTTTCACAGGCTTTTATTACCTCAGCATCAGATGCCTCAGGCTTACCGAAACGGACATTATCCATAATCGTTCCCGAGAAAATAAATGTTTCCTGTAAAACTGTGCTGACACGCTGCCTTAAACTATCAAGCTTGATTTCTTTTAAATCGTGACCGTCGACTTTAACAGTTCCACTTGAGGGATCGTAAAATCTAGCAATCAAGTTTACAATTGTTGTTTTCCCTGAACCTGTATGCCCAACTAAGGCAACGGTTTGACCTGCTTCAACTTCAAAATTAATTTTATTTAAAGCTTTTCGTTTATCGTCATAAGAGAATTCAACGTCTTCAAATTGGATTTGACCTTTCATCTCTGGTAAGGAAATTGCAGTCTTACTTTCTTTTACGGCAGGTTTTTCATCTAAGAACTCGAAAATACGTTCAGATGATGCCATACCTACTAAAAGTTGATTATATACTTGACCAAGGCGAGAAATTGGCTCCCAGAACATCCCTAAATAAAATGCAAACGATACAAATGTACCAATATCAATCGTATTTCCTTGGATAAGTGAGACACCATACCAAATTAGTATTGCAGTACCAATTGCGTTAGACATTTCGACAAACGGACGAAACATCGCATTTTTTTGGGTTGCATCTCGCCAAGCTTGATAGTTTTCTTCATTCATATTTTCAAAGAAACTGATATTCTCTTTTTCTTGAGTATACGATTGAGTGACACGAATGCCTTGAATGCTTTCATTTAAATGGGAGTTAATTTGTGATTGCTTTAACCGAACTAACTGCCATGAACGTCTGATTTTTCTTCGTAACCCTGTTGAGATGAAAAACATTAAAGGTAAAATAACCATTACTGCTAATGTCAATTGTGGACTTAAGAAAAATAAAATAACAATAATTCCACCTAGCATTAACAAGTCCATTAAGAGATTGATAACTCCATTGGTAAATAAATCTTGTAGGGAATTTACATCATTTGTTATCCTTACTAAAATTGATCCTGCTGATCTTTTATCGAAGAACTTATGTGATAAGCGTTGAATGTGTTTAAATAAACTTTGTCGTAAATCAAAGATGACATATTGGCCTAGCTTATTCATCCAACGAATTCTCCAGGTATTCGCAAGCCAAGAGATGATATAAAGTACAGTTATCAAAATTACAACATTTCGTAATGCTTCTCCATCACGGTTGTAGATAACATTATTTAGCGCTACAACACCGATTAATATTGGGGTGATTAAGCGTATCGCTGTTGACACAATCATTGCTACGATCGCTAAAGGCAGTAAATTCTTAGAATATGGCTTCATATAGTTAAACAATCTGAGCATTTGCTTCCAATTAAATGGTTTTTCAATTACTGAGTCAATGGCATAATGAAACCGATTTTTCCCATGTTGCTGCTTTTTAATCATATACTCACCTTCTTACTTTCAGCTTCGGCAATTGTCTGGTGATCTTTAAATTGAATATTGTAAATCCGACGATAAATTCCTAATTCATTAGCTAGTAATTCTTCATGCTTTCCTCGCTCTCGAACTTCCCCATCTTCTAAAACAAGGATTTCATCAGCATGCATTAACGAGGAAATTCGATGGGCAATAATAAATGTTGTTCTTCCTTTCATTACTTCCTGGAAGGCTGCTTGAATTTTTGCTTCTGTTTCCATATCTACTGCACTAGTGGCATCGTCGAAAATGAGAATACTAGGATCAATGAGGATTGATCTCGCAATTGCAATCCGTTGCTTCTGACCACCAGAAAGACCCATGCCACGTTCACCAAGAACGGTATCATAGCCATCAGGAAGTTCCATAATAAATTCATGGGCATCGGCACGTTAGCAGCGTCTTGAATTTGTTCAAGTGTTGCCTCTGGTGCACCGTATGAGATGTTATCCCTAATAGAACATGAGAATAAGAACGATTCTTGTAAAACGACGCCAATATTTTTTCGTAATGATTGGATGGAATATTCATTTATGTTTTTTCCATCAATTAATATTTCGCCTTGATCTGCCTCATAAAAACGTGAAATTAGTTGGGTAATCGTGGTCTTTCCAGCACCTGTAGCTCCGATTAAACCAATAACCTTTCCAACAGGAGCATCAAAACTAACATTCTTTAGTACCATTCCTTCTTCGTCATTATAGCTATGGTATACTTCCTTGAATTGGACATGGCCTTCTAAACGTTCAATTTGAATAGCTCTATCCGCATCTTTAATATCTTCTTGTTCATCAAGAACCTCTACAAGACGCTCACCAGAAGCCTTAGATTGCGAGAACGTATTAATGATAAATCCTAAATTCATTAGTGGGCCAATAATGTACCAAACTAAACTAAAAAAAGCGACTAACTCTCCTGGTTGGAGTTGGTTATTAATAACCATAAAACCACCAAAACCTAAAAGCATAACAACGCAAATTTGCCCGATTAGTTCCATGAGTGGGAAGTATTTTGCCCATATGTTTGATGTTTGGATGTATTGATCTTTATAATCCCCGTTATTATCAACAAATTTATTAATCTCATAATCTTCTCTTGAAAGAGATTTAACTGTATTCATCCCACTGATATTTTCCTGAACCTTCGTTGTTAGTCTTGCAAAGGATTTTCGAATTCCTTTAAAAGCAGGATGAACTTCTTTATCAAAACGGTAAACTACCACAATTAAAAATGGCATTGCTGCTAGTGTTAGTAATGCTAATGGAACACTAAAATAAAGCATGATAGCTAAACTTAACCCCACTAGTAAAAGTAGGTTTAAAGCTTGTGCAAAGCCAAAAGATAAAAAGAAACGGAAACCCTCCACATCAGCAGTTAATCGTGACATGAGATCCCCCGTTTTGGCATTATCGTAATAACGAAATGGTAAGTATTGTAGTTTCTTATAAAGGGCGTTTCTCAGTTCATAAACGGTCTTAATACCAAATAAATCGCCAAAAAACTGATGATAGTAAGTTGCAATTCCCTTAATTATCATAATTCCAATAAACCCAAGTGCCACATAAGGAACAAGATGATAGTTGCCACTTAGGACGACATCATCAATCGTGAATTTTAAAATGATCGGATAAACAACAGTGATAGCAGTGACAAAGAATAAAAATAAAATTGATCCTAAAAAATACTTTTGATAAGGCCAATAAAACTGTTTAAGCCTAAGAAATGTTTTCATGATAAACCTCCAATGTAGAATGAACCTCTAAGAATTGTAAGAAAATTTACGAAAGTGAAAAAATCTAATGGGTAATCTATAATATATCGGTTTCCGAAACATTTTTCTACTCTTATATTTTCTTATTTATTGCCTTAACAACGTGAATACCGTGGAATTTCTAACTTTATCTCTCGAATAGTAATGATTCCTCACTTTTTAGCTCAAATGAAAAAATAACTAGCTCCCTCTCTTGGAACTAGTTACAGTGAATCGTTTAAAATTTTGCAATCGTAATAATTGCTAACCCATCTAACACTTTAAGATTATCTACTTCCCTAGCACCTTTCCCCTTTAAGAAGTCAATTAACTGTTGTGTTGAAAACGTATGTCTCGAGGTTGAGATTTTTGACCATTGCATGAGTGTTCTTTCTTCAAAACCTGTAAGCCCTTTGAGTTTACAGTATTGAGCAGCTTTTGCTTGATTCATTTTTAAGGACGGATTTAACATCGCAATTGTTCCATTTTTATTTATAACCCTAATCATTTCATCCATAGCAATTTCAGGCTCGGGAAGTAAAAATAAAACACATGTTGAAACGGCAATATCGAATTCACGATCCTCAAATGGCAAATGATAAGCATCTCCAACGACAAAGGTTGCTTTGTCAGCTAGATCTTGGTCTAGGAATATTTGATTACTTGCTTTTATCATTTCTGACGACAAATCGATTCCAGTAACATGATTTGCTTCGTTGGCTCCCCTTAACAAAAAGCGCCCCGTTCCACAACCAACATCTAAGACTCTCTTTTCTTTCCAACCTCCAGTAGCCTCTTTTAACTGTTCGTGGACAGAACTTAGCCAATTTGTTGTAGCCATTCCATCGAAAAAACGAACAAGGTGGTCAAAGTCTTCGCCTTCCATCTTTTTCATCTTTTTTACCTCCTATAGGGAACCACAATTTTTAGGCGTATTCCCTACAAAAGACTTGGTAAATTATGAAAGCCAGTCTAATGAAGCTGGGTTATCACGCCATTTTTTCAATTTAGCTAAATCTTCTTGATTAATTAGCTGTTTTTCTTTTGCTACATCAATCAGCGTTAAGTAATCAGTAATTGTATAATAGCTTAAACCTGCATCACTCAGCTGTTTTGTTCCTTTTTCTAAGCCATAAGTAAAAATGGCAACAACTCCAAGAACATTAGCACCAGCTTCTTCTAACGCTTCGGCTGTTGTAATGACACTTCCACCTGTTGAGATTAAATCTTCGACAATGACAACGTTTTGTCCTGCTTTAATTAAACCTTCAATTTGATTTCCTTTGCCATGTTCTTTTGCTTTTCCACGGACATAAACCATCGGTAAATTTAAGTTATCACTTACCCATGCTGCATGGGGAATTCCAGCAGTAGCCGTTCCGGCAATTACGTCAACTTCCGGATAGTATGTTTGTATTAATTCTTCTAACCCAATTGCAATTTTTCGACGAACTAAAGGAAATGAAAGGGTTAAGCGGTTATCGCAGTAGATCGGTGATTTAATTCCAGACGTCCAAGTAAATGGATCGTTGGGCTTCAAGTGAACTGCTCCAATTTCTAATAAATGATTGGCTAATTGTTGTTTCATACGCCTTCACTCCATTCAGTTATTATCGTTTGTAATGCTTGCTTTGGATTTGAACTCGCTGTAATACTTCTACCAACAACGATAAAATCACTACCGAGGCTATGTGCTTGTTTTGGTGTTGTAATTCGTTGTTGATCATCTTTCGCATCACCTAATAATCTGATCCCAGGTGTCACCGTGAGAAAAGATGCTCCACAAGCTTCCTTTACTAATGGAACTTCTAATGGAGAAGAAACAACGCCATCAAGACCACTGTCTTTGGCAAGCTTTGCATAATGAACAACAACCTCCTCAATTTTGCCGGTAATTCTTAGCTGTTCTTGCATGACTTGTTCACTAGTACTCGTTAATTGGGTAACAGCGATACATTTAGGTCTATCTTTGCCAACGGCTGTTCCTTTGTCTAACCCCTCTAAAGCACGTTCCATCATCAACTTTCCACCTGCAGCATGTACGTTAATAATGTCGACATCAAGACGAGCTAGTGACTGCATGGCACGCCCCACTGTATTAGGGATATCGTGTAGTTTTAAATCTAGGAAAATATGATGTCCTTTATCTTTCAATTTGCTTAAAAGCGCATTTCCACAGCTATAATAAAGTTCCATTCCTACTTTTACAAATAACTTTTCATGACCAAATTGATTTAATAAATCCCAGACCGGAGCTTCTTCTGAATAGTCTAGGGCTATAATGATTGGACTCACACTCATTTCCAGCTACCCCCTATTAATTCAGAAATGTGGTCAACTCCTAGTTCGTCAAGGACACGTGGGAGATCTTCAATAATTGTTGGGCAAACAAATGGATCTACAAAGTTTGCTGTTCCTACTGCTACACAACTAGCGCCAGCTAAGAAAAATTCAATCACATCCTCGGCTGTACTAACCCCACCCATGCCGATAATTGGAATTGATACTGCTTGACTTACTTGATGGATCATTCTGATGGCAACAGGCTTTATTGCTGGGCCTGACAATCCACCGAAACCATTGGCTAAAACTGGTCTTCGTTTTTTTATGTCAATTCGCATCCCAAGTAGCGTATTAATCATCGATAAGCCGTCTGCTCCAGCTTCTTCAACTGCGACAGCCATTTCAACAATATCCGTTACATTAGGTGAGAGCTTTACATAAACAGGAACACTCGATACTTCTTTTACTAATCTCGTTAGATCACGAGCAATTTTAGGATTTGTCCCAAACGTAATTCCACCTTCTTTGACATTAGGACAAGATATATTCAATTCAATGGCATGAACATTCTTTGCCTTTGAGATTTTTTCGGCAACCTCTATATAATCCTCTGTTTTTGTACCGGCAATATTGGCGATAATTGGCACTTCATACTGCTCAAGCCAGACAAGTTCATTTTCAAGAATGCTTTCTAATCCTGGGTTTTGTAACCCGATCGCATTAAGCATTCCACTTGAGGTCTCAGCAACTCGCGGTGTTGGATTTCCAAATCTCGTCTCAACAGTTGCTGCTTTAATCGCAATGGCACCTAGTTTTTCTAAATCGTAAAACTTTGCATATTCTTTTCCGAAGCCAAAGCAGCCTGATGCTGGCATGATCGGATTTCTCATTGAGAGTCCTGGTAACTCCATGTTTAATCTGCTCATAGTTCCACCTCTCCAATCGCAAATACCGGTCCATCTGTGCATATTTTCTTATAAGCTGTTTTCGTTGGGTCATCTTTCACATGACAAACACAAGCAAAACAAGCACCAATTCCACAACCCATCCGCTCTTCTAAGGAAAGGAAACCTTTTTTATCTTGAAATGCTGTTTCAATTGCCTTTAACATAGGTGTCGGTCCACATGAATAAATCGTATCAAAAAGGAGTTGTTTGTTATGAATAATATCGATGACGGTTCCTTTTTCCCCATGGGAGCCGTCCATAGTGGCAACATACGTTTCCCCAAGTTCCATAAACTTTTCTTCATAAAACACATCGCTACTTCCAGCAAAGCCAAGGACATGAACGACCTTTACACCACGTTTAACAAGTTGAAGCGATAGTTCATATAGTGGGGGAACACCGATCCCACCCCCAATTAATAAGGCTACTGCTCCCTTACTAGTTTCCTCTAAAGAAAATCCATTTCCTAATGGTCCTAAAACAGACACCACTTCACCTTTTTGCTTTAGTGCTAACATGTTTGTGCCTCGGCCACCTGCTCGATAGATAACTGTAAGTTCACCCTTGTCTTGATCAATTTTCGCAATACTGATCGGACGGCGAAGTAGAGGATCAGTTCCTTCACTCACTTTTACATGTAGAAATTGACCTTGGCTAGCAAGGTTTACGAGCTCTTGTCCTTTAAGGACAAGCTCGTAAACATTACTTGCAATTTGGTGTTGCTGACAAATCTCCATATTTTGTAGGATCATTTAGCTGTCACCACCACTTTTTCTTCCTTGAACGAAGGCATTGGTTCAGAAGCAAATGTAATTAATTCTAAAACTCGTAACAAGGCTTCTGCTGTATCCATACTCGTTAAACAAACGACTCCATTTTCAACTGACTCACGTCGAATTCTAAAGCCATCTCTGGCAGGCTGTTTCCCTTTTGAGAATGTGTTTATGACAAATTGAGCATGTCCTTGACGAATAACATCTAACATATTAGGTTTTTCGTCACCTATTTTATTCACGACAGTTACAGGAATATTTTCCTCTTTAACTTGTTTTGCAGTTCCTTCTGTCGCTAAAATATGGTAGCCAATACGGTGGAAGCGACGAATTAATTCAAGAGCTTCTTCTTTATCTTTGTCAGCGATTGTAAATAATACTGAACCGTGAGTAGGGATTTTCATTCCTGACGCTACTAAACCTTTATAGAGGGCTTTGGCTAATGAATAATCGCGACCCATTACTTCACCCGTTGATTTCATCTCTGGCCCTAACGTAATATCTACATCACGTAATTTCGCAAAAGAGAATACTGGTACTTTAACTGAAACTTCCTTGCCTTCCTTCACATATCCTGTTTCGTAGCCAAGTGTATTTAGTTTAATACCAAGAATTGCTTTTGTTGCTAAGTTAGCCATTGGTACTCCCGTAATCTTACTTAAAAACGGCACTGTACGACTTGAACGTGGATTTACTTCTAGAACATAAACTTCATCTTCATGAAGAACAAACTGAATATTTAACAAGCCAACAATATTTAAACCTCTTGCTAACTTAATTGTGCGCTCGATAATTTTTTCTTTTGTTTCTTCTGTTAAGCTTTGAGGTGGATAGACTGCAATCGAGTCACCAGAGTGAACTCCAGCTCTTTCAATATGCTCCATAATTCCAGGAATAACTACTGTCTCACCGTCACAGATTGCATCGACTTCAATTTCTTTACCGATTAGATAGCGGTCAATTAAAACCGGGTGCTTTGGGTTAACTCTTGCTGCATTTTCCATATATCTTAATAACTCTTCTTCAAAATAAACAATCTCCATCGCACGTCCACCTAATACATAAGAAGGACGAACTAACACTGGATAACCAATTTTGCTAGCAATTTCTACCGCTTGGGCAACACTAGTTGCAGTTCTTCCAAGTGGTTGTGGGACTTGAAGCTGTTGTAATTTCTGTTCGAATTTATCACGATTTTCTGCTTGATCCATTGCTTCTAGCGATGTTCCTAAAATCTTAACTCCTCTTGCTTCTAACTCGTCAGCTAAGTTTATCGCTGTTTGCCCACCAAATTGAACAATAACACCAAGAGGCTGTTCGTGATTAACGATATGCATGACATCTTCAACTGCTAATGGCTCAAAATATAATTTATCCGAAATACTGAAATCAGTGGATACTGTTTCAGGGTTGTTATTAACAATAATCGCTTCATACCCTGCTTCTTTAATTGCAAGCACCGTGTGAACGGTTGCGTAATCAAACTCAATTCCTTGACCGATTCGAATTGGACCTGAACCTAAAACAACAATACTTTCTTTTTTTGTAATGATCGACTCACACTCGTCTTCATACGTTCCATAAAAATAAGGTGTCGCTGACTCAAATTCTGCTGCACATGTATCAACCATTTTATATACAGGGACAATTCCTTTTTCATAGCGGTAATCAAACACGTCTCGCTCTGTTTTATCCCAAAAACTTGCAATTGCATCATCGGAGAACCCGAGTTGTTTTGCTTCTTTAAGAATTTCTTCATTAAAAGGTGAATTCCTTAATGTTTCTTCAAATTGAATAATCCCTTGAATTTTATTTAAGAAGAAACGATCAATTTTTGTTAATCCCCATAATTGTTCAATTGTGTATCCACGACGAAACGCCTCAGCTAAAATAAATAAGCGCTCATCATCCGCTTTTTGCAAACGGTAGTCCATTTCTTCCTGTGTAAGGTTTTGAAGTTTATCCATTTGTAGGTGAACCACATTTGCTTCTAATGACCTAACAGCCTTTAATAGTGATTCCTCTAAACTTCTACCGATGGCCATTACTTCACCAGTAGCCTTCATTTGTGTTCCTAACGTACGGTTTGCAGCTTCAAATTTATCGAACGGCCAACGTGGAATTTTCGAAACGACATAATCCAATGCCGGCTCAAAACTTGCATACGTTGTTTTTGTAATTGGGTTCATAATTTCATCCAAAGCATAACCAACAGCAATTTTAGCTGCAATTTTTGCAATCGGATAGCCAGTAGCTTTAGAAGCTAAAGCCGAAGAGCGACTTACACGAGGGTTTACCTCAATAATATAATATTGATAGCTATCTGGGTCTAAGGCAAACTGAACGTTACAACCACCTTCAATTCCTAAAGCACGGATAATCTTCAACGAAGAATTACGTAGCATTTGGTACTCTCTGTCTGATAACGTTTGGCTCGGTGCGACAACAATCGAGTCACCAGTATGAATGCCTACAGGATCGATATTTTCCATGTTACAAACGACGATGGCTTGATCTTTACCATCACGCATCACTTCATATTCTACTTCTTTGAAGCCGGCAATGCTTTTTTCTACTAAGCACTGTGTCACTGGGCTGTATTTTAATCCACTCGTAACGATTTCAATTAAATCTTCCTCGTTATAAACAAGACCTCCACCAGTTCCTCCTAGTGTGTAGGCTGGACGAACAATAATTGGATAACCAATTTCCTCTACAAACTGGTACGCTTCTTCGAGAGTATGAATAATTGCACTAGAAGGAACTGGTTCATTTAAGTCATTCATTAATGTTCTAAATAAATCACGATCTTCTGCTTGTTCTATAGAATGGAGTTTCGTACCTAAAAGTTCAATATTAAATTCCTTTAATATTCCTGATCTCTCAAGTTCTACTGCCATATTTAAACCTGTTTGTCCACCTAATGTAGGTAATAACCCATCTGGCTTTTCTTGTCTAATAATTCGGCTAACGAATTCATACGTAATTGGTTCGATATACACTTTATCAGCCATAGATGTGTCCGTCATAATTGTAGCTGGGTTTGAATTTATTAAAATGACCTCATAACCTTCTTCTTTTAAAGCTTGACATGCTTGTGTACCCGCATAATCAAACTCTGCAGCTTGCCCTATTACAATTGGCCCTGAACCAATGACTAAAATTTTCTTGATATCCTCGCGCTTTGCCATGTTGTTACCCCCTAGCTACAGATTTTAATTCGATTTTATTTTTCATTAAGTCCACAAAGCGTTCAAATAAATCATTTGCATCTTCCGGTCCTGGTGATGCTTCAGGATGGTATTGAACACTAAAAGCTGGATAATCTAAATGTTCCATACCTTCAACTGTTCCGTCATTAACAGCTACGTGAGTAATGGCTAATCTTGTATTTTTAACTGTTTCCGGTTCTACTGTGTAGCCGTGATTTTGAGCAGTAATTGCAATTTTCCCAGTGCACAATTCTTTTACTGGATGATTAGAACCACGATGGCCAAACTTAAGCTTAGTCGTTTTCGCTCCGCAAGCTAAAGCTAAAAGTTGGTGCCCTAAACAAATTCCGAAAATCGGTACTTTTCCTAAAAGTTCGTTAATCGTAACGATCGCTTCTGGAACATCGACAGGATCTCCAGGCCCATTACTTAGCATAATTCCATCTGGATTTAAACGAAGAATTTCTTCACTTGTTGCATTATAAGGAACAACAACCACATCACAATCACGATTATTTAATTCTCTTAAAATTCCCTTTTTCATTCCATAATCAACTAAAACTACTCGATAGCCTCTTCCAGGGCTTGCGTATGATGCTTTTGTAGAAACTTTTGAAACTTGATCTTTTGGTAATGTTAACTCTTTTAACTCGTTAACAACTGTTTCAACATCGGCGTCCATCCCACAAAGTCTGCCACGTAGAGTTCCAACATTACGGATCATTCTTGTAAGTTTTCTTGTATCAATTCCTTCTAGTCCTGGAATATCTAACGCCTTTAACAAATCATCAATTGACTCTTCGTTGCGCCAATTGCTAGGAAATTTTGCTGCCTCTTTAACAATTAAACCATTAATAGAAGGTTTAATTGATTCAAAATCATCGCGGTTAATTCCGTAATTACCGATTAGGGGATAAGTTAATGTAACAATTTGTGCACAGTAAGAAGGGTCAGATAAGATTTCTTGATAGCCTGTCATACCTGTATTAAACACTACTTCTCCAGACATTTCTCGTTCGCTTCCGAATGCTTTTCCAACGAATACTGTTCCATTTTCTAAGATTAATTGGCGTTTCATTTTATACTTCCTCCCTTTTCCAAGCCACGTAACCGTCTACGATGGTGAGTACTGGCCAACCCTTACATTCCCAATCTGTAAAAGGTGTATTTTTCCCTTTTGATAAAAAGTTAGTAGGGTCTATCTTTTCGCTAAGTTCTAAATCTACAACCGTTAAATCAGCTTTCTCTCCAACTTTTAATTTGCCATATGGTAAATTAAAAGTCTCACATGGTTTTGTAGTTAAGTTAGCGACCAAATCATTTAAAGTCATTATGCCCGTTTCTACAAGATGCGTGTAGAGTAGGGGAAATGCCGTTTCTAAACCAACAATTCCAAATGGTGCTAAAGCCATTGACTCACTTTTTTCTTGTGCAGAATGTGGCGCATGGTCTGTAGCGATAAAATCAATTGTGCCATCTAATAACCCATCAATTAACGCCTGTTTATCGTCTAACCCTCTTAAAGGCGGGTTCATTTTGTAATTTGAGTCTAAGCCTGGAATGTCCTGCTCAGAAAGTAATAGGTGATGTGGTGTTACTTCAGCAGTCACACGAATACCAGCGCGCTTGGCATCTCTAACGACTCTCACTGATTCTTTTGAACTAATATGACATACATGATAGTGAACACCAGCTGCTTCTGCTAAAAGTACATCTCTAGCAATATGTACAGCTTCGCATACAGAAGGTATTCCGTTTAAATTCATTTTCGCTGAAAACTGACCTTCATGTACTGAGCCTTTATTGATTAATGTTTCTTCCTCACAATGTGCAACAATTGCTTTATTCAGCTTTGCCGCTTCTTTCATGGCATTAAGCATCATGCTTGCATCTTGAACGCCAACACCATCATCTGTAAAAGCAAAAGCACCAGCTTCTGTTAGTTCCGCAAAATTAGTCATCTCTTTTCCTAATTCGCGAACGGTTATTGAAGCATATGGTAACACTCTTACAACAGCCGTTTCTGCAATCCGCTTGTTTAACCACTCCATTTGCTCTTTACAATCGGGAACAGGGCGAGTGTTTGGCATTGGAGCAATGGTTGTAAAACCACCACGAGCTGCAGCCATTGTACCTGTAGCAATTGTTTCCTTGTATTCTCCACCTGGCTCACGTAAATGTACGTGAAGATCTACAAAACCAGGAAAGATTGCTTTACCTTCTAAATCAATGACTTCATGATCCGCTTCTGAAATGTTGTTAATAATTTCTTTAATCAAATCATTTTCAATCAGAATATCTATCTTTCTTAACGATCCGTCTTCACCTAGAATTTTTCCGTTTTTCAATAACTTAGCCAATGTAAACAACCTCCCCTTTATGTTGTAACGCACGTTTTAAAACTGCCTGTCTTACTGCCACACCATTCGTCATTTGTTTAAAAATTCGTGAACGCTCGCACTCAACTAATGGACTTGCAATCTCGACATCACGGTTAATCGGTGCTGGGTGCATAATAATACTACTCTTTTTCATCATTGCTTCTCTTTCTGTCGTTAAACCAAAAAGTTCATGATACTCTTCTTTAGATGAAATCATTTTAAACGCATGACGTTCGTGTTGGATCCGAAGCATCATCATCACATCAGCAATCTTTACCGCCTCATCCATCGGTAGATAATTACCATTTACCATCGTATCGTCCATCCATTGTTCCGGTCCTGAGAAATAAACATTTGCACCAAGTCGTTTAAGAACATCGGCATTAGATCTAGCTACACGACTATGACGGATATCGCCAACGATTACAACATTTAGTCCTTGAAATATTACAAACTCCTGTTGAATTGTCAGCAAATCTAGTAAACACTGAGTCGGATGATGCCCACAGCCATCACCACCATTAATAATCGGAATGGAAATCCCCCCAACAAGTTCATCAAAATAATGGTCTTGTGGATGGCGTATCACTACCGCATTAGCTCCAATTGCTTCTAATGTTTTTACCGTGTCATACAATGTCTCACCTTTTTGTACACTAGATGATTGACTCTCAAAGTTTAAAACATGAAGACAAAGTTTCTTCTCCGCAACTTCAAAAGAAAATTTCGTTCTAGTACTTGGTTCAAAAAAAAGGTTTGCCACAAATTTATCTGGAGAAGGAGTCCACATTTTCCCTTCTGAGAATTGTTGTGCTTCATGTAGTATTTCTAAGATTTCCTCGTTATGGAGTTCCGTGATCGTTAATAAATGTTTCATTTCCAGTTCCCCTTTCAATGCAGGTTTTGGCAGTGTCTCTTGTCTAGAATGCTTAAATGACTCCAAACTAAACCATTGTTTCAAAAAAAAAACACCCTTCTGATTATTCATAAGGGTGCATCAAAGAGTGGGGATATCATTCCCCATACTCCTTGAAATTAACACCCTTCTAAGTCTCTCGTACTTATTTAAAGGGATATACTATATTAAGCTGCTGATTTTTCCACTTCTTCTAGTTCTTCTTCAAACATTGCATTTAAATCAACTTTTTCTCTTCCAGGTAATACTAAATTTAGAACAATCCCAATGATTGTTGCTAAAGCCATACCAGCAATTTGAACATGGTCAGAGACCTGTATAAAGGCTCCACCGATACCAATAACCAAAATTACTGAAGATATAATTAGATTACGCTTGTTTCCTAAATCGATTTTATTATCGATTAACATTCTTAAACCACTTGATGCGATGATACCGAATAACAGGATTGAAACTCCACCCATTACTGCAGTAGGGATCGTTGAGATTAATGCTGAGATTTTTCCTACAAAGCCGAACATCACTGCTAAACATGCTGCTCCACCGATAACAAACACACTATATACTCTCGTTAACGCGATAACACCAATGTTTTCTCCATAAGTCGTGTTTGGTGGACCACCTAGAACTGATGCAATCATCGTTGCTACCCCGTCTCCAAGTAAAGAGCGATGTAAGCCAGGAGTCTTAATAAAGTTTTTCCCAACTACTTTACTTAAAACCATTTGGTCACCGATATGTTCAGCAATTGTTACTACTGCAATTGGAACCATAATAGCGATAATTTGCCAAGAAAAAGCTGGTGTATAAGTTACGAATGGAATGATAAAATCTGGTGCTTGGATCCATGCAGCTTCCTTAACTGGTGTCATATCAATGATCCCTTGGAAGTAAGCAAACGAATATCCACCAACAATACCTATAAGAATTGGAATAAGTCCGAAAAAGCCTTTAAAGAACATCGACGCTATTACTGTAATTCCTAACGTTACTAATGCCACTGTAAACAATGTACCATCATAATCATTTGTACCAGGAACATTCATTGCCATACTTACCGCAACTCCCGCTAACCCTAATCCGATAACCATTATGACTGGTCCAACTACGATTGGCGGTAAAATGTTCATTAACCAGTTAACTCCACTTGTCTTAATAAACAATGCTACTACTCCGTAAATTAAACCGGCTACAAAGCTTCCTACCATCGCCCCTTCTGGTCCACCTAGTGTTGTTGCTGCGATAATTGGTGCGATAAAAGCAAATGATGAACCTAAGTATGCTGGTACTTGACCTCTAGTGATAAGTAAATATGCTAAAGTCCCTAATCCACTTGATACCAATGCAACCGCAGGGCTTAACCCTACAAGATATGGAACTAAGATTGTTGCCCCAAACATTGCAAATAGATGTTGCAAGCTTAATACTAACCATTTGTCTGCTTTTGGTATTTCGCGAATTCCTACATCTTTTTGTGTATTCATAATTAATACTCCTCCTCAAAATTAACTTTTTATACAAAAAACCTCTTTGTCATTATCCAAAGAGGTACGGTCTTCTACTCAAAATTAACCCAAAAGAGTTATCTTAAGTAAGAGGAGTATACCCCTTGTCAGCCTCTCAGGACTGTTTTAAAGGGAGGTTTTTTGTTCAATTGTTACTTCATCTAACTGATCTACTTCTTTTAACTTTGCAACGATCATTTCAGTTTTGGATGTTGGTACGTTTTTACCGATATAATCCGGTCTAATTGGTAATTCTCGATGTCCGCGGTCAATCAATACCGCTAATTGAATCTGCGATGGTCGACCAATATCCATAATTGCATCTAATGCTGCTCGAACAGTTCTACCAGTATAAAGAACATCATCAACTAATATCACTTTCTTATCATTAATATCAACAGGAACTGATGTGCCTTTTAATAATGGCTCCATATTTTCAGTTTTATGAGAAAGATCATCACGATATAAAGTAATATCAACTTCACCAACAGTTATTTTAGTGCCTTCAATTTCCTCAATACGCTCTGCTAACCGATTGGCAATATAGATACCTCTAGTTTTAATTCCAACTAGTACACAGTCTTCAATTCCCTTATTCCGTTCAATTATTTCATGGGCAATTCTCGTCAATGCCCTTCTAACTGCTTGTTCATCTAAGATAACAGTTGCCTTAGACATATTTGCACCACCCTTCTATAGAGATATTTGAATTCAAGATCTTTTCCCCAACGAAAAAGCCTCTCACCGTAATAAGGATGAGAGGCTTTTGAGTTTACGCTAATAACAGACATAGGCACAGTAAGCTCCTATCTGTAACGTTTCTCTAATTCCTTCTCAGTCTCACGGGACTGTAGTTAAAGGGAAGATATCTTCTTGTCTATTGTATTATGACAAATTTCATCATAACTGTCAATGAGAACTTTTGCGAATTTCTTCAAGTAAATGAAGAAAGTCTTCAGGGACATCTCTTTCAAAGGTTAATCTCTCTCCTGAAACAGGATGAGTAAAACCAAGAACAGCTGCATGAAGGGCTTGACCCTGAATAGGTAGCTTCAATGTCCGAGGTGGTCCATACTTCGGGTCTCCTGCTAATGGGTGACCAATGTACTTTAGATGAACCCTAATTTGATGAGTACGACCAGTTTCCAAACGACATTCAATGAGCGTAAAATCTTTTAATCGTTCTAACACAGTAAAATGAGTAACTGCATCCCGACTGTTGTCATCTGTAACTGTCATGCTTTGGCGGTCTTGTTTATCCCTACCTATTGGAGCATCAATTGTACCATGATCGTGAGCAATGACCCCATGGGCGATTCCTTTATAGATACGCGTTGTAGTTTTATCTTTTAATTGGTTTACTAACGATTCATGAGCCTTATCATTTTTGGCAACCATTAACAAACCTGAAGTGTCTTTATCGATACGATGTACGATTCCTGGGCGTAAAACTCCATTAATTCCAGATAAATCTTTACAGTGGGCCATTAGACCATTTACCAATGTACCAGTTAAGTGACCTGGAGCGGGGTGAACAACCATACCACGGGGCTTATTAACAACTAGCACGTGTTCATCTTCATAGACAATATCAAGGTTCATTTCCTCCGGTTCCACATCAAGCAACTGTGGTTCTGGAACAACCAAGTTTATCTTATCACCGATTTGACATTTATAATTACTTTTCACATGATTCCCATTTACAGTTAGGTTACCTTCCTTCATCCAAAGCTGCACCTGAGTACGGGACCAATCATTTTCTTGTGCGGAAAGCCATTTATCTAAACGTTCGTTTTTTTCGCTTTCCTCTATCGTCCATTCATATATTTCCATTATTTATTCTCCCTTGTTTTTCCTTCTTCTAAAAAGATTTGAAGCATTAATATTCCGACACCAATGACTAAGGCCATATCTGCGACATTAAAAATAGCAAAATCGTAAGTGAAAATATAAACATCAATAAAGTCAACAACCTCACCGCGGAAAAGTCGATCAATAAAGTTACCGATGGCTCCTCCTAGAACTAAGCCTAATGAAATGCCTAATAACTTACTTTCTTTCGCGTGCTTATAAATATAATAAACAACAAAAGTCACGACTATGGTTGTGACAATAAAGAATAGCCACATTTGCCCTTGTAAGATCCCAAACGCAGCACCTTTATTTCGATGGGATGTAATATAAAGAACGTTTTCGATAATTGCAATTTGTTCGTGTAACGCCATTTTTGTTACGATAAGCCATTTTGTTGCTTGATCTAATAAAAGTATGATAATTGCTAGTATGTAATATCTCATCTATGCTCCTCCGCTCTCCTAGTATGTTTCATATCTCTTAGCATTTTAGCATAGCTAAGGGATTTGAACAATCTTGGGAGCAGCAGTTTAGAGTGCAAAGTTTAGAGTTTAGAGTTTTTTATGGGCATCTCCTTTGAGCTTTTAAGTAAAAAGAGGGAGAAACACCTCTTTTTACCTTAATAAAAGGCTCTTTTGTAAACTTTGTTGCTTTTAGGTCGTCTTTTGAGAATAAATAACCTTTTGGGGCAAATTTATTTGTCCCAATGGCTTATTTATTCTGCGTGAAGAACCCTTTGTTACGACCTAAAAGCTAATAACAACAATCTTTTTGAAAAGAGCGTAATAAAAAAACAAAAATCTAAGCTAACCTTATTAAATGTCATCTCCAGCTTCTAAACGATCTAGTTGGTCCATATAGTGATCATAATGAACATTTCTTTGAATAGAAATATTTTCATCACCTTTATACCCTTCAATATCTGTAGAAACAAACGCTTCAATTTCTTCGACATATCCTATGAGTTCCTCACCGTTATTTAAACTTGAGTCTTCAAATACCATGGAATTGTCATTAAATTTCGCCACAGATTGCCAGGCATCTTCAGCGTCAAACTCGGTTTCATTATCATTATTATCAAAGTTAAACTCATCAAATGATTTTAGTACATCTTCTTCAACCGGGCGCTCTCGAGCAATTACATTTTCCTTACTATACTCGATTGTAGTTCTTGCTGTGGGTAATGCCTGTAAACGCTCATAAGGTATTTCTTTTCCCGAGACTTCGCATATTCCATACGATCCATTTTCCATTCTCTCTAGTGCAGCTATTACATCTTCATACTCCTGGTTTATATGCTCAAATAAGGCAATATCCTTACCTCTCTCATACGTATCAGTCGCAGTATCAGCAGGATGGTTATCATACTGTGATAATTCTCCAGTAGAAAAGGACATTGATTTATTCAAGTCATAATGATCAAGTTCCTTAATTCTTTCTTCTAAACGTTCTTTTTCAGCTAACAATTCCCGTTTTATGTTATCATATTTGCCCATCTCACTAGCCTCCTTTTGGATAAGATGGTTTCAAACATAGTTTATCCTTACAATGAAACATTAGCCGAAACAAGATTTACTAAATTTGTTTGTAATAACTGTAAATTGTTGTTAGTACGAAAAAAAAGAAAAGCAAAACAATGGCTAAGCCATGTTTTGCTTCAGGCGTTTTAGTAATGATTTTTTACAATGTTTGCGCAGCTTGAGCAAAGAGTTGGATGAGCATCATCTTCGCTAACTGTTTCAGAAACGACCCAACAGCGTTCACATGTCTCTCCTGCTGCTTTTTCAACAACGATTGCAATTGTATCAAAATGCTGTGCCTCATTTGGTGCAGACGTTTTATTTCCTGCAACAACTGCCTTGGAAACGATAAATAGTTTTTCTAAATCAGTAATCGTTGAAAGCAATTCTTTTACTGTTTCATTTGGATATAAAGCAATTGCTGCTGTTAATGACTTACCGATCTTCTTTTCGTTTCTAGCTGTCTCTAGAGCCTTTAATACATCATCACGTAATTCTAGTACTTGATCCCATTTCTTTTCAATTAATTCATCATAGACAGTTGAATTTTCTTCAGGCATGTCTGTTAACTGAACACTTTCAGTATTGACCCCAGGAATAAACGGCCACACCTCATCAGCTGTATGAGGAAGAATTGGTGCCACAAGCTTAGTTAGAGCCACTAAGACGTCATACATTACTGTCTGAATGGCACGTCGGCTTTGATCGTTTTGGTGTTGGATATATAATGTATCCTTAGCAATATCCATATAGAAAGAACTTAGTTCAATTGAACAGAAATTATGAATTTTATTATAAACACCAGCAAACTGATAATGATCGTAATTTGCTTTAACCTCTTTCACAAGCTTGTTTAGTTTAATTAAAACGTAACGGTCTAGCTGTGGTAACTTGGTTAATGCTACACGATCTGTTTCAGGATTAAAATCGTGCAAATTCCCCAATAAGAAACGGAACGTGTTACGGATTTTGCGGTAAACTTCTGCCACTTGTTTTAAAATGTCATCTGATACACGAACATCAGCTTGATAATCGACAGAAGCTACCCATAAACGTAGGATATCAGCACCTAGTTGCTTCATTACATTATTCGGGACAACTACGTTACCAATTGATTTACTCATCTTTCTGCCTTCACCATCTAAAACAAATCCATGACTTAGTACACCTTTATAAGGAGCTTTTCCTGAAACTGCTACAGACGTGGATAAAGAAGAATTAAACCAACCACGGTATTGATCCGACCCTTCTAAATAAAGATCAGCAGGTCGTTGTAGATCGTCTCGTTCAACTAATACTGCCTGGTGAGATGAACCTGAATCAAACCAAACATCCATAATATCTGTTTCCTTTGTAAACGTGCCATTAGGGCTTTGTGGCCAAGTAAACCCTTCAGGTAGTAATTCACTAGCTTCCCACTCAAACCAAATATTTGAACCATGTTGTCTAAATAAATTTGATACATGATTGATTGTTTCATCAGTAATAACTGGTTCGTTATCTTCTCCATAGAAGACAGGGATTGGAACACCCCATGCACGCTGTCTTGAAATACACCAATCGCCACGGTCGCGAACCATGTTAAACAAGCGTGTTTCACCCCAAGCTGGAACCCACTCAACTTCTTTAATTGACGTTAAGAGTTGTTCACGGAAATCTTTTATTGAGGCAAACCATTGAGCAGTTGCTCGGAAGATTACCGGTTTTTTTGTTCTCCAGTCATGTGGGTAGGAGTGTGTCATAAATGAAAGCTTTAATAAAGCTCCGGCCTCTTTTAATTTTTCAGTAATCGGTTTATTGGCTTCATCGTAAAATAACCCTTCAAAACCGGGCGCTTCATTCGTAAAGCATCCTCTATCATCTACAGGACATAGAACATCAAGATTATACTTTTGTCCTACGATAAAATCATCTTCCCCATGTCCAGGAGCAGTGTGAACACAGCCTGTTCCAGCGTCTAATGTTACATGGTCCCCAAGGATGACTATTGAGTCGCGATCATAAAGTGGGTGACGAGCCTTAACGTGCTCTAGCTCAGCACCTTTTACTTTCTTAATTACTTCATAAGATTCCCATTCAAAAACACTAATTAGGTTCTCAAGTAGGCCAGAAGCAACAACATATTTCTCTTCATCTACTTGTACAACTGAGTATTCTAATTCTGGGTGTAAACAAATGGCCAGGTTAGCTGGAATAGTCCAAGGGGTAGTTGTCCAGATCACGATTTTTTCGTCACCTGCTAAAACATCTCTACCATCTTTTACACTAAATGCTACATAAATAGATGGAGAGCGCTTATCTTGGTATTCAATTTCTGCTTCAGCCAGCGCCGACTCAGATGAAGGAGACCAATATACAGGTTTTTTCCCCTTGTAGATGTAACCCTTTTTCGCCATATCTCCAAATACTTTAATTTGTTGTGCTTCATATTCTTTGTTTAGGGTAATGTAAGGATTTTCCCAATCTCCACGAACACCTAGACGTTTAAACTGTTCACGTTGACGATCTACTTGTTCTAGTGCATAGTCTTCACATAGCTTACGAAATTCAGCAACTGTCATTTCTTTGCGGTTTACTTTACCGTTTTTTGTAAGCGCCGTTTCAATTGGTAATCCATGAGTGTCCCAACCCGGAACATAAGGTGCTTGGAACCCAGCCATCGATTTATAACGAACAATAAAATCTTTTAAGATTTTGTTTAGGGCATGACCGATATGAATATCACCATTAGCATATGGTGGTCCATCATGTAAAACATATAATGGTAGCCCCTTTGTTCTTTCTTGAACCTTTTGATAAATATTTAATTGATTCCATTTTTCCTGAATTTGCGGCTCTCGGCTTGGTAAATTCCCACGCATTGGGAATTCAGTCTTTGGCATTAATAATGTGTCTTTATATTCCATTTCTAGTTCCTCCATGTATTTTATTGTTTTGCTTCGAGGTAAATTGAAACTTCCTTTAGAAAGTACAAAAAAACCTTCTCATCCCTATGTAGGGACGAGAAGGTTTACCCGCGGTACCACCCTGTTAAACAGCATTTGCACTGCTCACTTGAAATTCGTAACGTGAATGATTCGTCACAGCCTACTCAAAGTTCGGTGTGAAGCTCATGGGTGATTTTCCTCTTTACAGCTCTATACCAGGCTTACACCAACCCTGATTCGCTACAATATGCTTATAAAAAGTACTGTCCCAATCGAAGCAGTCTCTCCATTTAATTAATAAAGGTATTATATGAAAAAAAAATACCAACGTCAAGAAAAGCTTTAAACTTCTCTTACTAATTCATTCCTGTCATCACTAGCCTTACTAAAATCCTCCCAATCATCACTACCAAGCATTTCAAGTTGTGCTTCAATTAGCATTTTAAATCTCATTTTGTAGACTGAGGCTTGCTTTTTCAACTCTTCAATTTCCAAAGCGATTTTCCTAGATTTTGACAAAGAGTCATTAATAATACGATCGGCATTTTTTTCGGCTTCTTTAATAATTAACTGAGCTTCTTTTTGTGCATTTCTCTTCACTTCTTCGGCAGTCTCCTGAGCAATCAAAATAGACTTATTCAGTGTAGATTCTATATTAGCAAAATGGGCTAATCTCTCGTCAAGATCTGCAACTTTATCTGCAAGCTCTTTTTTTTCACGAAGAACAATTTCATAATCCTTAATAACTTGATCCAAAAATTCGTTTACTTCATCTTCATCATAACCACGAAAACCTCTGTTAAATTCTTTGTTATGGATGTCTAATGGTGTTAAGGGCATTTTGCCACCTCCAAATGTATTCACAAACTCTAAATAAGTTAAATTATTATAGTTAATTCGACATTATAAGAAAAATTCCTGCAAAAAACTACGGCTATTTTCGCATTCCTATTTCTATTCTGTACTTATCCTTTTTCGTTTTACCATGTACCGCAATAAGTTTACTTCTTCCTAAACCCCGAACCGATAAATAATCCCCACTTTGAAGTTGAAAAGCTGGTTGCTCTATAATTCTCCAGTTGACTTTTACCCTTTTTGATTCTATAAACGGAACAATTTTGGATCTTGATAATTGATAGATTTCTGAAAGAATTACATCTAATCGCAATGAGCTCGCAGTAATCATTTTTTCATTCCATTCTTCTTCTTCAATTATCAACTTGTCCAGTGAAATTGACTCTAAACGAATTTGGGCTCGTCCAATATTTTGAAGGTTTGCCTCAACATAACTACTTATTTCAGAGGCAACAACAATTTGAATGTCTTCATTCTGTATATATATGTCACCAAATTTTTCTCTTTTTAAACCTAAAGCCATCATCGAACCTAACAAGTCACGGTGCGATAATTGAACAAATTTATGTGGATAGTGAACTTTATATGCTGATAGTTGATAATCGTCATTTGAAGGTTCTAAGTAAGGCGGAAACAAGAAAGCTCGTTTTCGCTCTGTCTTTTCAGTTCCACCAAAAAAGGAAAAGCGAACTTCCTGGTCTTGCCCAATGATCGCTGTTACTATTTGTTGTTCACGAGGATCTAAAAAATCGGATAACTTATGTACAAAACGACCTTTAACAATTTCTTTCCATTCAACAACCTGATCAACAAAAGGACGTTCTTCTTTTCGAAAGTGATCGTACATACTCATCGTATTAGTGACCCTGCCTTAAAACATCGAGAAAATCGCATTTACTCCATTTGTAGCTAAGCGCAATGCAATGATTGCAACAATAGGAGAAATATCAATCATTCCTAGAGGAGGAATGATTTTTCTAAACGGAGCTAAATACGGTTCAACAATCGACGCTATAAATTGTCCTATTGAAGATTCTCTTGCATTTGGAAACCACGACATTAAAATGTACGCAATAACAACATACGAATACAAAAATAATAATTGATTAATAATACTTTGAATTGTAGCCATACTTTTAATCACCCACTTTAAATATTTATTCAGATAGGAAATCTGAAATTGACCCTGTAACATCAACGTTATCAGGAGTACAAAGGAAAATGTTAGCCCCTAGCTTTTGAATGTCTCCTCCTATAGCATACACTGTTCCACTCAAAAAATCGACAATTCGTTTAGCTTGTTCATGACTAATTCGTTGTAAATTAATTACTACTGCTTTACGATTTTTTAAGTGATCAGCAATATCTTGGACCTCGTCATAGGTTCTGGGCTCAATTAACATAACTTTTGCAGCTTTCTGTACACTTTGAATACTGACCACATTTTTCCGATCATTTTTTTTATCTTGACTACGTGTAATATATTCTTCGTCAATTTCTTGATATTGATTTTGAGTTATTTGTGAATCATTATGGTCTTCTTCTAGCTCAAAAAAACTCTTAAATTTCGCTTTTAAGCTCATTACGCTCTCTCCCTTTTATTTATGTAGAATGTAGAATGTAAAAAGATTGAAAGCCATACTTCGATGAACAGTCCTAGACATTCTATGTTCTGCATTATAGATTTACATTACCTACCCAACTAAAGATGTACCTAATCTAACAAATGTTGCTCCTTCTTCAATAGCAATATGAAAATCATTAGACATTCCCATTGACAATTCATTGCAGGGTGCATGCGGAAGCTGTAGAGCATGTACTTGTTCTTGAAGTACTTTAAGTTCACGAAAAATTGGCCTCGTAGCTTCTGGATTTTCTTCGTTAGGAGCCATTGTCATTAAACCAACAATTTTTATTAGCGAATACCGCTCTAATTCCTTAACAAATGAAAGTAGGTCTGTTGGAGGAATGCCAGCTTTGGACGTTTCCCCCGAAACATTTACTTGTATAAAACAGTTAACCGGCTTTGTGGCTCTTTTTTGAAGCTCTTTTGCTAAACTAAGTCGGTCAAGAGAGTGTATATAATCAAAAACATCAATAATTTCTTTAACTTTTCGTGATTGTAGTGTTCCAATAAAATGCCAGGTGCCTTTACCATTAAGCGCGTTCCATTTTCGAACAGCTTCTTCTGCCCTATTTTCACCAATATTAGTTACACCTGCCTCTAATACTTCTAGTGCTCGTTCATCACTAACATATTTTGTAACTGCAATAATTGTAACGCTATTTCGTTCTCTCCCGACTCGTTCACAGGCACTCTTAATTTCCTGCTGGATTCGGGCTAAGTTTTGCCTGACTGCCAACGCCAATTCCTCCTTAAACCATACCAATAAAACTCATCATTCGTCCCGTTTTTTGTTCGCGACGATAAGAAAAAAATAATTCTGTTTCTTTATAGGTACAATAATTAGAAACGAAGATTTGCTCTTCCTTAATTCCTGTATTAAGCAATAATTGTTTATTTAACTCCTTTAAATTTAGTAAGTATTTGTTTGGTTTAATTTCCTCGTAAGGTAGTTTGTTTGCAGTAACCTTTTTTACCTGGTTAATAACATGATCATCAACTTCATAACATGGCATTGAAATTGACGGACCTATTGCAACGTAGATAGCTTCTAGAGGGACTTGTTCTTCCTCTGTCCAACGTTTAACCATATTAGCACCAATTTGCCCTACAGTTCCTTTCCAGCCTGCATGCGCGAGGCCGACAATGTTATAGGTTGGGGCGTAAAAATATAACGGTACGCAATCAGCATAGAGACTAGCCAACAAAACATGCTTATCCTTCGTATATAACCCATCTGTATCTCTAATTGCTGTAGAAACTTCTAGAGCCCCTGCACCACAATCTTCTTTCGAAACCTTTTTAATTAGATTGCCATGCACTTGCTCTGAAAACACCCACTTCTCTAAAGGAATCTGTATCGTATCGGCTAACTTTTTACGATTACTAATCACATGTTGACTATCATCATCAACATGGAGACCTAGATTGAAAGAATGGTATGGGTTCATACTATACCCATTTTTTCTTGTTGAAAACCCAACAATTAGTCTCTCATTAAGCTTTTTAAAGGGCTCCACTGATAAATTATCGAGTTTATTCAAAACAAAAGTCTCATTTATCAAGAATGACACTCCTCCTGTACTAAATGCTTTTTTCTATTCTAACATATTTTTCTATTTACAAATAGCCATACCTTTAATAAACAGCAATGTAGGCTGTATTTTTAGCGTAATTCAGTGGAAAAGTGATTGTTGCTATCAATTTCATTGGGGCGTAGCAACCTTTTGAGAATAGACTGAGCCGTAGATACAAATGAAATTGTATCTACGGCTCATATCTAAAGGCGAACTAAGAAAAGTGAAAGAAGTTTTCAAAAAAAGAGCAATAATAAATCCAATTAACCAAAAATACACTTTTAATCCCCTAAACGAACTAAGATAACATCAGAACCAATTTTCACAATATTTTCCCAAGGGATAACAATCTCTGCTTCTTTTCCTCCTAAAAATGTTAGCATTCTTCCGGTGCCGCCAATAATAATCGATTTAACGGTACCCTCATCTAAATTAATATCTAAGTCACCTATATGGCCTAATACTTTACCATCAGAAATATTGACAATGTCCTTCGATTGTATTTCCGAAATTTTTAACATCTAATAGCCCCCATCCATAATAATCTTTGTTTCATTTATATGTTCAAGTCGGTAATTATATTTACAATTCTTGATAAGAAAAGTGCACGCCCCATTTTAGCCCCGACAAGCAAATGTCCTTCGAGAAAAAAAGTGTGCTCTTTCATTTTTATTCTAGGAAAAAGGAAGTTCACTTTTTCTCTCGAAGGTTATTTGACCTCGAGGGGCTGGGCGGTGGAGCTAGACAGTTATTACGTTGAAATATTATACATTACCTTTTAAAAAAGAGGTAACCCTTAGGTTACCTCAAGCTTTTGCATGCTTATTCATTTGTTGGATGGCAGCTTTCTCAAGTCTAGAAACTTGCGCCTGGGAAATGCCAATTTCATCTGCCACTTCCATTTGTGTTTTCCCTTGATAAAAGCGCATATTTAAAATCATTTTCTCTCTTTCACTTAAACGAACCATTGCCTCTTTCAACGCAATTTCTTCAACCCATTGAATATCCTTTTGTTTATCATCACTTATTTGGTCCATTACATAAATCGGGTCGCCCCCATCATTGTATATTGGCTCAAATAATGAGACAGGATCTTGGATCGCATCAAGGGCAAAAACAATATCCTCTTTTGGTACGTTTAACACTTTTGCGATTTCCTGAATAGTTGGCTCACGATCACGACTTTTCTCACTCATTAGCGAATCCCTTACTTGCAACGCCTTATAAGCAATATCCCGCAGTGATCTGGAAACTCTGATTGGGTTGTTGTCACGTAAATAGCGACGAATTTCCCCAATAATCATTGGTACTGCGTACGTTGAAAATTTAACATTTTGACTTAAGTCAAAGTTGTCAATTGATTTCATTAAACCAATACAACCGACTTGGAATAAGTCATCAACATACTCTCCCCTGTTGTTAAAGCGTTGAATAACACTTAACACTAACCTTAGATTTCCGTTTATTAGCTTTTCTCTTGCTGAGATATCACCGCTTTGCAGTTCTTCGAATAGTTGACGCATTTCTTTGTTTGTTAGAACTGGCAATTTTGCGGTATCAACACCACATATTTCTACTTTATTACGTGTCAATTCTTTCCCTCCTTACAGGAGTTGATGTACATGAGTAAGTATCTCCTCAGGTGGGAAAATTATGCACTACATCAGAAACGTGGAAACGGATAAATCAGGTAGAACATTGATACACAAGGGACTTATCAAAAAAAAAAAATTTATGGTATAAGTAATTGTTTTTTTCTAAATATTTATACCATTTTATTAAATTCTTTTCTTAATCTTTTTATGATTCGCTTTTCTAGCCTAGAAATATAGGATTGAGAAATCCCTAATAAATCTGCTACATCTTTTTGAGTTTTTTCTTCCCCACCAGCTAGTCCAAAACGAAGTTCCATTATTTGTTTTTCTCGGGCATTGAGTGTATGAAGCGCGTTCACAAGTAGCTTCCGATCGACTTTTTCCTCAATTCCTTTCGTAATGATATCTTCTTCAGTTCCCAAAACATCAGAGAGGAGAAGTTCATTCCCATCCCAATCAATATTTAAAGGTTCATCAAAGGAGACTTCTGAACGAATTTTATTATTTCTTCTTAAATACATTAAAATCTCGTTTTCAATACACCTTGAGGCGTATGTTGCTAATTTAATTTTCTTTTCTGGATTAAATGTATTTACAGCTTTAATAAGGCCAATTGTTCCAATACTAATTAAGTCCTCAATATTAATTCCTGTGTTCTCAAATTTTCTAGCAATGTATACCACTAAGCGTAAGTTTCGTTCTATTAACATTGAACGTACTGCTTTGTCTCCAGTAGGAAGTTTACTTAATAAATGTTCTTCCTCATCTTTTGAAAGTGGTGGCGGCAACGCTTCACTACCACCAATATAATAAATTTCATCAGCTTTTAATCCTAACTTCATTAAAAGTTTGTACCACACTAATGTCAATTTCAGTTTAAGTTTTACCATGTATGTACCCTACCTCCTAAGTTACAGTTACGATATTTCCCTAAGCTAAACGTTTTTTTCCTTGAATAAGCATCTGGGGATGTAGAATACAATCAAAGTCTCCTTCAGATGATAAATTTGTAAAATTCAATCCTACAATAACATTACTGCATTCTAGCTCCTCACCATGATCCAATGTAACAATTACTTATTTGGTCTTAGACCAATAATAAATTGATTTACTTGACCAATCCCTCGATATGGAATTATACAAAGCCTTTCTTCCCATTCCTGTTCAAGTTGAAGTGTTGGTTCTCCAATCCTTTCGGGTTCTTTAGCTTGCTGGACAATAGTTTTAGGGAATTTATTTTGTAGTTCGTTCATATCTATTATCATAACTGGCTTTTTGGTTAAAGGATCTTGCAGTTGATTACCACTATCAATTAACCCTTTTAGCTGTATATGACGGTCCAATATAAAAAGATCTACATTAACTATTTCTTCGTACTTTACTTTCCTTACCTCGATTTGTTCAAATCTTTTTTTAGAAAAAAGCCAAATGGCAGGAAATCCAATAAGGATTAATAGCCAACTAATAGGCGTCCCTAAGCCTGTCGATTTCGTTGTTACTACCCCATTCAAAATAACCATTTCGTTATTGAAGAAATAATGTAATGCAATCAACCCACCCCCACATATGAAGCTAACGAAATAGAATGTAACTAGATTTTGAATAAAGTATGAGAACCTTTTAAATCCGAAAGTAGTAACAACGATGCAAGTGGAAAAAGCTAATTTAAACATTGGATGATAGTATAAAGAGCTGTACGGTGTAATAACTAAAATAGTACACTTGATGCTACTAGAGCTCCCATTATAAGGCGCCATTTTACGATGTTTCGTTTTAATACTATTGCTGTTAATAACAGCAATAGTAAATCGATACAAAAGTTTAGAAACCATATGACATCCAAATATACGGCCATATCGGCTCCTTTCCTAATCTTTAAAGATTAATTCATTTTCCACTTTTTGAACAACCTCTTAAAGAATTTGAAACTAGTATATATCACTTCTTGTTTATAAGTCTGTCAGTTTATGCCGATAGAATCGCAGAAATTTTAGGTTTTTTTCACTTAAATTGTCGTCTTCGCTCTAAACCGATTTTTAGATATAATAAGAAAATGTCAAGTTTTTTGCTTGAAAATATTTATCCTCTTGCTTAAATGCTAACTTTCACCATCATAGATGTAAATATATTTTGCACTAGCTGTTTTTAATACGCTCTTAAGATTGTTGCTATTAGCTTTTAGGTCGTAACCAAGCAAATGCTTGGTTCTTCGCCCTTTGCGTGAAGCTTTTGAGAATAAATAAGCCATTGGGACAAATAAATTTGTCCCAAAAAGCTTATTTATTCTCAACAGACGACCTAAAAGCCACAAAGTTTACGAAAAGAGCTTTTTAATAAGAGAAAGTCAACTTTCGAAGTTCAACTATTTACATGGTAAAAACACAAAGGACATTTCTTATCCTTTGTCCATTCTGAATGGACAACTCAAAAGATCTATTTGAAAACATCCTAATAAAAAAGACTAGGCTAAGGTACAATGTTGTACCTTGGCCTAGTCTTTTTATTTTAACGATTTCGACGATTTCTTAAAATGTTGGGATATCCAAGGTATCAGCAGATTCTTGCTGCCCCTGTCCATGTGGTTGTCTTTCTGTGTATAAACTTTCTTCCTGATGTTGTTGAACAACTGGTTTTTTTGCGCCAACTGTCTTAGTTGAATTTTGCGGTCTTGAAACACTTATGTTGTTTTCTTGGTCATTAAAACCTGTTGCAATAACTGTAACGACAATTTCATCTTTCAAGTTCTCGTTAATTACAGAACCAAAATCATATTTACTTCTTGATCCGATGCAGAAGATACGATTTCTGCTGCCTCATGGACTTCATAAAGGCTTAGGTTTGTACCACCAGTAATGTTCATCAGTACGCCTTGGGCGCCATCAATAGAAGTTTCTAATAAAGGACTTGAAATTGCCTTTTTAGCTGCTTCTGTTGCACGGTTTTCACCTGTAGCCACCCCAATTCCCATTAATGCAGATCCTTTATCGCTCATGATTGTTTTCACATCAGCA